>DATJPN010000246.1:0-6879 GCA_035506335.1 Steroidobacteraceae bacterium | reverse complement strand
ACAAGACCATCGGCGCGGAGGCCGACAAGAAGGCCTCGGCGCTGCGCGGCGAGGGCCTCGCACTGTTCCGCAAGAACATCGCGGACGGCATGAAGGGTGCAGCCGAGAGCCTCAAGAACGCCGGGGTGGATCCGGAGTTCCTGCTGTTCCTCGAATACACCGATGCGCTCAAGTACGTCGCCGAGCATGCCCAGGGCAAGGTGATCTTCATGGACAGCGGCGCGGCCGCCTCGGCCCGGATCGTGCAGGGGGTGCTGTCCATGGAGCCGCCCGCCAGGGACGGCGGCATCGCATCCCGCGGCGCGGGCAGCACGCCGTGATCGGCGTACGCGGCATGGCGCTGGTCGGGGTCCTCCTCATCAGCTGCGCGGCGCGCGCCCAGGCGCCGGGGGAAGCGAGCGCCGTCTCCCCGGGATGCAATCGCGCCTGCCTGATCGGCGTGGTGCACAGCTACCTGGACGCGTTGCGCCACAAGGACCGGGGCCTCGCGCCGTTCGCGAAGCATGCGCGCTACGTCGAGAATGACGTCGAGATGCCCCTGGGCGAGGGGCTGTGGGGCTCGGTGGGCGGCGTGTCGGCCACGGGTCTCGAAGTCGCCGATCCCGCGACGGGCAACGCCGCCTGGTTCGGCACGGTTGAGGAGCATGGGCAGGGCGCCTTCCTCGCGCTGCGCCTGAAGGTGGCCGAAGGGCAGATCACCGAGGCCGAGGCCGTCGTCCAGCGCTCGCCCGTGCACCCGGCCCCGTTCGGCGATCCGGCGAAACTGCAGCACGATCCGGCCTTCCAGGAGGTCCTGCCCGCGGAGCAGCGACGGGAGCGTGAACGGCTGGTGGCGGTCGCCAACGGCTACTTCAGCACCGTCGAGCAGAACGACGGCCAGATATTCACCGCGTTCGATCCGGACTGCCAGCGCACCGAGAACGGCATCAGCACGACGAGCGGCGCCCAGGGTGCGGCGGCCATTGCCCAGGGCTGCGAAAGCCAGTTCAGGCTCGGCCTGTATCGCATCAACAAGCGGGTTCGCGAGCGGCGCTTCCCCATCGTCGATGAGGAGCGCGGCGTGGTCGTCGCCACCGGGTTCTTCGATCACGCGAATACCTTCGACAGCTACCGGACCACCGACGGCAAGGTGCACGCCACGGCACTGAAGTGGCCGAACTCCATCTCGCTCATGGAGGCCTTCAGGATCAGGAACGGCATGATCCAGCGCGTCGAGGTCGTGTTCACCTACGTGCCGTACTTCATGCACTCCCCCTATGCGTGGCCCCCCGCGGCCGGCAGTGTGGCTGCGGCGCCGGCCGCCCGGGACAGCTCCTGCGATCGCGCCTGCCTGTACGCCGCGGCCAACAACTACATGGATGCGCTGGCCGCGCATGATCCGGCTCGGGTTCACTGGGCGCCCACGGTGCGCTACTCCGAGAACAACGTGTCGATGATGATCGGCGACGGCGTCTGGGGTGCGGCCACCGCCCGCGACCCGAATCCGCTGCTGCTGGCTGACCCGCGCAGCGGCAACGTGGGGTGGTATGGCACGGTGGCCGAGCATGGGCAGCTGTCCTACTACGCCATGCGGCTGAAGGTCGAGCACCAGCGGGTGTCCGAGGTCGAGGTCATTCTCGATCGCAAGGGCGATGCGGGTCCCTTTGGTGACCCGGCTCACTATGTCCACGATGCGGCGTTCTCGGCTGACGTGCCGGCGGGCGAGCGCAGCTCGCGCGCCGCGATGATCGCGCTCGCGGACGGCTACTTCAGCACCATCCAGAAGAATGACGGCGTGCTGCATACCCGTTTTGACCCGCAGTGCGCGCGCGAGGAAAACGGCCAGATCACGACCAACGGCAGCTTCGGGTCGGATGCCCAGGGCTGCGAGGCGCAGTTCCGGCTCGGCACCTTCCGGTTCGTGGACCGCGCGCGGGACCGGCGCTTCAGTCTCGTGGATGAGGAGCATGGCGTCGTCATGGCGCAGGCCTGCTTCGACCATGGCGCGACCTTCGAGGATTACCGGACCACCGATGGCAAGGCGGCGAAGAACCCCATCAAGTCGCCGACCACGATCTGTCTCATGGAGAGCTTCAAGATCCTTCGCGGCCGGATCTACCGCATCGAGGCGCTCTTCACCGGCGTACCGTACCGGATGAGCTCGCAGTGGGTGCCCGCGCCGCCGGAGCGCTAGGCCGGCGGAGTCGCGCGGATGGGCGCGAGCCAGGAGGCCGTGTCCTGCGGCTGGCCCTGCGAGCGCAGCCAGCCGTAGACGACGGTGTGCCAGAGGATGCGCTGCACGTAGCTGCGGGTCTCGTTGTAGGGAATGTTCTCCACCCACACGTCGGGCGCGATGCTGCCGACCGGCAGCCAGCGGCTGGCCGCCGCGATGCCGGCATTGTAGGCAGCGAGGGCGAGCGGCAGCTGTCCGTCGACCTTCTCGAGCAGCTGGTGCAGGTGGGCCGCGCCCAGCGTCGAGTTGGTCTGCGGGTCGAACAGGTCCGCCAGCTGCGGCGCCGGCAGCTTCAGGTTCCGGGCGGTGGGCCGGGCCGTCGATAGCTCCAGCTGCATCAGCCCGCGAGCGCCGGCGCTGGAGACGACATCGGCGCGATAGAGGCTCTCCTGGCGGATCACGCTGTACACGAGGTTCACCGGCAGCCGCGCCGTGTGCGCCGCGGCGACCACCGAGGATTCGAAGGGCTGCGGATACAGCAGCGTGTAATCGTAGAAGATGTGCAGGGTCGTGGCGGTCGTCACCGCCAGGTCATACCAGCCCCAGTCGGCGGCGAGCGTAACGGCCTGCGGTCGCTCGGCCGGGGTGAGGTCATCGTAGGCGAACTGCCACTCGGCCGTTGCCGGAGCGCGCAGCTCGCCGAGCAGCAGCTCGTGGGCCCGGAGGAGGGCCGGAATCTGCGCCAGGCGCGCGCGGACCCCGTCATCCCGGATGAGGGGTTGCGGATGCGGCGCGACGTTCACCTTGAGGCGGGCGGCGGCGAGGCCCGAATAGTAGTTGTCATCCGGGGCAAGCGCGGCATACAGCTGATGCGCCTGTGCCGCATCCCCGGCCTGTTCGGCCGCGCGCGCGCTCCAGTAGCGCCAGCGCGCGCTGCGGCGGTCGGCCTCCGACAGCGCCGCGATGCTCTGCGCCACGAGCGGCCAGCGTCCTTCCCACATGGCCTCGCGGGCCCGCCACTCCAGCGCATTGTCATCCAGGTCATGGGTACCGACCCGGGCAAAGAAGTCCTCGGCCCGTGCGTCGCGTTGCCAGGCGAGCCCCAGGGCCACGGCGAGCGCGAAGGGACTGGCGCCCTGCGCGCTCAGGGTTTCGGTGCGGACCAGCTCGGTGTAGCGATCGACGGCGGCCTGCGGGTCCTGGCGCGCGAGGCGCGACCAGCCGGCCAGGAGCGCTTCGGGCAGTACCGCGGTGCCGGGCCGGTGCAGCAGCAGGTCGATACTGCGCAGCGGGGTATCGAGCAATGCCACCCACTGGCGCAGCGGCGTGGCCTGCGGCACCGGCAGTCGGGCGATCAGAGGCTTCGCCAGCGTCGTGTTGCCGGCCTGCAGCGCCAGGCGCGCCCGGCGCTCCAGCAGATCATCCGTGATGATGCCGTGCTCGAGACCCCAGGCGTACGGCCGGTCGCACTCGGGCACCTCGTGGGTCGTCAACCACAGCCGCACCAGGGCCGGCCCGAGCTCGGCGGTCTGGCCGGTGGCGATCCGGGCGGTGAGCGCCTGGCAGCGCAGCGCGTCGGTCGCGCTCGCGTCGCGATAGACGTCGAGAAAGGTGGCCCATTGCGCGCGTTGCGCCAGGTTTTCCAGCCAGCTGCGGCGCAGCTGCGTTGCCACCGGCAGCGGTCCGTAGGTGGCGAGAAATCCGCTCGCGCGGCGGTCGGCCGCGGCCGTCGCGGCGGGGCCCGCGGCGAAGAGCTGCCGGATGCGTTCGGCCTGCAGATAGGAATACAGGGGATAGCTGCGCAGTGCCGGGGCATCCGCGGTGTCGATGCCGTCGGCGACCGGGCCCCGAGCGGGGCGCTGCGCCTCGGCCATGGCCTGCAGGAACAGGTGTCGTGCGCTGGTGAAGTCAGGGGTGTTGGGCGCGGCCGCGACGCTCACGCCCGCAAACAGCAGCATGGCGGACGCCACGGCCCGCCATTGAACCCCCTTCATTGCCATGCGCGCAAGGTACCCGAGCGGCGCTCGATGACGCCAGTTACAACGCGTTAGGGCGGGTGTCGTCCGGCCTGATCGGATGCAAGAATAGGCGGCGACGTGGCAATGGAGTGTGCGCCGATGCGAGATGCGTCCTTGGTGAACCTGTGGTCTCAGGTATCCCGATCGTTCCTGCCCCGAGCGGCGACCGGGCGCGAGACCGAAACGGCGCAGAACGCCTTCCTGGCCGGCGCGCTCGGTGTGTTCCTGCAGCTGGAGCAGGCCGTCGAATCCGGGGATGAGCTGCGGGTCGCGGCGACGCTGAAGCGCCTGCGCCGCGAACTGAACCTGGGAATGACACCACGGGGCCGGGCCCGGAAGCGAAAGCTATGACAGGGGTAGCAGCGCCGCCATGGCATGCAGCCCGAACGCCGTGAGCACTGTGCCGCTCACCCGGTTGATCACCGCAAGGGCCCGCGGGCCGATGTGAGCGCGCAATCGGCCCACGAGGCTGCTCAAGGCGAGCCACCACGCCGCCGAACCGAGGAACACTCCCAGGACCAGCGGCGCGGCCTGGCTGTCGGCAGCTTTGGCCAACCCGGCCGGGGCGACACCCAGGCCCGCGAACACGGCCGCAAATCCGAGCAGCGTCATCGGATTGGCGAGCGTCAGCAGGAAGGTCGACATGAAGGCCGCGTGCGCGCCGGCCGGCAGCCCCGGCATTCTGGCGGTCGCGGGCACGACGATGGCCGGGCGGATGAAGGTCCGGGCGCCCAGATACACCAGGAATATGCCGCCGAGCAGCCGCAGCACGAGCTGGTCGTCGATGATCCATTGGCCGATTGCCGACAGGGCGACTGCACCGGCCAGCGCATACAGGGCATCCGCGGTCGCGGCGCCCAGGCCACAGATCAGCCCCATCCGCGCCCCTTCGGTCAGCGTGCGCTGCGCGCACAGGATGCCGATGGGCCCCAGGGGCGCCGCAATCGACAGGCCGATCAACAAGCCCTTGATCAGGAACGGAATGCCCAAACGGTACCCCTCCGGCGCAAAATCGCTGACGCAAGGGGCGACACGATATCGGGATTTGTCCGCGTCCGCCTGCCTGGTGCGCATACCGGGCATCGGGGTTGCGGAGGAGTGCATGGCCAATAGCCAGAGTGTCGTAGAGGTCGCCGCCGGGGAAACCGCACCCCTGCAGCCGCCGGCCGAGCGGGCGCTGGCCCTGAAACTGGTGACCGAGTGTGACCTGCTGCGGCTGAAGGTCATCGCCAGGCTCCATGGCCGCAGCCTGCCGCCGGATGTCTCCTGGGCGGACCTGCTGCAGGAGGCGTTCGCGCGGGTGCTGAACGGATCGCGAGCCATCCCGCCGGGGGTGCCCGGCGCGGCGTTCCTGGCCGGTGTCATGCGCAGCATCAAGGCCGAGCACTGGCGGCGGCGGCGGCGGGCGACCGAGCAGCAGCCGGTGCTCGCCACCGAGTACCAGGTCGGGGGCTCGGGGATTGCGGAGGCCCGCGATCCGCAGCCGGATCCGGAGCGCTGGCTGATCGCCGCGCAGCAGATCGAGGCCATCGGTGCCCTGTTTGCTGCAGACCCCGTGGCGCTCCAGATCATCGCCGGGCTGGCCGACGGCCACACGGCGGAGGAAATCCGCAGCACGCTTCGGCTGACGCGCACCGACTATGATTCGGCGCGCAGGCGTATGCGGCGGGCACTGATCCGCGCGGGTCTCACCCTGGGAGTCGCCCAATGAGCGTTCGGCCGGATGTCGGGCTCGAGAGACTGATCGACGGCTTCGAACAGGAGCTGCTGGCGGCACCGGACGAGGAATTCACGGCGGGGGCCCGCGATCTGGGCATGAATCCGCAGATGAAAGGCTCCGCGGCCTTCATCGGGGTCAGGAGCCTGACTCCGCAGCTGCTGGCCGCGTTGCAGGCGCAGTTCAAGGAGAGATCCAGTTGCAACTCCCGGCCCATCGCCGGGGAGCCGGATGAGGGGTCCGCCGATGCGGCCGAGCCCGGTACCGGCAGCGCCGCCAAGGGCAACGTGGACGCCTGATCCGGCTACGGGCTGCTGTCACACGCCTGCAAAGCTCCCGTTCTACACGTAGGGTCTTGGCGCTGACGCGGGATAGCCTCATGACTGACCTGCCTTCCATCGACCGGGAGGATCTGATCCGTCGTCTCAGCCGCGACCTGGCGGACAGTTACGACGAAGAGCTCGAAATGGAAATCGAGGACCGCGACCACCAGCCACCGGGGGTCGCGGCCGTGGGTCCCGACGAGGGTGAACGGGCCTACCGTCGAGAGTACTTTTCCGAGCTGTTCCGGCTGCAGGCCGAGCTGGTCAAGCTGCAGGACTGGGTGGTCGCCAGCCGCACGAAGGTCGTGATCCTGTTCGAGGGCCGAGACGCGGCCGGCAAGGGCGGTGCCATCAAGCGCATCACGCAACGCCTCAATCCCCGGGTCTGCCGCGTGGTGGCGCTGCCCGCGCCCAACGACCGGGAGCGCACCCAGTGGTACTTCCAGCGCTATGTCGCGCACCTGCCGGGGGCCGGGGAAATCGTGTGCTTCGACCGCAGCTGGTACAACCGCGCCGGGGTCGAGCGCGTGATGGGCTTCTGCACCGACGCCCAGTACGAGGAGTTCTTTCGATCGGTGCCCGAGTTCGAGAAGATGCTGATCCGCTCGGGCATCGTGCTCCTCAAATACTGGTTCTCGATCACCGACGACGAACAGCATCTGCGCTTCG
>DATJPN010000245.1:0-33411 GCA_035506335.1 Steroidobacteraceae bacterium | reverse complement strand
CCGAGGGCCCAACGAAGGAACCCGTCACAGGCGAAACGATTTCGGGCTGGCGCGCCACGGCGACCGCGATGTGCCGGGCGCCGGCGATCTCGCCGCTGGTCGGATCGAAACCCTTCCAACCCGCGCCTGGCAGATACACCTCCGCCCAGGCATGGGTCGAGCCACTGCTTCCATCGCTGCGGGGGGCGTTCAGGTAGCCACTCACGAAGCGCGTGGCAAGGCCCAGAGCGCGCGCGCCCTCGATGAAGAGGTTGGCGAAGTCGCGACACGAGCCGATTCCGCGCGTGAGTGTTTCGACGCCGGATTGGACGCCCGGCTGCTCGCGCATCTCATAGGTCAGCGATCGATGGATCCCGGCGCACAGGCGGTCCAGAAGTTCATAGGTCTGTACCGGCTCACCAGGCTGCCAGTACTGACGCACCCATCTCGCCACCATCCCGGCGTCGCTTTGCGGTCCGCAATGCAGGTACGGCTGGAGCACGGCGGCCGAGTCCGCATCGTAGATGAACGGATAGTTCACCGCGAAATCCGCAACCAGGAAGTCGAGCGGGCGCTCATCGAACTGCTGCACGATGCATTCACTGATGATGGCGAGCTGCGAGGTCGGCGAAGCAAACGTCGCCATTGCGACCGCGTTATCGTTGGCGTCGCGATGCCAGCGGATCTGTGCCGGCGGCGAGATATCGAGCGACGAGACCTCGATGCGCAACCCGGGCCCTTCGCGCGGCCGGAGCAGCAACCGATGAGGCTGCAGCTGCACGAGGCCCCAGAAATTGTAGTAGGTCCGGTGCAGAATCTTCAGGCGGCGCATGGTCCTGTTCGCGTGCCGTAGCAGTCTCGGCAGTACCAGATCGGTACCGGCTCATCAGGCCGATCGGGCGAGTGTGGGCCTGCCATGGATGTAACCACATCAGGCGGGGGCGTGGTGAGATTGCGTTGGCAATGCCGACTTCCGAAATCTCCACGCTTGACCCGACGACGTGCTATTCTCCGGGCTGCTCGTGATCCTTTCGCCTTGTCTCCTTGGCCTGCCGCCATTCCGGCGCATCTGAACAGGCCAGAGCTTCATCTCAAAAGCCTCCCGAACCGCTGCAGTGCCGCGTTTGCGCGCTGGCGTCCTTAATATGTCATTTTTTGCGAGATCCTCATGACCAAGCTATATATCGGCAATCTTCCCTTCACGGCCACCGAAGAAGCGGTGCGAAACCTGTTCGCTCCGCACGGCACCGTCGAGAAACTCTCACTGATCAACGATCGCGACACGGGCCGGCCCCGCGGCTTCGGGTTCGTTGAGATGTCGAACGCGGATGCCTCTCGGGCGATGCAGGCACTGAACGGCCAGGACTTTGATGGCCGCTCCCTCAAGATCAACGAAGCGCAGGAAAAGGCGCGCTCGGGTAGCGGCAGCTCTCGCTATTGAACGTCTGCACTCCCGGTGCTTTGCACCGGGAGTGCCCCGTGCCAGGGGTCCGCACGTCAGCGCGATCGTCTCGGCATCGTCGCTCGAAAACCCATCGGGAGAAGCTTGTGCAAACTCACTCTCTGGCCACGACGACATGTCCTCCTCTGCAAATTTGCGAATATGGTCCGGCGGTGGCCAGCGCGCCCGCGAACCTCCGAATCCTTATCGTCAACGAGGACATGCGCTGTGCGGATCTGCTGAAACGCACGCTGCATGAGCTCGGTTATTTCACGACATGGACTGCCTACTCCGCGCGCAGGGCACTGGTCGCCGCGGTGGATTTCTCACCGGCGGTTGCGCTCCTCGACCTCGAGTTGCCCGATATGACCGGCTACCAGCTTGCACAGAAGCTGCGTTCACACCTTCGCGGACACGTTCGCCGGCTGCCTCTGCTGGCCATCGCGGAACGGTTCGTGTCGGGCGACTTCGAGCGCACCCTCGCCGCGGGTTTCATCGGCTGCCTCGCCAAGCCTGTGCTGCCGATGGCATTGAACCGAGTATTGCGCAAGCTGCAGTGATGACGGCGGGTTGCGCGATCATTCGGCAATCACGCATCAGGCCACCGACCCCAGTGCAGTCGAGTTGACGGGCGTCGCCTGTCAGTTCGGCCGGCGCCCCCGAGCCCGCTGCGATACCATGACAGGCGGTCGCCAATCTTCGCTGAACCCTACGCCCGTGGCCGCTGGTAATCGGCTTCAGACCGGTGCGCCGCCCCAGCATCGTTTCGGTTTTATTGGATTGGGAAAGGAGAGAGCCGATGGACCATGACAAGCCGAGCGGAAGTTTCAGGCGCGCTCCCCTGCTGTTCGCCGGTGAACGCAACGAGGATTATCGGGCGCGCGTCGCCGCGTACCAGGCGGAAGCCGCCGAGCGTCGCCAGCAGGAACTGCTCGAGCAGCGCTCGTCAGCGAACACGCCGGCCGTCCGCATCCGCCTCTGGGAACAATTGCACCAAATCGACCTGCCGCGCAGCCCGTCCCATCGCCTGATTGATGTGATTGCGGCACAGACGGATCTCACTTCAGAGGATGTCCGCGGCGAGCAGCGTCTGCGCGCGGCCCCGGCCTGAGACGGACCCGGAGCCTGCCCACCTCAGGTGGCGTGAAGCGTCATCCCTAGGTCAAGATGTTCTTGGCGCGCCCGGCGGGATGGCTCGGCCGCCAGAGCGGCCTCGTCCCTTCGGGACCGCCTTCGGCGTCATCCCTACGTCAGAACGTTCTTGGCGCGCCCGGCGGGATTCGAACCCACGACCTGCAGCTTCGGAGGCTGCCACTCTATCCAGCTGAGCTACGGGCGCATGTGACCGGAACCAACAAGTTTACCGCAATGCCGGCGCGGAATCCGCCCTGAATCGGGCGGGAGGGAGCTCAGCGCCGGTGCTCCCCGGCGGCCAGATCGTTGATTTCGGCGATCAGGTCGTCATGGCTGCCGGCCTTGCCCACGTCGGTCATGTACTTGCCGTTGATGACGATGAGCGGCACGCCCTCGACGTGGTAGCGCTGGGTGATTTCCTCGGCGCGCTGCAGGTCGGAGTTCACGGCGAATGAGGTATATGCCTTGCGGAAGGCTTCCGGATCGATGCCGTTTTCCCGGGCGAACTGCAGCTGCCGGGCGAAGGTGTCATCCGGGGTATCCCCGACGAGGGGATTCTGCTGCTGGTGCAGGGTCTCGAAGACCTTGCCGTCGAGATCGTTGCGGCCCAGTTCCTTGAGCGTGTAATACAGTTGCGCGTGGGCGCGGTGGATCGGTCCCCACATGACCGGCACGCGCACGAAATCGACGTACGCGGGCTTGCTCTTGCGCCAGGCCGCGATGTACGGCTCGAGCGCATAGCAGTGCGGGCAGGCGTACCAGAAGACCTCCAGCACTTCGACCTTGCCGGCCTGTGCGGCGGTCGGCTGCGCCGGCACGACCGGGTCGTAGTTCGTGCCCGCCTTCCACTTCGCGTTCGGCAACTGGTGCTGCGCGGGCAGCTCCGCGATCTTCTCCAGGGAGGTGGTGCCGGCCGGGGCGTCATCGCTGCCGTTCGGGTTCTGGACGGCAGCCGGACCCGAACCCGACGGCGCGCTGGCGTCGGCTTGGGTCGTGGCCGGCGCACTCGCGGGCGGCGCGCTGCCGCCGGTCGCCTGCGGCGGTTCGGGCTGTGCCGGCGCCGGTGCGCTGGCGGCCGTACTGCCGGCGGGGCTCCCGGGGGCAGGCGAGTTGCGGCTGCAGCCGCTCAGGCTTGCTGACACCAGGGCCAGAAGCAGGATGATGGATCGTTTCATGGAATCCTAGCTGGCGACTGCCCTGGCGGTGTTAGCGCATGCCCTGGATGTAGGCGGCGACTTCCTTGATGTCCTCCGGGGTCAGCCGCCTGGCGACGGTGGTCATCATGTAGCCATTGCGGCTGGTCGGGGCGCCCGGCTTTGCACCGCTGTAGCGCGCGCCGCTTGCGAAATCATTGAGCTGCCTGGCCACGTAATCACCGAACTGCGCGCGCAGCGCCGGATAGTCCGAGGCGGCATTGCCGCGGCCGACCGGGCCGTGGCAGGCGGTGCAGGCCGGAATCTCCCGCGCCGGATCGCCGAAGCGGTAGAGCTTCTCGCCGGCCTGCCACATCGTGGCATCGGCCTCGCCACCGACGGGCGTCTGGGCCTGGAAATACACCGCCACGCTGTCGATTTCCTTGTCGCTGAGCGTGCTGACGAGCTTGAGCATGTCGGGGTTGACGCGCACTCCCGCCTTGAACAGCTGCAGCTGCTCGGCGATGTAGACCGCGTTCTGGCCCGCGATCTTCGGCCACTGCGCGCTGGTGCTGTTGCCGTTGGGTCCATGACACGCCGAGCAGGTCGCGGCCTTCAGCATCCCGGCCTCCACGGTGCCGTCGGCGAACGGCGTACCCTGTGCGACGACCTCGTCCGCCGCGGCCGATTGCACTGCGGCCGCGGCCATCAGGACTACGGTCGCGACCAGCGCGGTACCGCCGGCTTTCGTGAACGGCGCCATGCTCATCCATGCTCCGCAAGCTTCAGAGGTCGCGGATTGTACACTACGGATCCGAAGTACTTGCGAGGTCGCACGCACGTGAGTGGGTTCCCGGAAGCGAGTTTCATGCTCAGCGCGGCGGCCGGCGCCCAGTTTCCGGCCGACCGGGGCGTCGAGGTCGCCTTCGCCGGCCGCTCCAACGCGGGCAAGTCATCCGCGATCAATGCGATCACTGCACGTCACGGCCTGGCGCGCACCAGCAAGACCCCCGGCCGTACCCGGCTGCTGAACTTCTTTTCCCTCGGGCCGGACCGGCGCATCGTCGACCTCCCCGGTTACGGGTTCGCCACCGGTCCGCGTGAGGAGCGCGCGCAGTGGGCTCCCCTCATCGACGCCCTTCGTCCCCGGGAGAGCCTGAAGGGTCTGTTCCTGGTGGTCGATTGCCGGCGCGGCATCGCGGCCAGCGATCTGGAACTGATCGACTGGGCCGATCCGTCGCGGCGGAAGATCCACGTACTGCTGTCGAAGGCGGACAAGCTGACCCGGGCCGAAGGCCTGAAGGCCGAGGCCGCCGCGGTTGCAGCGCTGGGCGGACGGGCCTCGGTGCAGCTGTTTTCGGCCCTGCGGCGCATCGGCATCGAGGATGCGCAGGAGCGCCTGCAAGGCTGGATTGAAGCCGGTGATCCGCGGGCGGTAAAATAAAGGACCCCGGTGACCTCTGATGAGATCACCGGGGTTAGGACTAACCCGGAACAGGTCTCGTGAACCGGGTTACCCGCTCAGGGAGGGAAGCGGGGAGTGCTTGGGACACTCACCAGATTCGATCGGGGCGGCGTTCGAAAGTTCAACGGGCCGAAAATTAAAAACTATTGAACTTTCAAGTGGTTGGATCGCCACTTGTTGCAGTTGAGCAACAGAGGGGCGCAAGCGGTCAATGTGCCTCGTCCCAGTTGGCACCCACGCCGGTATCCACTTTCAGCGGCACCTTGAGAGCCAGCGCCTCCACCATCCGCGTGCGCACGGCCGCCGTCACCTCGGCCACCGCGTCGGCGCGCACCTCGAGGACGAGCTCGTCGTGCACCTGCATGATGAGACGCGCCGGCGGGCTCTCACGCTCGCACCAGTCATCGACGCTGATCATCGCGAGCTTGATGATGTCCGCGGCCGTTCCCTGCATCGGCGCATTGATGGCGCTGCGCTCCGAGTACTGTTGCAGCTGCCGGTTGCTCGAGCGGATATCGGGCAGGTACAGCCGCCGCCCGCACACGGTTTCGACGAAGCCCTCGCGGCGCGCCCGCTCGCGCGTGTCGTCCATGAACTGACGCACGCCCGGATAGCGGGCGAAGTAGCGGTTCACGTAGTCCTGCGCGGCGCCACGATCGATGCCCAGCTGCCGCGCGAGGCCGAAGGGCGACATCCCATAGATGAGGCCGAAGTTGATCGTCTTCGCGGTGCGGCGCTGGTCCGCGGTGACCGCGGTGGCCGCGACGCCGAACACTTCGGCGGCGGTGGCCACGTGCACGTCCTGGTCATTGGCGAAGGCGGCGAGCAGGCCCGGATCCCCCGACAGGTGCGCCATGATGCGCAGTTCGATCTGCGAATAGTCCGCGGCCAGCAGCACCGATCCGGCCGGGGCGATGAAGGCCTGGCGGATCCTGCGCCCTTCGGGGCGGCGGATCGGGATGTTCTGCAGGTTCGGATCCGTCGAGGACAGCCGTCCGGTCTGCGCCACGGCCTGGTGATAGGAGGTGTGGACCCGGCCGGTGCGCGCGTTGATCTGCTGCGGCAGCTTGTCGGTGTAGGTGGATTTGAGCTTCGCCAGGGCCCGGTAATCGAGCACGATCCGCGGCAGCGCATGCGTCTCGGCGAGTTCCTCCAGCACATCCTCGGCCGTCGAAGGCTGCCCGGTCGGGGTCTTGCGCAGCACCGGGATCTGCAGCTTCTCGAACAGGATCTGCTGCAGCTGCCGCGGGGACTCGATGTTGAAGTCCGCGCCGGCCTCGCGATGCGCCAGGGCGAGCAGTTCCTTCAACTGGGTCTCGATCTGCCGGCTCTGCGCCGAGAGCAGCGCGCCGTCGATGAGGACTCCGCGGTACTCCATGCGCGCCAGCACCGGAACCAGCGGTTGCTCGATCTCCTCGTAGAGGCGCTCGAGCGCCGGCACGCCGTGCAGCTTCCCGGACAGGACGCGGTGCAGTTGCAGCGTAACGTCGGCGTCCTCCGCGGCGTATTCGGCGGCCTGCTCCACCGGAACCTGGTTGAACGTCAGCTGTTTGGCGCCCTTGCCGGCCACGTCCGTGAACTTGATGGTCTGGATCCCGAGATACTTCGCCGCCATCGAGTCCATGTCGTGACGGGTGGCCACGCTGTTCCAGACATAGGACTCGAGCATCGTGTCGTAGCGCATGCCCCGGATCCGGATGCCGTGATTCGCGAGCACATGCGCGTCGTACTTCAGATGCTGACCGAGCTTCGGCAGATCCGGGTCCTCCAGCAGCGGCTGCAGCGCCGCGAGCACCTGCGCGCGCGGCAGCTGCTCGGGGGCGCCGGCGTAGTCGTGCGCCAGCGGCACGTAGGCCGCGATGCCCGGCTCGACACAGAACGAGACGCCGACGATCCCGGCGTTCATGTAGTCGAGACTCGTCGTCTCGGTATCGAAGGCGAAGAGCGCCGCGCCGCGCAGCCTCGCGAGCCAGGTGTGCAGCTGCTCCCAGCTCACCACGGTCTCATAGTGACGTTCGGGCGGCGCCGGCGGGGCCTCGGCCTGCGCGGCCGCGGTGGCCGATGCCGCGGGATCCGGCGGCTGCTGGCGCGCGGCGCCGCTCACGGCGGCCGCCGCGGCGCTGTCGGTCGTGGTCCCGGTGAGCTGGCGCAGCAATGAACGCATTTCATAGCGGGTGTAGAGCTCCCGCAGCAGGGCGCCGTCGGCCGGCTGCCGCACGAGGTCATCGAGCCCCACGGGCAGATCGACATCGGTGTGCAGCGTCGCGAGTTTGCGCGACAGCGCCAGCGTCTGAAGTCCGTCGCGCAGGTTCTCGCCGACCTTGCCTTCGATCTCCTGCGCATGTTCGATGATGCCGTCGCAGGTGTGGTATTTCGCGAGCCATTTGGCGGCGGTCTTCGGCCCGACCTTCGGAACCCCGGGAATGTTGTCCGCAGAATCCCCGACGAGGGCCAGGTAGTCGACGATCTGTTCCGGCCAGACATCGAACTTGGCCTTCACGCCCGCGCGGTCCAGGCGCGATCCGGTCATGGTGTTGACGATGGTGATGGCCCCGTTCACGAGCTGCGCCATGTCCTTGTCGCCGGTCGAAATGACGACGTCGTAACCAGCCGCCGCGGCGCGCCGCGCGAGCGTTCCGATCACATCGTCGGCTTCGACGCCCGCGATCCGCAGCAGCGGATGACCCTGGGCCTTGAGGATATCGAGCAGCGGTGCGATCTGCGCGCGCAGGTCATCGGGCATGGGCGGGCGATGTGACTTGTAGGCCTCGAACAGATCGTCGCGGAAGGTGCGCCCCGGCGCATCGAACACGATCGCGAGCCGCGCGGCCGGATATTCCTGCGCGAGTTTCACGACCATGTTGAGTACGCCGAGCACGGCGCCCGTCGGTTCGCCGGCGGCGTTGGTCAGCGGCGGCATGGCGTGGAACGCCCGATACAGATAGGAGGAGCCGTCGACCAGGACGAGGGTGGGCTTGCTCATGTAAGGCGGCGCGGCATTAAGTCATGGCGAAGCCGCGAATTATATAGACCCGTGTCAACGACGGGGCCGGATGCCGCGCTGTATCGTCACGACGCCGTCAAGGACCAGCCGCACATGCGCGATTCCCAGGCCCCCGCCATTGCCACCAACCGCTTCGGGCTCGGCGCCCGACCGGGTGAGATGGCTGCCTGCGCCGCCGATCCGCGCGGGTGGCTCGAGGCGCAGTTGCAGGGCACACCGCCGGTGATCGAGGATCCGGGTCTGCGCAGCACCGCCACGATGGTGGTCGCCCTGGATGCGCTGCGGTCACGCAATTCGAAGGCGGTGGCCGAGGCGGTGGTCAAGCTCGGGGAGATCTACCGGCCCGCGTATGTGGCCGAAGTGGGCGCGCGGCTGCGACTGGCCGCGGCCACCGAACGGCCGTTTCTGGAACGCATCACCCAATTCTGGAGCAATCATTTCGCCATTTCCGTCGACAAGGCCGTCGTCCTCGGCGTGGCCGGCAGCTACGAGCGCGAGGCCATCCGGCCCAATGTCCTGGGCTCCTTCGCGCAGCTGCTGCTGGCGGTCGAGCGCCACCCGGCGATGCTGCTGTACCTGGACAACTTCCGCTCGGTCGGCCCGGATTCGGCGCTCGCGGGGCAGGCGCAGCGGCGCACCGGCAAGACCCTCGGCATCAATGAAAACCTGGCCCGCGAGATCATGGAGCTGCACACCCTCGGCGTGGACGGTGGCTACACCCAGGCGGACGTGACGGCCTTCGCGAAGGTGATCACGGGCTGGTCGATCGGCGCGCGGGGTTTCGGGCCGCGGGGCGGCGGCGAGCCCGGCGAGTTCTTCTTCCGCGCCAGCATCCACGAGCCCGGCGTCGAGACCGTCATGGGGCGGCGCTACGCACAGGAGGGACGCGATCAGGGCGAGTCGGTGCTGCTCGATCTCGCGCGCCATCCCGCCACCGCCCGGCACATCGCCACGCAGCTCTCCCGGCACTTCATCGCCGATGATCCGCCGCCGGAGGCGATCTCCCGCCTGGCCGGGGTCTTCGAACGCAGCGGTGGGGATCTGCCCGCCGTGTACCGGGCGTTGATCGCCGAGGAGAGTGCCTGGTCACGGCCCCTGAGCAAGTTCAAGACACCGAATGACTACGTGATTTCGGCCTGGCGCGCGCTCGACCTGCCCCTGGCAGATGCCCGCAGCGTGCCGCCGGTCTTCGCGAACCTGGGGCAGCGGGTCTGGTCGCCGAACTCGCCCGCGGGCTGGCCGGACCGCAGCGCGGATTGGGACGGCGCCTCGGCGCTGATGCAGCGCCTGCGCTGGGCCGATCAGATCGGGCAGCGCGTCGGCGCCGGTGTGAACGCGCAGGAGCTCGCGCCGCAGCTGCTGGGGGCGACGCTCGGCGCGGACACGCGCCAGGCGCTCGGCCGCGCGGCGAGCGCCGCGCAGGCGGTCACCTTGCTGCTGGCGTCCCCGGAATTCATGCGGCGCTGAGCGCCCGCGACAACCTCATCAGATCTCGCAGGATCAGCACATGGACACGACGCTGCAGCGACGACGGTTTCTACAGGGTGCGACGCTCGCCGCCGGGGGCGCACTGCTGACGACGCGCTTGAGCTTCGCCGGTTCGGGCGGCGATTCGCGTCTGGTCGTCGTGATCATGCGCGGCGCCGTCGACGGCCTGGCCGCCGTGCCGCCCTGGGGTGATCCGGATTACGGGCGCCTGCGCGGGAGTCTCGCGATCGCGGCACCCGGCGCGACCGATGGCGCCTTGCGCCTCGATGACCTCTTCGGCCTGCATCCGCAGCTCGCGTTCCTCCACGAATCCTTCGCAGCCGGGGAGCTCACCGTGTTTCAGGCGGTCGCGACCCCGTACCGCGACCGCTCCCATTTCGACGGTCAGGACGTCCTCGAAAGCGGCGTGGTCGTGCCCCATGCCTCGCAGACCGGCTGGCTGAACCGTGCCCTGGCGGCGCAGCCCAGGGCCGCCCGCGGCGCCGAGCGCGGCGTGGCGCTCGGCTCGAACGTGCCGCTGATGATGCGGGGTCCGGCCGAAGTGGCCTCGTGGGCGCCCACGAAACTCGCGGAGCTGGATCCGGACACCCTGCAGCGCATCGCGGAGCTGTACGCGCACGACCCGATGCTGGGCCAACGCCTGGGTGAGGCGCAGACGGCGAATGCCATGGCCGGTGACGGGTCGCAGCCGATGATGGGTGGCGCAGGCCCGAATCGCTACGAGGAGGTCATCCGCGCGACGGCCGGGTTCCTCGCCAACGAAGCGGGGCCGCGGGTGGCCGTGTTCGATACCACGGGCTGGGATACCCACGCCAACGAGGGCGGCGCGCGCGGTCAGCTCGGCACGCGCTTCGCGGCGCTGGATGCGGCGCTGCGCACGCTCAAGACCCAGCTCGGATCGACCTGGCGCGACACCGCCGTGCTCGCGCTGACCGAGTTCGGCCGCACCGCGGCGGTCAACGGCACCGGCGGCAGCGATCATGGCACCGGCACGGCGGCGCTGCTGCTGGGCGGCGCGGTGCGCGGCGGGAAGGTGATCTGCGACTGGCCCGGATTGTCGGCCGGCAGTCTCTACCAGCGGCGGGATCTCGCGCCGACGCTGGACCTGCGGGCGCTCCTCAAGGGCACGCTGGTCGAGCACATGGGCCTGCCGGCGGCCGCCCTGGACACGGTGTTTCCGGACAGCGGCGGCGTCAAGCCGCTGCGCGACCTGTTCCGCGTCTGAAGGGCGTGCTACGGTGCCCGAAACGACAATGCGCTGTCGTATCCGGGGGGGAACGCGATATGCGACGGACGATCAAGGTGATGGTGGGGCTCACCGCGGCGACCTGGTTGACGTGGGTGCAGGCGGACACCACGGTGCTGGCGGTCCGGCTGGGCGCCAAGGATGTCGCGGCGCTTGCCAGGTTCTACGATGCGGCGTTTGGCCTGAAGGAGATCGACCGGGTCGGGCAGCCACCGACGGAGATCATCATGCGCTACGGCGCCACCGTCGCCGCAGCCAAGGCCGGCTCATCGCCCGAGTTTCTGGTCGCGCGTCGGGATGCCGGCGCGGCCAGTGACCCGATCGGGCACGCGATCTTCCGGGTGTCGGACATCGGCGCTGCCGTGGCGGCCGCGAAAGCGGCGGGCGCGACGATCAGGACCGACGTGGCACCGGTCTCGATCGGCGGTATGTCCTTGAAGACGGCGATACTGGTCGATCCCGACGGCAACGTGCTCGAGATCATGCAACTGCCCAAGGGCGCCACGCATCTGAAGCATCCGTAGCGGCGGCCGTTGCGCGCCTAATGCGGCGCGGAGGATGCCTCGGGCGCCGATGCCGCAGCCGGCGCGGAGGCGGCCGGGTGGGTCACCACGCGCGCATTGCGATCCGGCAGGTACAGCGCACCGCGCTGCCCGCAGGCGGCGAGGCCGACGAGCATGCCGCCGAGCGCGAGTGCGGCCAGGCAACGCGGTACGCGGGCGCGAGTCGTCCTCATGGGCAGCCTAGCCTTTGAGCTTCGCCGCGACCCGGCGGTAGGCTTCGCGGAATGGAATGCCTTCCTGGACCACCATGGCATAGGCCTGTTCGGCGGCATGGATCGCCGGATCGAGCTCGATGTTCTGCGGCTTGAACGACATCGCCGCGATGGCCGCCGGCAGCAGATCGAGCGTCTGCGCGGCGAGGTCGATGCCGCGGAACAGCGGCGCCTTGAGCAGCTGCAGGTCGCGCTGGTAGCCCGAGGGCAGCTTCGCGAAGATGCCGAGCGCCTCATCGAGCGCGGCATGCGCCGTGGCGCCGCGGCCGCGCACCAGCTCGAACACGTCCGGGTTGCGCTTCTGCGGCATGATGGACGAGCCCGTCGTGAACTCATCCGGCAGGGCCACGAAGCCGAATTCCTGCGTGTAGAACAGCAGCACGTCGGCGGCGAAACGCCCGAGGTCCTGCATCAGCAGCGTGATCTCGAACAGCAGCTGCGCCTCGGCCTTGCCGCGCGAGAGCTGCACCGCGGTCACGGGCCTCTGCGTGGATTCGAACCCGAGATCGCGGGTGGTCGCGTCCCGGTCGAGCGGCAGTCCCGGCGCGCCATAGCCGGCCGCCGATCCGAGCGGATTGCGTCCGAGGCGCCGCAGCACGCCCTCGAGGTTCTCCGCGTCGTCGCGGATCTCGGCCGCGAAGCCGCCGGCCCACAAGGGCACGGAACTCGGCATGGCCTGCTGCATATGGGTGTAGCCGGGCAGCACCGTGGCGTGCTCGCGGGCACCGAGCTCGTCCAGGGCGACGGCCACTCGGCGCGCCCCGGCGGCGAGCTCCCGTGTGGCGTCCTGCAGGTACAGACGCAGTGCGGTCAGCACCTGGTCATTGCGCGAGCGGCCGAGGTGGATACGGGCGCCGGCCTCGCCGATCTTCTGCGTCAGCCGCGATTCGAGCGCGGTCTGCCCGTCCTCGTCGGCCAGCTCGATGTGCCAGGCGCCCTCGGCGTGGGCCTGCGCGAGCTCGTTCAAGCCCGCGGTGATGGCCGCCAGATCCTGCTCCGACAGGAGCTTGCGGTCGTGGAGCATGCGCGCGTGCGCGAGCGAGGCCTGCACGTCGTACCGGACCAGGCGTTCATCGAGCAGGTAGTCATCCCCGGCCGTGTAGGCGAGGACGCGCGCATCGAGCGGTGCACCCTTGTCCCAGAGACGGGTCATGTTTCGTTGGCGGGCAGGGCGTCGATGTCGTCGACGATGAGGGTGCCGGTGCCTTCGTTGGTGAAGACCTCGCCCAGGATGCCCTCCGGGGAGGAGTAGGACACCACGTGCACGCGGCGCACGCCGCCCTTGATGGCGTTCTCGATGGCGCGCACCTTCGGCAGCATGCCGTCGGTGAGGCTCCCGGCCTCGCGCAGCCGCTGCAGGCCCTCGAGGTCGGTGTAGGAGATCAGCGAACCGGGGTCCTCCAGGCGCTCGAGGATGCCGGGCGCGCCGGTGCACAGGATCAGCTTCTCGGCGCCCAGCGCGGCGCCGATGGCGGCCGCCACCGTGTCGGCGTTGATGTTGAGCAGCGTGCCGTGCTCGTCCGAGGACAACGGGCTGATGACCGGCAGGTAGCCGTTCTCGAGCAGGTTGCGGATGGCGCCGGTGTCGATGCGGTCGATGTCGCCCACCAGGCCGTAATCCACCACTTCGCCGCTGCCCTCGAGCCGCGCCGGCGGGCGCCTGTGCGCCTGGACCAGGCCGGCATCGACGCCGCTGATGCCGATCGCCTGGACGTTGAGATCGCGGCAGATGGCGAGGATGCGGGTGTTGATGAGACCGCTCAACACCATCGCGGTGACCTCGATGGACTTCTCATCGGTGACGCGCCGGCCCTGCAGCATCTGGCTCCTGACGCCCATGGCCTCGGACACCTCCGTCACCTGCGGGCCGCCGCCGTGCACCATCACGACCCGCACGCCCATGTAGTGCAGGATGCTGATCTGCTCGATGAGCGAGTGGGTCAATGCGGCGCTGCCGAAGACGCCGCCGCCCGCCTTGATCACGAAGGTCTTGCCCTTGTACATGCGGATGTACGGCGCGGCGCTCTTCAGCGCGCGGATCGTGGCCCCCTGGTCGGTCCGATGCATGATCACCTAAGCGTCTCCTTTGAGCATCCGGTATAGCACCGCCATCTGCACGAGCAGGCGGTTGTGGGCCTCGCGCTGCACGATGCTGCGGGGCCCGTCGAGCACTTCGTCGGCGACCGCCGTGTTGCGACGCACGGGGAGGCAGTGCATCAGCCGACAGGCCGGATCGGTGCGGTCGAACCAGCTGTTGCGCACGCACCAGTCGGTGAGCGACGAGCGCAGCCGCGCATCCCCCTCGACGTCGCCGTAGCAGCTCGTGGCGCCCCATTCTTTGGCGTATATCACCTGCGCGCCCTCGAGCGCCTCGCGGCGGTCGGCGGTCTCGCGCACCGAGCCCCCCGCCGCGCTCGCGGCGCGGCGCGCCTTCTCCATGAGCGGCGCCGGCAGCGCGAAGCCCTCGGGGCGCAGCACGGTCACGTCCATGCCGCGCATCGCGGCCATGTGCAGCGCGGTGGCCGGCACGGCGAGCGGCAGCGCGCGCGGATGCCACACCCAGGAGAGCACGAACCGGCCCTTGCGCGGCACCTGCACGTCATCGAGGGTCTTCCAGTCCGCGAGCGCCTGGCACGGATGGCTCATGGCCGACTCGAGATTGATCAGCGGCTTGTCGACGAGCTGCGCCATGGCGCCGAAGGTGGATTCGGCGAGGTCGGCCTCGAGGTTCTTGCCGTCGGCGAAGGCGCGGATGCCGAGCACGTCGCAATAGGAGGCGAGCACCGGCAGGCCTTCGCGCACGTGTTCGGCCGCCGCGCCGTTCATGACGACGCCGAGCCGCGATTCCATCAGGTAGGTCCCCTGGCCGGGCGTGATGACGAAGGAGCTGCCGCCGAGGCGCGCCATGCCTGCCTGCATCGAGGCGAGCGTACGCAGCGAGGCGTTGAAGAACAGCAGTCCGAGTATCCGGCCCGAGAGCGCCTGCGGCTCGGGCGATTCGGCGAGCCGCCGCGAGAGCGCCAGCAGCCGCGTGATGTCTTCGCGCGTGAAGTCCGCGAGATCCAGGAAGCGTTTCATTTGGGGATACTCAGCAGGGCGGAGCGCAGCAGGTCCACATGCTGCTCCTCGAGAATGAAGGGTGAGAGCAGCCGCAGCACGTGCGGATCACCGCTGGTGCCGGTGAGGATGTCGCGCGCGAGCAGCTCCCGCTGAACCTCCCGGGCCGGACGGCTCGTGCGCAGGCCGGTGAGATGGCCCGCGCCCTGGTGTCCGGTGACCGGGCCCACGATGCAGGTCGCGCGGACATAGGCGCTCACGCGCCGCACCCGTTCGAGGAGCTTCTCGGACTCGATGGCGTCGATGACGGCCTCGATGGCGGCGCAGGCGAGCGGCCCGGCGCCGAAGGTCGTGCCCAGGACATCCAGTTTCACCGCGGCGGCCACCTCCTCCGACATCATCAGCGCCGAGCAGGGGAAGCCGTTGCCCAGCGCCTTCGCGGTCGTGATCATGTCGGGCGTGACCCCGTACATGTTGGCGGCGAAGGGATAGCCGGTGCGGCCGACGCCGCACTGCACTTCATCGAAGATCAGCGCCGCGCCGGTCGCATCGCAGCGCTCCCGCAGCGCGCGCAGGTAATCGGCGCCGAGATCGAAGGCGCCGCCGACCCCCTGGACGGGTTCGACGATGACGGCCGCGGTGTCCGCGGTGATCTCCCGGGCGATCGCCGCCCGATCGCCGCGCGGCAGGAAGGTCACGTCGAACGGTGCGCGCGGAAACCCGTACCAGGTGCCGGCCGCGCCCCAGGTGATGGCGCCGGCCGCCGCCGTGCGGCCATGAAAGCCGTGTTCGAGGGCGACCACCCGCGCCCGCCCGGTCATGCGGAAGGCCATCTTCAGGGCGTTCTCGTTGGCCTCGGCGCCGCTGTTGACGAAGAACACGGTATCGAGCCCAAGCCCCGCGAAGCGCACGAGGCGCTCGGCGGCGCGCAGGCGCACGTCCATCGGCACCGCGTTGCTCTGGAACTGGCAGCTGCGCGCCTGCTCGGCGAGCGCGCGGGTCCATCCCGGGTGGCCGTAGCCCAGGGCGGCGACGGCGTGGCCGCCGTAGAGGTCCAGCACGCGCCGTCCGTCGCGGGTGTGCAGCCACACGCCCTCGGCGCTGGCGACCGGCAGCGGGTACTGGGCGAACACCCGCGCCAGGTGATCGGTCACGTGCGGCGAGGGTGCGGATGCGGACGAGGCGGGTTGCGGGTTCATGATTTCTCTTCAGGTCCAGCCGGGCGCCGGCGCGAGCAGCCCGCTGGTCTCGGGCAGATCGAACAGCCGGTTCATCCACTGTACGGCACCGCCGGCGGCGCCCTTGGTGAGGTTGTCGATGGCGCAGGTCACGGCGACAGCACGGCCGTTGGCGGCCGCCGACAGGTGCGCGTAGTTGCTGGTGGCGACGTTCTTCACCCGCGGCGCGGCGTCGGTCACCCGCACGAACGGGGCATCGGCGTAGAACTCCCGCAGCAGGCCCAGCACCCGGGCCGTGTCACGGGCACTCGTGAGCGATCCCTGCACCGTGAGGTGTATGCCGCGGGCGTAGGGTCCGGAATGCGGCACGAAGGCGAAGTGCGCCTCGACGCCCGACGCGGCGAGCGCACAGGCCTCGACTTCGGGCACGTGGCGATGGGACAGCGGGTTGTACGTGTACAGGTCGCCGTGACGCAGCGGATGGTGCGTGCCTTCCACGGCCTTGCGGCCCGAGCCGGTGCTGCCGGTGATGCCGCTGACGAACAGCGTCGGCGCCACCAGACCGAGCTTCAGCAGCGGCACGCTCGAGAGCAGCATCGCCGTCGCAAAGCACCCCGGGTGCGCGACATGGGGCGTCGGCGAGCGGGCCAGGTGCTCGGGCAGTGCGCAGGTGAACTCGGGCAGCCGCCGGGGCGCGCCGTGCGCATGCTGGTAGACCTTCTCGTAGGCGGCCGCGGTGCCGTAGCGGAAGTCCGCCGAGATGTCGACCACCCGCGCCGAGTTGCCGGCCGCGGCGGCGATGCTCAGCAGGGAGTCGACGAGGCCGGCCGCGGCGCCGTGCGGGGCGGCGCAGAACAGCGCCACGCGCGGCAGCTCGCGCATCAGGTTCCCGATCTGCGACTGGGACTGGAAGCGCGTGTCCGGCCAGGCGCTGGCGAGGTGGGGGAAGGCCTTCGATACCGGCTCCCCGGGCTGGCTGTCGGAGAGGATGCCCGCGAGCCGGAAATGCGGATGTGCCGCGAGCAGGCGCAGCAGTTCCCCGGCGACATAGCCGCTGCCCCCGAGCACGACGGCGGGAATCGGTGCCGCGTTCATGCCAGCGCGGCCGCCTCCTGCGGCGCGCCCGTCGAACGGGTGTCGAGCCCGAGGTGCCGGATGAGGTGGTCGCCGAGCGCCGCACCGTTGCCGAGGGCATTGAAGGCCGCGACCTTCATCTGCTGCTCGATGATCTCGACACCCACCGCGTTGTCGGTCGCGGGCCCCGTGACCACGCAGGGGTCGACACCGAAGCGCTCGCGCAGCAGGGTGACGCCGCCCCAGGCCGCCACCGGATCGTTGGCCGACAGCACGACCGCCGTGAGGGCGCCGCGGATGTCCGGACACTCCAGGATCGAGTCGACGCCGTAGGCGCCGAGCAGCCCGTCGCCCAGCTCGAAGACGATGACATCGGGCTTGTTGGCCGCGAGTTCCGTCAGCATCGTGCGGGTCAGCGCCGGGCCACTGGCGCGGGTCGTCGTGACGATGCCCAGATCGGTGAAGATCAGGGAATTGCGCGCTCCGGCATCCTCCATCGCGAGGATGTCGCGCCGCAGGGAGACGCCCGTGGCCTTGAAAGCATCGATGGTGAGGCCGCGGTGGCGCATGCGGCTGATGATGGCGCAGGCGGCCGCGGTCTTGCCGGCCTCCATGCAGGTGCCGGCGAGGGCGACCACCGGCACGCCGGCGGTGTCGAGCCGGCTCGCCTGATCGAGCTTGCGATGCCCGACGCGCGCGGGAATGCCGATGCGCTCGCCGAGGTACGGAAAGGTCAGCACGACGCCGAGCACGCGGCAATCGAACGGCTTGCCCTTGTCGGGGTTCGCCGAATCACACACGCCGAGCACGCCGCCGATGTTCAGCATCTGGATGACGTCGCCCGGCTTGATGCTTTCGGGCACGTGCCCCGAATAGCCGAACAGCGCCTTGCGATGTCCGAGCGCGCCGATGACGACATCGCCCTTGTTGACCTTGGCCATGCGGCCGCTCGTGAGCTCGAGGGTGTTGTAGTTGGCCTTGTTGGTCAGCACCTCGACGACCACGACGACGCCTTCCTCGGCGGGAATGTCGGCCGAAATGCGTACCTCGCGCGCGAGTCCGCAGGCCTGGGTGATCGAGGCGATCTTGTCGACGACGACGCTTCTCACTGGCGCTCTCCTTCAACTGCAGCAGGTTCAGGCGCCATCACGGCTGCCCTCCCCGGCCCGCCGGTGGAACACACCGGTCAACGAGACGATCTTCGAGAACCCGAGGGCGTCGGTCGCGGTCCACTCGCCCGCCGCCTCCCCATAGACGCCGCGCGAGGCGGCCATCAGCGAGTATGGCGAATCGACCCCTTCGACGAAGAGGCTCCCGGGCCGCATCAATACGTGCACCTCCCCGGTCACGCGCTCCTGCGAGGACACCAGCAGCGCCTCGATGTCGCGGCACACCGGGTCGAGCAGCTGGCCCTCGTGCACCAGGTCGCCGTACGGATTCGCCACCAGCTCCTTGATGCGCTGCTGCCGGGCGGTGAGCACGAGCTTCTCGAGCTCGCGGTGCGAGTTCAGCAGCGTCTCGGCCGCGGGCGCCTCGAAGGCCACGCGGCCCTTCGTGCCGATGATGGTGTCGCCGAGATGCACGCCGCGGCCGATGCCGAACTTCGCGCCGATGATCTCCAGCTGCTCGATGAGCGCCACCGGATCGAGCTTCCGGCCGTCGAGCGCACAGGGGCGGCCCTTCTCGAATCCGATCGTGTGGCGTTCCGGCGCTTGCGGGTGGCTGAAGGCATCCCGCGAGAGCACCCAGGCCTCCTCCGGAATGCTGCCGTGGGAGTTGAGGGTTTCCTTGCCGCCGATCGTCACGCCCCACAGGCCGCGGTTCACCGAGTAGGCCGCGCCCCAGGGCGGCACGGGGAGCTTGCGCTCCTGCAGGTAGGCGAGCTCCTCCTTGCGCTGGAACGCCCGGTCGCGCACCGGCGCGAGCACCTCGAGATCCGGCGCCAGCGTGCGCAGGGCGACCTCGAAGCGCACCTGGTCGTTGCCGGCGGCGGTGCAGCCATGGGCGATGGTGCTGGTGCCGAGCCTGCGCGCCATGCGCGCGATGGTCTGGGCCTGCATGACCCGTTCGGCGCCCACGCACAGCGGATACAGCTGGCCGCGGCGCACGTTGCCCATGATCAGGAAGCGCAGCACCTGCTCGAAGTAGTCGGCGCGCGCATCGATCGTGTGGTGCTCGATGGAGCCGAGCGCGCGCGCGCGGGAGGCGAGCGTGGCGGCCGTCGCCGCATCGATGCCGCCGGTGTCGACGGTCACGGTGATGACCGGCCGGCGATAGTTCTCCGCGACCCACGGCACCAGGAAGGAAGTGTCGAGGCCGCCCGAATAGGCGAGGACGATGGGCTGGGCGCCCGTGGAATCGGTGTTGGACATTTGGTTTTTCAGACTCTGAAGTTCGATCGAAGGCGCTCGATGAGCTGCGCCTGGGCGGGCTCACCGTGAGTGGCGATGAAGATGGTGTCGTCGCCGGAAATGGTGCCGACGACTTCCGGCCAGGCGGCCTTGTCGATGGCCACCGCGACGCTCGCCGCCGCGCCGATCGTGGTCTTGACGACCGTCAGGCAGGTCCCGGCGGGCAGGATCTGGCGCACGAACTGCGCGAGCGCGCCGAAGTCGCCGTTGGCGCGCGTGATCTCATCCGGCGGCATCACGTAGCGGCCCCCGGCCTTGAGCACGCCCAGATCGCGCAGGTCCCGGCTGATCGAGGACTGGGTTACCGCATAGCCATCGCGCTGCAGCATATGCACCAGGTCGCCCTGCTTGCGCACGAATCCATTGCGCAGCAGGCGCACGATGGCATTGCGGCGGTCGTATTGCTGGGTGTCCTGGAACACGGGCGGGCCTTATGCATAAAGTTGCGCGCATTATGCATATAAATGCACGAAGGTCAAGGACGGACGTCGCCGCGCCGTTACTTGTCCAGGGTATAGACGAGGTCAGCGCCGCCGATCTGGCCGAATTCGGTGCGCACCGTCCAGTGATCGCCGAGGGTATAGCGCAGCTTGACCGTATTGAGGGTCTGGGTGAGCCCCAGGCCGTAGCTCACGTACAGGCGCGGCGACAGGTAGCGTCCCAGTACCAGGGACGTCTCGTTATATATGTTGGACTCGACCCCGACATCGGTGATGCCGATGCGCGACCCGAGTTGCTGGCCGATGATGGCGGCTCCCTGGCCCAGCAGTTCGTTGTTGGTCGCCCCCCTGGAGGCGTTGGTACCCGTCACGGCGGCGCTCTGTCCGCCGACGAGGCCGCCGCCGGCCAGCAGCAGCGACACGATCTGCTGCTGCGGCAAGGGCGGTTCCGAGAAGAAGGAAAGCTGCGGCTGGCGCAGCGTGCCACGGACATTGACGCCGGCCAGCGTCGCCCCGGCCGTGGGGTCGTCGAAGCGCTTGACCGCGCGCACGTCGATGCCCGGATCCCCGACCGGCCCGCCGCTGAAGATCAGCCGGCCGCGTTCGATTTCGAGTTTGCGGCCGTAGGCGGTGTAGTCGCCCTGGGCGACGTTGAAGTCCCCGGTCGCGTGCGTGACCTGGTCGTTGCTGGCCACGTGTTCGGTGATGCTGCCGTTCAGGCGGGCCTTCAGGCCCATGGCCTCGATCGTGACATCCTCACCGAGGGCGAGAGTCACGTCGCTGATGACCTCGTAGCGGCTGACCGGGGTCGGGTTGGTCGCACCGACGATGACCGCGTCGGAGGAGGCGAGCACCGCGTGCGTCAGATCCGCCGGCACGATGCGCGCGCGCGGGATGTTCACCACGCCGGTCACGGCGATCGCGCCGTCGCCGATGTGGAACTTCAGGTCCGGGGAGGCGTCGATCTGCGCCTCGGGGACATCCGCGACTCGCAGCTGGCTGCCGCTCAAGGTGAAATCGCCGAACGGGGCGCCATTGCGCCACTCGAGCGCACCGCGTGCCGCGGCATGCCCGGCGCCGAACCGGGCCGCGCCATCGAAGTCGAGCCGGTTGCTCTGCAGGGTGGCCTTGAGCGTCGCCTCGCGCATCGCGAGGTTGATCTCGTAGAGGTCGAGTTCGCCCTGTGTCAGCGACAGCGTGCCGGTGAGCAACGGGGCGCCGATGCTGCCGGCGACCTCGAGATCCGCGGCCAGGTGGCCGGCCGCCCGATCGACCTCGGGAACGTACAACGGGATGAATTCCAGCTGCTGGGTCTGCAGCATGACCGAGCCGTTCACCGGCATGTCACGCCATCCGCCGCCCGCGCGCTGCGCCGTGAGCTGGCCCTTGATCGAGCCCTGGGGTCCCGCATCCAGTCCGAGTTGTGCGGTGACGGTCGCCGGGGTCGCGGTGACCTGCACGTCCCCGGCACCGAGGGTCGTGACTTCGATCTTGCCACCCGCGAGTCGATGCCGCAGTTGCGCACCGGACAGCCTCGCGGCCAGTGATCCTTCGACCGGACCGCCGCCGCTGCCGAAGAGCTTCAGCGCGAGGTCGATCTGGCCGCGATAATCAAGATCGCTCGACTGACCGGCCGTCAGCGTCTGCATCGGCAGCTCGGCCGCCGTCGCGTGCAGTGACCACTTCGCTTCGGTCCAGTCGCCGCCCGCGCACAGGCGCGCCGGCGAGCCCTTCAGGCACAGATCGTCCACGTGGACCTGTGGCTTCGCGATGGTCAGTCCCGCGGGCTCCGCAAGGTCGAGGTTGAGCGCGTCACCGCCGATGATCGTCATCTGACGCAGCAGAGCATGCCATGCACCGTTGTCGAAGCCGGCGCTGCCGTGGGCCCTGACGTTGAAGTCACGGGCCACGAAGGCCAGATCGAGGTCATGATTGCGCTCTTCGCCATCGAGCTTCAGCCGCAGGTCGTCGATGGTCCGGGTGCCGAGGGCGAGGCCCCGGGCGTGGACGTCGACATGCGAAGGTCCGTTGCGCTGCGGGTCGATGTCCACTCGCGCGGCGAGATCGCTCAAGGCGACGCGTTCGAACTGCAGGGCGCCCGCGCTCACCGTCGCCTGCACCGACGGATCCTTCAATGCGCCGTGAATCTCGCCGTTGCCGTCGACGTGACCGTGCAGGCCGGGGAGCAGCAGTGAGAGGTCCGGCGAGCGGAGGTTGAACTTGAGGTCCGCGCGCTCGCTCAACGTGCCATCCAGCGCGATGCTCGTGCCGGCCACCAGCGCCCGGATGCCGTCGAGCCGCCACAGCGCACCGGCGCGGGATACATGGCCGGACCCGCGGGCGGGGAGGTTGTGCACCACGCCGCTCAGGTTCTGCACCTGCACGCTGAACGGATCCGCGGCCCGGAAGCCCTCGCCGCTCGCCTGGAAGCCGAAGCTGACGCGTCCGGGCGAGGTCGCCGCGTAGACGGCCGGATTCAGGTCGGTCGCGGTGCCGCCGGCCGACCAGAGCGGATGCGGCGCCCAGTGGGCTTCGGCCTTGAAGTTCACCTGGCCTCCCGTGCCGCCGCGACCGCTCAAGGTGGCGGAGTTGAACCGGATCTGCTCCGGATACAGCGCGGCCGTGAACGCGAAGTCGAACGCGGGCACGGTGCCCACGGCGAGGTCGCCGTGGCCGCTTACGTCGAAGGGCCAGGTACCGGAGATGGCATACGCCCCGGCTTCGCTGCGCACCGCCGCCGTGCGCACCAGCGGCCAGCCGAGATGGGTCCAGCCGCCGGTGAGATCGAGCTGCGGACTGCCGTGTCCGACGTCGATGCTGCCCTGCGCCGTGATGTGCGAACCGGATGCCTCATGGGTCGCCGAGAACTCCCTCACCGCAAGGACGCGGTGGGCATACGCGCCGCCCAGGTGCACGTCGAAAGCCCCGGCACCCAGGGCCTGCGGCGTGACCCGACCGCCGGCGGTGAATCCGCGCTCATCCAGCTGAACCGCCAGTTCGCCACGTGCCGTGCCGAGCCGGGAACTGCCGCCCCAGGTGTCGAGGGCGATGCGGGTCACGTCGAGCCTGCCGTCGAAGTTCCAGTGACGGGTGAGATCCAGCGCGCGGGCATCGATCGTGGCCTCGAACGGAGCGCTGATGCGCCCGGAGAAGGGCAGGGCGTTCAGATCGCCGTTGCCCTGCAGCTGCGCCCGCCAGCCCACGGCGCCAGGCGGGTGATAGTCGAGAGCCAGGTCCGCGGCCACGGCCAGGGTCATCGTGCCCCGCAGGACGCCCTGCCGCGAGGCGAACCCCATGTCGCCGGCACGCATCGTCGCATCGTAGAAACGCACGGTCCTTGCGCTCACCGTGCCGTGGGTGCGCAGCTGTGCGGCCTCGAGCCTCCGGCCGCTCGGCAGGACCAGCGACCCGTGCGCGATGTGCAACGCATCGATCCGCACGTTCAGCCAGTGCGGCAGGAAGTACAGCGGCGCCGGCACATACGGCGTCGTACGACGCAGGACCTCGATGCGCAGGTCGCCGATTTCGAGCCGCCGCGCATACAGGGTCTGCAGCAGCGTCCGCGACAGATCGAGCTGCAGGTCGACGTCGTCGAAGTCGAGCCGCACGCGTCGCTGCCGGATCTGCAGGTGATCGATGTGCAGTCCGTGCGCGACGCTGCCCCTGACGCCGCGCACGGTCAGTTCGGTGCCCGCGAAGCGGTGTGGCATCCACTGCGCGAGCAGCGCGAGCCCCGGCTCGGTGTAGACCAGGTAGCACGTCAGCGCCAGCGGCACGCCCACTGCGAGGACGATGAGGCCCGCGATCAGCCCGATGATCCAGGCGCGCATCTAGAGCTTCGGGGAGAAGTTGATGTCAAAGCGCGGGCCCGCCCCGGGTCTGGAAACGGGCTCGGCCACGTCGAAGCCGAACGTGGCGACAGGCAGTCGCCAGCGCAGGCCCACTCCGAAGGAGTACTCCATGAAATGAGGGTACGCCGGATTCGGTGAGTGACCAAATACGTCGAAGGAGTTGCCGAAGTCGGAGAACACCGACAGGCCGAGGTTGCGCGGCAGGTCGCGGATGATCTCGGCGGTGCCGGTGATGACGTGGCGGCCGCCGACCTTCACGTTGGTGAAGGTGCCGTTCGCGTTGCGCTCGGTCACGACCGGGGACAGATCATCGAAGCCGAAGCCGCGGACGCTCTGGTCGCCGCCGGCGAAGAAGCGGAACGAGCCGGGGAGCTCCGACAGCCGCGACACCAGCGTGGTCCCGAGCTCGCCGCGCAGCAGCAGATGCCAGCCGTCGGTGATCCGGAACACACGTTCGTCCTGGACGTGCAGCTGCAGGAAGCTCACGGTCGAGCCGAGCAGCTGCGCGGCCCCGCGCAGCTCGATCTGCAGGCCCCGCTCGAACAGGGCTTCACCCAGGTAGCCGCGCGGCACGTTGGCCAGGGTCAGGCTCGGCACCAGCAGGCGGTCACGCAGGTTCGAATATCCGGTGCTGGTGATCGAATACATCGGGGTCACTGCCCACACGTACTGCCAGCGGTCCTCGACCAGGGTCACGCTCGGGCCCAGCGAGAAGTCCTTGTCGTTGAGATCGCCCGGGATGCTCTGCTGGATGGCCGCGCCGATCGCAAAATGCTCGAGGGCCGGGTCCCCGATGGGGACGATGTACTGCGACTGCAGCTGCTGGATCTTCGTGGAGGCCTCCAGCTGCGTGCTGAAGCGATGGCCGCTGCCGTTGACCAGGCGGCGGTCCCAGAGAAAGGTGCCGCGCGGGCCGGTGTCGGTGCCGTAGCCGCCGCCGAACTGGAACCGGTCGCGCCGGCCGGGGCGGGTCTTGATGCTCACCGGCACCACATGCCGTTCGCGATCCGGTTCGCCGGTCCGCACCTCGACCGAGGCGAAGTACTGGCTGTCGTCCAGGGCGAACTGCGTGCGCAGCAGCTCGCTGAAGTCGAAGGGATCCCCCTCGTGGTAGCGGATGAAGCGGCTCACGAGGCCGACATCGATGACGCCCTGGTCAATGGTGGTCGCGCCGAAGCGGTAACGCGGACCGGTCTGCAGCTGCAGGTCCGCGGTTGCGGTGAGCTTCTCCGGGTCCACGGCGAGCTGGCTGCGGGCGAGGCGCGCGTCCAGGTAGCCGTACGTGGCCGCGGTATTCTGCAGATCGTTCTTGATGCGATCGTATGCGGCATGATCGAGCCGGTCACCCGCATGCAGGGGCGCGGCGGCGAGGATGGCGGTGAAGCGCGGGTCGGTGCTGCCTTCACCCGTGACCTGGATGTTGACCGCGGTCATGAGCACGGGCGGCCCCGGATCGATGCGCACCTCGACGCTCCAGCGGTTCTTGTCCTTCTGCGTCAACTCCGAGCTGACGATGGGCGAGTAATACCCGAAGGGCCGCAGCGCGTCGCGGACCTCTCTTTCGATGCGTTCGCGCAGCCGCTGCACCATGGTGGCGTCCAGGTCACGATCCTTGTAGCGCGCGAGGCTCAGGTAGGCCAGAACGTTGCTGCGCAGCGGATCGTTGACGCCGTGGACGGTGAGGTCCACCGACGCCAGCGCGCGCGGGCCGGCCAGGGCGCACAGCAGCAGCGTGGCCGGGATCCACGCCCTACGCATCGGATGCCGCGGGCCACTCGCCCGGCGCCAGCGTCCAGCCGTTCTGGCCGGTCACCGCGCCGCGGGCATCGAAGCCGCGCTCCTGCACGCACAGCGAGCCGTCGTGGCCGATCATCACCAGCGTCGAGCAGCGGGTGCCGAAGAGCGGATGCACGACGAAGGGGGAGGAGAGCACTTCGACCCACTCCGGCGCCAGGGGCCGGGCCTCCCCGGGCGCGGCCGGGAGGCTGCGGGTGCGGTCGGCCAGCATGGCGAACAGCTGCTCGCCGGCATCCTCTGCGGTGCGCCGATCCGCCGGCCCTCCCGCGCGCTCCTCCTCGAGCCACCGGGTGAAGAGGTCCCGTACGCGCGTGAGCTTCGGCCAGGGCGTGTCGAGCAGCAGGTTGGAGAGGCCATAGACCCCGGGTGCGAGGGCCGCCGAGAATTTCGCGGCCCGGTTGGAGGCATACCACAGGCCGTGCGCATCGGCGAGCAGCAGATTGAAGCCGGCGTAGAGCTGGGAGGCGGGTTCGGCCTGCTCGAGGAACCGCGCAGGTTCAGTGCCCTGCCGCAACCACTCCGGAATCAGTCCGCCGCGGCTCGGCGCGGCCGGGCGCCGGGCCTGCACGTCGCGGAAATTGGTGACGATGCCGAAGCGGCGCTCGCGATCCACGGCGAGCCAGGTGCCCTGCGCCGACAGATCGCGGCCGGCGAGGATGGTGGGCGCGTCCTTCCACACGGCCATCGGACTGGTGGGCCGTGCATGGTATTCGTCGCGGTTGGCGGCGACGATCAGCCGATAGCGCGGGTGCACCCGCCAGGCGAGGACCAGGAGACACATCTATTGAAGCCTAGCCCGCGTCAAGCCAGGAACCGATCAGACGTCGCGAGATCGCCTGGGGCGGCGGCAGCAGCACCCTTCCCGAGGACAGGTCCGCGCGTGAAAACCACTGCACGTCCTCCAGTTCGCTGCCGCAGCGGATTTCGCGGTTCGCGCCGGCGGTTGCGCGAAAGCCGAGCATCAGCGACGCCGGGAACGGCCAGGGCTGCGAAGAGTGGTAGCGGATCTCATCGACCGCGACGCCGGTCTCTTCCAGGACCTCGCGCGCGACCGCGTCCTCGAGGCTCTCCCCGGGCTCGACGAAGCCGGCGATGGTCGAGTAACGCCCGGGCGGCCAGCCGGGCTGCCGGCCGAGCAGCGCGCGGTCGGCGTCGGTCACGAGCACGATGATCGCCGGGTCGATGCGCGGAAAGAAGTCGTGCGGGGTCTGCGGATGGGTGCAGCGGAGCACATGGCCGCCGCGAATCGGGCGCGTCGGATATCCGCACACGCCGCAGAAGCGCTGCCGCGCCCGCCACAGCGACAGTCCACGGGCGTAGGCCAGCAGCGCCGACTCGGGTTCGGGCAGGACGGCCGCCAGCGGGCGCAGTTCCGCGAGCGCCGTCGCTTCGGGAAGCGTGACGGCGGCGTCGGCGGCCAGATCGACGAGAATGCACCAGGCATCCTGGAATTGACCGAGCAGCACCAGATCGGTTTCATCGGCCGCGCGCACGATGGGATCCTCGCCGCCGAGGAAGGCGATCCCGGTCGCTCCGGCCACGGCATCGACATGCAGCAGGTGCTGGCCACCGACCGACAGAACATAGCGCGTGCTGCGGTCGGCACGGATCGCGAGCAGGCCCGCCGCGTCTTCGCGCGCCTCGGCGCGACGGTCGATGTGCGGCCCGGCGAAGAAGTTTGGCGGGTTATGCGGCTGCGGCATGGGCGTGACTCAAGCCAGGACCCTGCCGCATCTTAGCAGCGGGGAACGGCGTGACCTGGCGAAAAATAATGTTAAATCGTTGCCGATCCCGATCGTGTGATTTGCGGACGGACGTGCTACTTTCAAACGAAATCTGACCCATCACGCGCACGGGTTGAGGTCAAAACAATGCCGGTGGTCTCGAACACTGATCCCTCCGCCCTGTTCAGCGGCGATTTCTGGACCGGTTTTTCGCAAAGCCCCACGCCCACGCCGGTGATCGTGACCTATTCGTTCCCGACGAGCCTCCCGGCTTCGGATACCTCGGTCCCCAACTTCACCGCCGCCACCGACGCGAGTTTCGTGCCCTTCAGCGCCGCCGAACAGGCCCAGGCCATTGCGGCCCTCGGGGAGTGGGCGGCCGCCTCGCAGATCGTCTTCGTCCAGGTGGCGCCGGGCAAGGGCGACATCAATTTCTCGAACGTCAACTTCGGCACGCTCTCCGGCAGCAGCAGTGACGTCGCCGGCATCGGCTATAACCCCTTCGGCAACTGGAACTACTACAGCAAGCCGTATTTTACGACCGACCTGACCTACGCCGGCGACGTGTTCATGAACACGCAGGATCAGAACGCGGATGGCTCGGTCTCGTACGCCACGCTGTTGCATGAGGTCGGTCATGCCATCGGCCTGAAGCACCCCACCCTGGCGATAGACGATTACGCCACCCAGGTCTTCGAAGACAACGTGCTGTCGGCCGATGATCCGACATTGACCATCATGTCGACCCTGCCCGACCCGGCAGCGGATCCGCATCTGCTGCCGCTCGATCTGGCGGCCGCCGCCGCCATCTACGGCGCGCCCGGAAGCGGTGCGGCCGGGACCCCGACCGGGCCGGGCGAGGTGGTCACCGCCACCACCGGGATCGTCACCGGGTCGAACTCCGTGTCCAGCTGGAGCTGGAATGCCGACACCCAGACGATGACGCAGACGGCGGCCACGGCGAATGATGTGATCCACGGGACCTCGGTCAACGACATCATCCATGCCGGCAGCGGTACGGATTATCTGTTCGGCCTGAACGGCACGAACACGCTCTACGGCGGAACGTCGAGCACCTCCGTCGACTATCTCTACGGCGGCCCCGACAGCGATACCCTGAACGGCGGCGCCGGAATCAACTACCTCTATGCCGGCGCCGGCACCGAGGTGCTCAACGGCGGGGCCGGGACCAATACCTTCTACGACGGCGGCGCCGACGGCTTCGGCGGGGGCGGCCTCGATACCCTGAACGGTCGCGGTGCCAATGACATCTTCTTCGTCAGCAGCGCCAACACGCGGGTCAGCGAATCCAATCCCGGCGCCGTGGGCACGGTCTATGCGAGCGTCAGCTTCACGCTGCCGCAGTACGTGGATTCGCTGATTCTCTCCGGGACCGGCCTCACCGGCACCGCCAACGACGACCCCTACGTCAGTGTGTACGGCGACGCGACCAATGCCACCACGCTGATCGCCGGTTCCGGCGCCGACTACATGGTCGGCGGCAGCGGTAACGACACCCTGGTCGCCGGCAGCGGCTTCGACTCGATGTTCGGCGGCGGCGGCGCCAATACCTTCGTCATCGGTTCGGTCGCGGATACCAACGCCTATATCGGCGACTTCAAACCCGGCACGGACAAGATCGACCTGTCCGGCATCGCCCGCGGTCTCGGCACGCCGCTCAACTTCATCGGCGCGGGTCCGTTCACCGGTCAGGCGGGCCAGGTCGAGTCCTTCGTCGCGGGCGGCCTCACCTTCGTCGATATCGATACCACCGGCAGCGGCAGCCCCGGACTGCAGGTTCAGATCTTCGACAACGGGGTCGCACTCCAGGCGGGCGACCTGATCCTGAGCAACGCGGCCTGTTATTGCGCCGGCACCCGCATCCTGACCGAACGCGGCGAAGTGGCCGTCGAGCGGCTGTCGATCGGTGACCGGGTCGTGACCGCGAGCGGCGAGGCGCGGCCGGTCAAGTGGATCGGACGACGGTCCTACGCGGGCGTATTCGCGCGCGGCAACCGCAAGATCCTGCCCGTATGCCTGAAGGCCGGCTCGCTGGCCGACGGCAGCCCACGACGCGATCTGTGGGTCTCGCCCAACCATGCCCTGTTCATCGACGGGTTCCTGATACCCGCCGAGGACCTCCTGAACGGGCGGGGCATCGTGCAGGCCGACGCGGTCGATGCGGTGCATTACTTCCACGTCGAACTGGACAGTCACGACGTGATCCTGGCCGAAGGCGCGTGGGCCGAAACCTTCGTCGACGATGACAGCCGCCTGCTGTTCCACAATGCGCACGACTTCCAGCGACTCTATCCCGATGACCACGGCGGTCCCGCGCGGTTCTGCGCGCCGAGGATCTGCGAAGGATTCGAGCTGGAAGCCATCCGCGAGCGACTCGCAGGGCGCCGCACGCCTGCTACGGACGCAACGACCCGAGGTAGGCCGACAACGCCAGCACGTCGCCTGGGTTGAGAGCGGCCGCGACGGGCGCCATCAGGGGCGTCCAGGCGCCGGCACGATGCCCGGTGCGCATGTCGTGGAGCTGCCGGGCAATGTAGCTCGGCGAGAGGCCGGCCAGGCGCGGAACGGGACCCAGTCCGCGCAGGTCGACGCCGTGGCAGGCCGTGCAAGGTGTCACCTTGCCGTTTCCCGTCCTGACGAGGATCTCGCCCCGCGCAAGGCTCCCCTTCGGCACGTAGGCGATAAAGCCGGCGCGCGGGTTGCGCAGGGTCTCGGTCTGTTCATTGTCGCTCGGGACTTCGACGATGCGATCGCCGAGCGGCTCGGTCCTCGCCCCATCGCCCTCGATGGCGAGGAACAGGCCGCCCGTGGCGCGCGTTGCGGGCGCGGTATCGCTCTCGATCACCCGGGTCACGCGTTTCGCGGGCAGCGAGGCGAAGTAGGCCGCGGCCGCTTTCAGCTCCTCGTCGGTGAGATTGCGGGCGAAGCCGGCCATCAGTGCGGTGTTGGTCTTGCGCGGGTCGGAGGTCCGGCGCGCGCCGTTGCTGAAGTCCTGCAGCTGCTGAACGATGTAGGCGTAGGTCAGGCCGGTGAGATTCGCGTTCTCGGGTCGCCCGCTGCCGCTCGGGAGGTGGCACAGGGCGCAGGCGATCATCGGCGGACTCGCGCTCTTTCTCCCGTGCGCGACGATTTCCGGCATGAGTGGATGATCTTCGGGGAACCAGTCGGCCGGGGCGAAGTAGTCGATGACCTGCGCGCGTGTGAAGGTCGACTTCGAACCCGCGACGTGAAGCGCAGTCCGATTGTCGGGCGGTGGCGCCGGGGCCGGGGCCGCGGATGCGCTGGCGGATGCCGCGACCGTGAAACCGTAGGCCCACAGCGGCTCGTCGGCATTCCCGGCGGCGAACGCGTGGCCCGCCACGATCGGGATCAATCCGACGAGCCAGGAGATCCGGGCGGCGGTTCTGGCAACGCTCATCGATCCCTTCCTGACCCGATTGATATCCGGACCGGCACCGCCTTGAGTCTACCGCGCCTTACAGGATCGAAGACACCACCCAGCCGAGCGGCGTGACGATCAGTACCAGGCAACCGGCCAGGGCGGCGATACCGAGTCCTTCGATCGGGTTGATCCGGATGAGCCTCAGCCATTCGGCGGCGAGGGACGATTCGCGCGCGTCGAGCCAGCCTCGCACGCGGGCTTCGATGCGACGCCGCTGGGCTGCGGTCGGCTCGAGCGCGGCCCAGGTCCCGGTCAATTCGCTGTCATTCATGTGATGGCTCCATCGGACTTCAGAAGTGCTTCGATACGCGTCCCGAGGTAGGCACGCGCCCGCTCGAGCATCTTGCGCACGTTCGCGGGCTCGAGCGCCAGGATGCCGGCGATCTCGCCCGCATCGAGCTCGGATCCGTAACGCAGGCTGACGACCTCCCGTTCGCGATCGCCGAGGCCGGCGAGGGCGCGAAGCAAGGCCTCGCGCTGCCGGTACCGGTCGACCTCGCCCTCGAAGTCGACCCCGTCGTCGGGGACGGCAGGCAGATGCGCCGGATCCATGAGCTCGGGACGCCGCCGGCGAAACCTGCGTCGCGCGGTGTTTACGGCGATGGTGGTCACCCAGGCGACGAAGCGGGTGCCCGTTCGCGGTGTGTAGCGACCAAGTGACGTGAGCACCGTGAGCATGGCGTCCTGCGTGACTTCCTCCGCATCGGCGTCGGACCGCAATATCCCGCGCACCGTACGGAACACGCGGTCGACGTGCTGCCGGTACAGGCGTTGTCCGGCTGCACGGTCGCCGGCGCGCGCCTCGCTCACGAGCCTCTGAATCGTTGCCTCGTCGAGCAAGGTGGCGTCGCCGCCGAAGCGCGAGCACAACGCGTCGAACAGCGACGACACCGTCCATTCATCGGGCAGCGCGCAGCGCATCGCCGCGGCCGTCATCACTTCTCCTGCTCCACGAGGTAGCCGAGTGTCCAGATGCCGGACTGTGCGAGACCACTGACCGCGACGAGGATGAACGCCGGCGGCAGCAGCGCCACCGATCCGAGTACGATGACCGGCACTGTTGCATGCATCAGGCCGAAAGCCTTGAGCACGCCGACGACGACCAGCCCGATCGCAACGAGCCCGATCGCCCCGACCAGCATGACGAACAGCCGTCCGAGGAAGGCGGCGACGGCGAGCTTCAACCCCTGCAACAGCCGGCCATGCAGGAACAGCCATGCTTTTCCCAGGGCGTCGCGTGCGCGGCGGTCCTCGAGCACGGCGATGCGCGAGGCGAACGCCTGCCAGATGTACAGCGTCGCGAGCCAGGGCACCGCGATGAGCGCGCCCGCAATGGCGGCGATCACGGCCAACGCGGTGCCCGCGAGTTTCAGGGCGAGCAGATACGGCGCGGCGAGCAGGAGGAGGCTGCCGATGCTCATCGCGAAATAGACGACGGCGATCCGCAGCAGCACGCCCCAATGCGCCAGGCCGTCGCGCCAGCCTTCCCGCACGGTCGCGACTTTCCCGCGGCGCACCCGCGTGACCCCGTCGATGAGCGCGCCCTCGCTCACGAAATACATGAATACGCCGGCGGCGACCAGGGCGAGCACGCCGATCGCCAGCGCCCCCGTCCCGCCGGTGAAGGCACGCGGTGCGACGTGCGCGGCCGGTGCCCCGGGGACGTGGCCATTGTTGCCGGCGTTCACCGCGGTCCCGAGGCCGACGAAGAAGCCGTAGAGCCACAGTGCCCTCGAGGTCCGCGCGATCCGCAGTCCCCCGGTGATCATTTCGAAGACTTTCATTGTCTGCATCCCATATTGCGGCGCGAGGCCGTTCCATGGTTACAAGCCGCCGAGGCCCCCGAGTGTGACAACCATGTCAGGCCGAGATGCCCGGAGTCTGCGGCAACGCAGCATCTGCTCCCGGTTCCCTGGATCCTGACTGATCACCCGCGCCGGCTGGCGAAAGCCTGCGACTATTTCGCGATCGTGACGGGCTGGATGCCGGTGTCGATTGACGCGGCCTAATTGCCGTTCGTGTGCCGCAGCACCACCACTGCACCCTCATCGTTCAGGATGCTCCTGAAGAACTGCTTCAGATCCTCGGCCTGGCTGACCGGAGCGGTGATCTGCTTGATCTCGAGACTGCGCGTGTATCTGAGCGCACGGCCCACGACCTCCGTCCTGCTGTGATACGCGGCGTAGGCATTGTCGATATCGAGGGGCGGCGGCAGGTCGTCGACGACGTATCCCGGCGGCAGTGTGATCTCGAATTGATCAGTGTTCCTGGACGGACCCTCGAACTCGATGTCGTTTTCACGGGCCTCCCTGGTTTCCAGGAATCCGGTCGCCTCGGATCCGAGGACGCGCGGCCGCAACGTCACGATGTCACCGCTGGCTTCCGCGAACCGCGGGACCTCGATGTCATAAGTCCACTCCAGGGGCATGTCGCGTGCGCGCTGGTTGCCGATCACGGCATTCCTGACGGTGAAGGTCGCAAAGGATTGCGCCAGGACGGACTCGATGGGCTTGATCTGATCGGTGCTCTGGGCCGCACTGTCCGCCGCGAGGCGGGCGATTGCGGCGACGTCACCCGTGGAAACCTCCTTGACCTCGCCGCGCAGGGTGCCCGTGGAGTCGAGGCTCAGGCGTGCCGTTCGTTGCAGTGAATTCGCCGTCGCCGGGAGCGTCGGCAGATGCACGATGTCGCTGCCGTCCGCGGTGACCAGCAACCCGAAGCCACCGCCGAGGGGCCCGGCGAGTCGGCCCA
>DATJPN010000244.1:0-8080 GCA_035506335.1 Steroidobacteraceae bacterium | reverse complement strand
CAAAGTGCTTGCGGATGGCGCTGATCACCTCATCGGATAGCGAGCCGGGCTGATCGGTCCACTGGTGCCGGGTGGTGAGGATGTTGGCGGCGCGGAACCAGTTGCCAATGGTCGGTGACTGCTGCAGCACGCCCTCGCGGCGCAGCGGACCGATGGTGTCGATGAGCGGACCCAAGTCCTCCATGCGGTCCATCTCGACGTCGAAGCCGCGCACCACCTGCGGTTGCGGCATCAGCCACATGCCGGCCTTGGTCACGATGCCGAAGTTCGACTGCACGAACAGCTGGTCCCAGGCCGGGCCGTAACCGTACTTGTGCAGCTGCCAGGACGGCGAGTTGGGCATGGCGCCCATGCCGGTGCGCACCAGCGACCCGTCCGGCAGGACCACTTCCATGCCGCAGAGGTTGCGCGTGTGCTCGCCGTAGGGGGTGTAGCCGAGGCCGCGATCGAGGGCATTGCCGATGACCGAGCCCCAGCTGTTGCCCGGCACGGACAGCCACAGCGGAATATTGCGCGTCTGCAGATAGTCGTAGAGGTCATAGAACCCGACGCCGGGCTCCAGCAGCACCGTGGCATTCTCGACGTCGACCTCGATCTTCTGCATGCGCGAGAGGTCCAGGGTGATCGATCCGGCGACCACCGGCGCGGCGGTGCCATACCCCAGGTTCTTCCCACGGCTGATCGTCCAGATCGGCACCCGGTGGGCGGCGGCGATCCTCACCAGTGCCTGGACCTGTTCGGCCGAGGTCGGGGCGACTGCCGCAAAGGGCCGATGCCGGCGCGGGTCGATCGGAAACCGGTCGCCATAGGCGTCACGGTCTTCATCGGCGGCGAACACGGCTCCCGGGCCGACCACCTCCGACATGTCCTTGAGCGCTCTGTCGAGGGCGGCGGCGGAGGGTGCGTGTGTTGCGTCCAAGGGAGTTGCCTTTATCGAATGACCCGCACGCGCATCATACCGCCTGCCGGGGCGGTCGCGTGTTGACTAGGCTACGGAGGCTCAACAGAGCTATTCCTGTGCCCCCTGGGGCACCGCCTGTACAATGCCGCTCACGAAAACGCGCGCCAGCGCGCGGAGGGTTCAAGAAGATGCGTAGGGTCAAGATTTCCGTCCTGTGCGCCGCGCTGGTCGTGGCCGCGGGGTTCGCGGCGCCGGCGTTGGCCGGCGGCCGGATCGATCCGGCCGACCTGCCGCAGAACGCGGGCGAATGGCCCTCCTACGGCCGTGACTACAACGAGCAGCGCTACAGCCCGCTCAAGCAGATCAACGCGGGCAACGTCGGCCAGCTGGGCCTCGCCTGGTTCGCGGACCTCGCCGAGCGCGGCGGCAGCTACGAGACGACACCGGTCATCGTCGACGGCCGCATCTTCGTGACCTCGCCCTGGAGCAAGGTATACGCCTTCGATGCGAAGACCGGCAAGCGGCTGTGGAAATACGACCCGCACGTTCCCGGCGAGTTTGCCGTGAAGCTGTGCTGCGGGATCGTCAACCGCGGCGTCGCGGTGTGGAAGGGCAAGGTCATCTGGGGCACGCTCGACGGGCGCCTGCTCGCGGTGGACGCCGGCAGCGGCCGGAAGATCTGGGAAATCCAGGCCACCGATCCGAGCAAATGGCTGTCGATCACCGGTGCGCCGCGCGTCGCCGACGGCCGCGTCTTCATCGGCGAGGCGGGCGCCGAGTTCGAGGAGCGCGGGTACCTCGCGGCCTACAGCGCCGATACCGGCAAGGAACTGTGGCGCTGGTGGAGCGTGCCGGGGGATCCGGCGAAGGGCTTCGAGCAGCCCGAGCTCGCCATGGCGGCGAAGACCTGGGGCGGGCAGTGGTGGAAGACCGGCGGCGGCGGCACGCCCTGGGACGGCATCACCTACGATCCCGTGACGGACTATGTCTACATCGGCACCGGCAATGGCGCGCCGTGGCCGTCGGAGGACCGCTCGCCGGGCAGCGGCGACAACCTGTTCACCGCTTCGGTCATCGCCCTGCAGGCCAGGACCGGCAAGTACGTCTGGCACTACCAGGAGACCCCCGCGGAGAGCTTCGACTACGACAGCACCGCGCAGATCACGACGGCGGACCTCCTCATCAACGGCGAGAAGCGTCACGTGGTGATGCACGCGCCGAAGAACGGGATTTTCTACGTGCTCGATGCGAAGACCGGCAAGTTCATCTCCGGTCATCCGTTCGTGCCGTCGGTGAACTGGATGACCGGTTTCGATGCGAATGGCCGCCCGATCCTGGTCCCCGAGGCCAACTATGCCAAGACCGGCAAGGGCTACAACCTGGTCGGCTTCCAGTCGCATGTCTGGAACCCGATGTCCTACAGTCCGGACACCGGGCTCGTCTACCTGCCGGCCAACTACGGAACCTATCCGTACGTGGCCGAGCTCGGCGCGAAGATGGGCAACCAGCTGCTCGGCATCAACATCACCAAGCGACCCGCGGAGCCCGCGCCGCGGCTCGAGGGCCCGCGGTCATACCTGCTCGCCTGGGACCCCGTGAACCAGAAGGAAGCCTGGAAACAGACCGAGGGCACCGGCCGGTCCGGCACCATGACGACCGCCGGCAACCTGGTCTTCCAGGGCAACGGGCAGCACAACTTCAACGCCTATCGGGCCGACACGGGCGAGAAACTCTGGTCGGTGGATGCGCAGGCGACGATCGCGGCCGCCGCGGCGAGTTACGCGATCGACGGCGAGCAGTACGTGGCCGTCGTGGCCGCAGGGCAGGGCGGCTTCGGTGGCGGCTACTGGGCGCCGAACTACGCCCGGCTGCTGGTCTACAAGCTCGGAGGCACGACCGAGCTGCCCGCGAAGGTGGCCTATACGCCGCCGCCGCTCAATCCGCCGGCGGACTTCGGGGATGCGGCCCAGCTGCACCAGGGTGAACAACAGTACGTGGCGCATTGCGCCGGCTGCCATGGCAACAATGCCCCCGGCGGCCGTCAGGTGAGCAGCCTGTTCCCGGATCTGCGCTATGCCGGCGCGCTGTGGAGCGCCGATGCGTTCAAGGCCATCGTCCTCGGCGGCGCGCTGCAGGACAACGGCATGGTGTCCTTCAGCAAGGCGATCACCGCCGAGGACGCCGAAGCGATCCGCTCCTACGTGGTGAGCCTGGCGAATCAGGCGAAGAACGCTCCGCCGGCCGCGGCGTTCGGCGGACCGCCGCCGGCGGCTACCCCGGCACCGGCGGCACCGGCGGCACCGGCGGCACCGGCGGCTGCCGGCGCACCACCGGCGGGCCTTCACCAGTAAGGCCCGTCAATCCAAGGATCGCGAGCTCGCCCGCCGGCGAAGCCCGGTGGTGCGGGTTCCGGTCTGTGCGGCCCGATCGACCGCGGCGATGGCACGCACCATCACGGTTTCGGTCAGCGGCCGCACACGCTTCAGTTCGCGCAGCAATGCCCGACACGGGCGCGCACCCACGGGCTTGCCGAACAGGTAACCCTGCCCGTAGTCACAGCCGTACTCGCGCAGCAGCGCCGCCTGTTCGGGCGTCTCCACGCCTTCGGCGACGGTCTTCAGGCCGAGCTTGCGCGCCATGTCGATCACGCTGTGGATCAGCGGCGTACTGGCGCCACTGACGCCGAGATCCCGGACGAAGGCCCGATCGATCTTCAGGGTGTCGAGCGGCAGCCGGTTCAGGTAGCTCAGGCTCGAATAGCCGGTGCCGAAGTCGTCGATCAGCACCTGTGATCCGAGCCCGCGCAGGGTCTTGAGCGTGTCGATGAATTTTTCCGGTTCCTTCATCATGGCCGACTCGGTGATTTCGAAGCGCAGCCAGACCGGATCGACGCCGCCCTTGGCCGCCAGCCGGGCCACGACCTCGGCAAAGTCGGTGCGGTCGAACTGCAGGGGGGAGACATTGACGGCGATCGGCACGATGGGGACATCGCGTTCGAGCCACGCGCGGATCTGCGCGATCACCTGCGTCAGGGCCTGCAGACCGAGCTCGACGATGAGGCCGCTCTTTTCGGCCACCGGAATGAACTGGATGGGCGCGATCACGCCGCGCTCCGGGTGGCGCCAGCGCATCAGCGCTTCCAGCGACGAGAGCAGCCCGGTGCGCAGATCGATGACCGGCTGGTATTCCATGAAGATCTGGCTGGTGCCGACAGCGTGGCGCAGCGCCTGTTCCAGCGCCACGTGTTCACTGATGCGCACGTCCATGTCGGCCAGGAAGAACCGATGGCAATTGCGGCCGGCCTCCTTCGCCTGGTACAGGGCGATGTCGGCGTGCTTCTGCAGCGCGTCAAAGTCGGCCCCGTCCGCGGGGTATACGGCGATGCCCATGCTGGCCGTGACGGCGACCGTCTCGCCCTCCAGGTCGATGGGTGCGCTGACGGCGGTCTGCAGCCGGAACGCGAGTGAGTCGATCGCACCCCGGTCGGGGATGAGGGGGGCGACGATGACGAACTCGTCCCCGCCCATGCGCGCGACCACATCGTGCGCGGACACGGCGGCGCGCATCCGTCGGGCCACGATCTGCAGCAGGCGGTCGCCGGGACCGTGGCCGAGGGAGTCATTGATGTTCTTGAAATTGTCGACATCCACGTACAGCAGCGCGAGCAGGTTGTTGCCGGCGGCGATCTTCTGCAGCACCCGCGGCATCCGGTTGTTCAGGTAGAGCCGGTTCGGCAGGCCCGTGAGCGCATCGTGCTGCGCCAGCCGCGACAGCCGGCGACGTGTCTCGCGCTCCCGCTCCTCGGCCGCCTTGCGATGACTGATGTCATGGGCCACGAGGGTCAGTACGGGCCGCCCCTGAACCTCCAGGCAGGTGACGTTGATCTCGGCGTCGACCCAGGAGCCGTCCGCGCGCAGCACCCGGGATTCGTAGACCGACCGGTCGGCGCGCCGGCCCAGGGCGCTCGTCAGCAGCCGCGGAGTCAACTCCGGAAAGATGTCCTGTACGCGGTAGCGGTCAACGCTCTCGCGCGTGCAGCGCAGCGCCTGCAGCGCCGCCTCGTTGGCTTCGATGATCTCGAGTGTCGCTCCGTCGATCTGCACGATGGCTTCGCGCAGCTGCGCGGCGATGTTGCGGTAGCGCAGCTCCACGGAGTCCTGGGCGGCGAAGCTGCGCTGCAGGCGCCGGATCAGCCACACCACCGCCGCGCCGAAGCCGACGAACATGACGAGGATCGTCGCGAGCATGATCCGGGTCGTATGCCGGCCGAGCGCGACGATGTCGCGCGGGGACTGGGTGCTGAACAGGGCGATCGGCCGCCCGGCATTGTCGCGAACGACTGCATAACCGGTGATCTGGCGCTCATCGTCCGCTGCGGCGAAGGTCCCGCGCGCGGGATCGCCGGAGGCGAGCCACGCGCTGACCGCCGGAGGCAGCCGCGCGCCGGAGGGGTCCGGGCCGGCCAGATAGGTCATCTTCACCGGCAGCTGGCTGGTTTCGTGCATCCGCTGGATGTCGCTGTCCTTGATGAAACGGGCAAAGAGCAGCGTGGCGCCGGTCGGCCCGGTCTGATCCGTGCGCTGGATTTCCCGCGCCGCGACCGCCATGAGCCCGTGGGCGGTGGCCACCAGGCCATTCAGAGGTTCGAAATCCGGTTTGTGTGCGGGCGGCATGAAGCCGGCGAGGCCCGCAAGGTCGGCGCGAGGAGCGGGCGTCTGCAACGGGGCGCCGGACCGATCGGCGATGCCCGAGTAGATCTCGCGGCCGTCGCGATCCACGATCCATACCAGATCCACGTGCATGCCATCGAGGGTCTGGGGCACCAGATTCGCCTCGATATAGTGACGATTGTGATCCTGCACGAACTGCACGGAATCGTCCCACTGGGCGTAGTCGCGATTGCTCATCGCAAGCTGGCGCAGGTCCGCCTCGAAGGCTCGCAGGACCTGTTCGGCCTTCTGTTCGGTCGTCGCGGTTTCGACATCCCCGAAGCTGCGCATCAGCGCGCGCCCGGTCGCCAGCGCACCCAGACCCAGCACCAGCGCGGCGAGCGCACCGAAGGTAGCCCAGGGCAGCCACTGGCGGGCGGAGCGAGGCCGCTGCGCCCCGGGACTGATGGTCGTGTTCACGCAACGGCTGTATCGGCGCGCGCGGCCGATTCTTGAGAGGGTGGCGCGGCCCGCCGGGCCCATGAAATATCATGGCCGCATGGACACCAGGCCCGGACGCTATCGCTGGCTGATCTGCGGGCTGCTGCTCGCGGCGATGGCCATCAACTACGTCCAGCGCCAGAGCGTCGGATTGCTCAAGGGCCCGCTGCAGCATGAGTTCTCGCTCGATGAGAACGGCTATGCCGGCATCGTCTTCTGGTTCCAGGCCGCCTATGCGGTGGGTTATGTCAGCTTCGGCCGCGTGCTCGACCGGCTCGGCGCCCGCGCCGGTTACGCCATCGCCTTCATCCTGTGGAATCTCTCGCACATGGCGGGGGGACTGGCCGTCAACATCATGCAGTTCACGCTCGCCCGGATTGGCCTCGGCCTGGGCGAATCGGGCGCATTTCCGGCCAGTCTCAAGGCCGTCGCGGAGTGGTTCCCGCAGCGCGAGCGGGCCCTCGCGGCGGGCATCTTCAATGCGGGGACCAATCTCGGCGCCATCATCGCCCCGGCCGTCGTGCCGGTGCTCACGGCGCTGTGGGGCTGGCGCTCGTCGTTCTTCGTGACCGGGGCGGTCGGCACCCTCTGGATCATCGCCTGGTGGGCCTGTTACCGGCGGCCGCAGGATCATCCCCGGGTCGATGCGCGGGAGCTGGCGCTGATCGAGGCGGATCCCCCGGACCCGGTCGAGGCGGTGGCCTGGTGGCGACTGCTGCGATTGAAGGAAACCTGGGCCTACGCCGGCGCGAGGTTCCTGATCGATCCGGTCTGGTGGTTCTACCTGTTCTGGCTGCCGGACTTCCTGTACAGGACCTACCACCTGAACTTGAGCGGCTTCGGCCCGCCGCTGATCGCGATCTACCTGATCTCCGATCTGGGGTCGGTGCTCGGCGGCTGGAGTTCATCGGCGATGCTGAGGCGGGGCGTCGGCGTCAATGTCGCCCGCAAGCTCACGCTGCTGGTGTGTGCCGCGCTGGTGCTGCCCGTATGGCTCGTGGACGGCGCGCGCGAGCTGTGGATGGCGGTGCTGCTGATCGGCCTGGCCGCGGCGGCCCACCAGGCCTTCTCCGCGAATCTCTACACCTTTCCGTCCGACGTCCTGCCGCGTTCGGCGGTGGCCTCCGTCAGCGGCATCGGCGGGATGATGGGGGCCGTCGGCGGCATGTTGTTCAGCCGGTTCGTCGGCCAGGTGCTCCAGGCGGGGGGTTCCTATCGGATACTGTTCCTCATCGCCGGGTCGGTCTACCTCATGGCGCTGACGGTCATTCACGTCCTGAGCCCCCGGCTGCGGCGCGTGACCGGGGCTCGTGTCGCACTGATATGATTCCGGGACGCAATGGCTATGGGGGAAGCGCGATGACCTGTCAAGACACCGAAGGCCGGGGTCCGCTGCGCCGGGTTCCTGCGGCCTGTGCGCTCATCGCCGTGCTCGCCATGGCGGCACAGCTCAGCGCGTGCGGCGAAAAGCCGTCGCCACCGGCTCCCGCCGCGCCGCCCCCGCCCGGACAGGTCGATCTGGCGCGGCTGCAGGCGGTGGCTAGCGAACCGGGCGCGTGGCTCACGACCGGTCGGGACGCCGGCAAGACGCACTACTCGCCCCTCGGGCAGATCAACCGCCAGAGCGCCGCGCGGCTCGGCTTCGCCTGGGAGCTCGCGACCGGCACGAACCGCGGCATGGAGGCGACGCCGATCGTCGTCGACGGGGTGATGTACACCTCCGGCGTCGCGGGCCGCGTCTATGCCCTGGAGGCGGCCACGGGCCGCCAGCTGTGGCAGTTCGAACCCCCGCTGACGCTGAAGAACGCGCGCGGCTCGTGCTGCGACGTGGTCAACCGCGGCGTCGCCGTGTGGCGCGGCAAGGTCTATGTCGGCTCCTTCGAGGGAATCCTGTACGCACTGGACGCGAAGGACGGAACGGTGAAGTGGCAGGCGGACACCTTCATCGACAAGCACCGCGCGTATGCCATCACGGGGGCGCCGCAGATCGCGGGCAAGGTGGTGGTGATCGGCAACGCCGGCGCCGAGT
>DATJPN010000243.1:0-28294 GCA_035506335.1 Steroidobacteraceae bacterium | reverse complement strand
GCCGATCAGCGCGACCCGCGACAGGTCCTGCGGCAGTGCGGCTCGGGCCTCAGCGAGGCTGGCCACGCGGCTGATCACGAAGTGCCGGGTCCAGTCGCCGGATGGGACCTGCGCGGGCCGGTACCAGAAGTCCTCCGGCGAACTCATCAGCAGCACGGGCCGCGCGCCGGGCCTGATGTACCAGAAGCAGTCCGGCGCGGGTGCCAGCGGGGCCCAGATGGAAAACCAGGCCTGGGGCCGGAAGGGATAGCTCTGGTCATCACGAAAAGCCGGCAAAAGTGCGCCCGAATACACCAGGGCGGCATCGTAGCCGCAGGCCTCCAGGGCAGCGGCGAAGCGCGCCTGCAGGGATGCCAGGTGCCCGGCGTACCGATCGGACGGGTTGTCACGGCCATTCATTGCGATATGCTCCATTGTAGTCACAGCATCGCCGCAGGTCGTGGGGGTGGCTGTGGCGGTGCGCGCAGGCCGGTTCGAGCGCCGTTTTGGCGTCAGGCCCGGCGGGCATTCATGACGGGACGTTCACGAATGTTTAAAAACCGGCGGTAACTCTATAGAATTCTGCGCCGCGATCTGAAATCGCCAGACTAACTAGTTAGTTTTAAATTTGGTCTCTCACCGTTTGCCTTTTTCTTTTTCGGGGTACAGCTCAATGAAATCAAAACTCGCTCTCAGCGCTCTCGTTGCGGCGCTCGCCCTGGCTGCCTGCGCCAAGACCGAAACGCCCGCTCCGGCCGCTGACTCGGCTGCCGCCGCCGCCTCTGCTCCGGCTGAATCGGCTCCGGCCGCTTCTGCTCCGGAATCAGCTCCGGCTGCTTCGGCTCCTGCGGCTGCCGACAGCTCAGCGGCGTCTTCTGCGCCGAAGTAACTTTCGAGGTTACTGCTTCGAGCCCGGCCGCGGGCTCGCAAATGGCCCGGACCGGCGCGCGAGCACGGCTCCGGGCTTTTTGTTGCTATCGGGTTGAAGGAACGGGCTGTGAGCATCAGTCTGCGCGACGCCCGCAGTTCACGGGCAGACCGCTCCTGGATCGCGAAGGTCTTTCGGGACTACATCGATGACCTCGATCCGCTGGGCACCGGGATATTTCCGGTGCTGGGCGAGGTGGGTCATCGCGAACCCGACCAGGTGGCCCGCTGGTTCGATGATCCGAACGCGTTTCCGCTGGTGATCGCGCAATCACGGCTGCCCGTCGGATTCGCGATGGTCGCGCGGCTTGCCGACGGCCGGGCGGATTACCGGATGGGCGAATTCTTCATTGATCGCACGCATCGCGGGCTCGGCCTGGGTCGCGGCGCCGTGCAGTTGATCCTCGACCGCTTCGCGGGCCGCTGGGAGATCACCGAGTATCAGCGCAACCCCGGCGCCGTGAAATTCTGGCGGCGGGTCGTGGCCGGCTACACCGGCGGACGCTTCGAGGAGCGCGTCTTCAACGGCGAGGTGCGCCAGACTTTCGAGTCGGGGCCGCGTCGGCGTTAGCACTGCAGCCGCCGCAGCCCTGCAGGGCCTGGCGCTGCAGCGAACTCCTGAGCCTCGCGGGCCAGCCCACCTGCGCCCACCCGGCGAGCGGGAGCAGTTGCTCCAGCAGCCATAGCCGCTGGCGCAGGCTCAGCAGCCGCCACAGGCTGTAGAGGGCACTCACCGCCACGAGCAGCACGACCACGCTCCATTGCACGATGAGCATTCAGCCCCATCCGGCGGCCAGCGCCGCCCGGTAGACGATGAACGAGGTCAGATACGCCAGCGCGAACTGGTAGGCGGCCATCAGCGCAGGATAGCGCCAGCTGTTGGTCTCGCGCCGGACCACGGCGAGGGTCGAGAGGCACTGCGGGGCGAAGATGTACCAGCCGAGCAGCGAGAGCCCCGTGGCGATGCTCCAGTCGCGGGCCAGGATCGGCTGCAAGGCTCCGGCCACGTCCCGGCCGGTCGCCGACATCGCGTACACCGTCCCCAGGGCCCCGACGGCCACCTCGCGCGCCGCGAGACCCGGAACCAGCGCCACGCAGATCTGCCAGTTGAAGCCGATGGGCGCAAAGAGCAGCTGCAGCGCCGAGCCGAGCCGGCCCGCGAAGCTGTAGGCGATGGCCGGGTGCGTGGCACCCGCGGGGGGCGCCGGAAAGCTCGCGAGGAACCACAGCACCACCATCAGGGTCAGCAGCACCGTGCCGACCCGGCCGAGGAAGATGCGCGCCCGCTCCCACAGGCCCAGCACGAGGTTGCGGGCGTTGGGCCATTTGTACTCCGGCAGTTCGAGCAGCAGCGGGTGATAGTCGCTGCGCATGAAGATGCGCTTGATGGCGAATGCGACGAGCATGGCGCCGAGCACCCCGGCCAGGTACAGGGCGAACAGGGTCACGCCCTGCAGATTGAACGGGCCGATCATGCGCCGCGGGATGAAGGCCCCGATCAGCAGGGCGTACACCGGCAGTCGCGCCGAGCAGGTCATGAGCGGGGCGATCATGATGGTCGTGAGCCGGTCGCGCGCGGAAGGGATGGTGCGCGTGGCCATGATGCCGGGGATCGCGCAGGCGAAGCTCGACAGCAGCGGGATGAAGGCCCGGCCCGAGAGGCCCACCTTGCCCATGATGCGGTCGAGGAGGAACGCCGCCCGCGGCAGATAACCGGAATCCTCGAGGGCGAGGATGAAGGCGAACAGGATCAGGATCTGCGGCAGGAATACCAGCACGCTGCCCGCTCCGGCGATCACGCCATCCACCAGCAGGTGCCGCAGCGGACCATCGGGCAGGTGCGCGCCGAGCCAGCCGCCCGCGGCCGCGACCCCGTTCTGCACGGCATCCATCGGCCATTTCGCCCAGCTGAATACGGCCTGGAACATCAGGAACAGCACCACCGCGAGCAGCAGCGGTCCGCTCACCGGATGCAGCACCAGCGTATCCAGGCGCTGCAGGAAACGCAGCCGCGCCGGCACGCGGTAGTCGATGGCATCGAGGATGCGGCGCACCTCGGCCTGCGTGGCCTGGATGTCGGCGGCGCTGCCGCCGCTGAATTCGACCGGCCCCGCGCTGCCTTGCGGCTGCGGCGTGCGATCCAGCAACGCCACCAGGTCGCGTTCGCCGCCGGGGCGGATCGCGACCGTCTCGACCACCGGCAGGCCGATGGCGCGTGACAGCGCGGCGCCGTCGAGCCGGAAACCGCGCTTGCGCGCCAGGTCGGACATGTTCAGCGCGACCACCATCGGTCTGCCCAGCCGCTTCAGTTCGAGCACCAGGCGCAGGTTCAGGCGCAGGTTGGTGGCGTCCACGACGCATACGATGAGGTCCGGGGGCTGCTCGGACGCATGGCGTCCGAGAACGACGTCCCGGGTAATGGCCTCATCGAGCGTGGTCGGCTGCAGGCTGTAGGCGCCGGGCAGGTCGAGCAGCCGATAGGTCCGGCCGCTGGTCGGCCCGACGAAACGGCCTTCCTTGCGCTCGACCGTCACGCCGGGGTAGTTGGCCACCTTCTGGTGGCCGCCGGTCAGGCGGTTGAACAGCGCGGTCTTGCCGCAGTTCGGAACCCCGACGAGCGACAGCGACAGGCCGGCCGTGGCGGCAGCGGCGCTCAAGTGGGCCGGGCGTCCTCGACCCATATGTTCTGCGCTTCGCAGCGCCGCAGGGCGAATTGGCTGCTGCCCACCCGCACCACGAAGGGGTCACGGCCGGGACGCGCCTCGGCGACGACCTCGACGCGCTCGCCGGCAATGAAACCCAGCTCGAGCAGCCGCAGCTCCAGCAGGCTCGCGCCCTCGGTGGCCGAGCCCACGGCCACGACGGTCGCTTGCATCCCGGGCCGCAGCTCGCTCAGCGCGGTCGGCATGGAAGCGTCGACGGGATGGCTGCGCACGGCGATATCCATGAGGCAATTATGATGAGAACGGTTCGCATTTGCAATGACCTGGGGCGTGTGATCAGCGAAGCATAGGCTTCAGGTATGCGCCGGTGAAGGAGCCCCGGACGGCGGCGACGGCCTCCGGCGTTCCGGTGGCGATGACCTGACCGCCGCCCGCGCCGCCCTCCGGACCCAGGTCGATCAGGTAGTCCGCGGTCTTGATCACATCGAGGTTGTGCTCGATCACCACGACGGTATTGCCCTCGTCCCGCAGGCGGTGCAGCACCCGCAGCAGCTGTTCGATGTCGGCGTAATGCAGTCCGGTCGTCGGCTCGTCCAGGATGTACAGCGTGCGCCCCGTGGCGCGCTTGGCCAGTTCCCGCGCGAGCTTCACCCGCTGGGCCTCGCCGCCCGAGAGCGTCGTGGCGTTCTGGCCCAGGCGCACGTAGGAGAGCCCCACGTCATTCAGGGTCGCGAGCTTCCCGGCGACGGTCGGCACGTTCGCGAGGAACCGCAGCGCATCCTCGACCGTCATCTCCAGCACTTCGTGGATGTTCCGGCCACGGTAGCGGATTTCGAGGGTCTCGCGATTGTAGCGCTGGCCCTTGCAGACATCGCACGGCACATAGACGTCCGGGAGGAAGTGCATCTCGACCTTGAGGACACCGTCGCCCTCGCAGGCCTCGCAGCGTCCGCCCTTGACGTTGAAGCTGAAGCGTCCGGCGTCGTAGCCGCGCGCGCGGCTTTCGGGCACGGCGGCGAACAGCTCCCGCAGCGGCGTGAAGAGCCCCGTATAGGTCGCGGGATTGGAGCGCGGCGTGCGGCCGATCGGACTCTGATCGATGTCGATCACCCGGTCGATGTGTTCGAGACCCTCGATCCGCCGGCAGGGCGCCGACTCGCGCGGCGTGCCGTTCAGGTGCGCGGCCGCATGATTGAACAGCGTGTCGTTGATCAGCGTGGACTTGCCCGAGCCCGAGACACCCGTGACGCAGGTGAACAGGGCCAGGGGAATCTCCACGTCGATGTCGCGCAGGTTGTTGCCGGTGGCGCCGAGGATGCGCAGGCTGCGGCCGGGAATGCGCGCCGTACGCTCCGCGGGTACCGCGATCGCCCGCGCGCCGCTCAGGTACTGGCCGGTGAGGGAGGCGGGGTTGCGCTTGATCTCATCGGGCGCGCCGCTCGCGACGATGCTGCCGCCGTGCACGCCGGCACCGGGCCCGAGGTCCACGACATGGTCCGCGGCGAGGATCGCCTCGGTGTCGTGCTCGACGACGATGACCGTATTGCCGGTGTCGCGCAGCGCGGCCAGCGTGCCGAGCAGGCGTGCGTTGTCGCGCTGATGCAGGCCGATCGAGGGTTCATCGAGGATGTACATGACGCCGGTCAATCCCGAGCCCACCTGGCTCGCGAGGCGGATGCGCTGCGCTTCGCCCCCCGAGAGCGTCTCGGCGCTGCGATCGAGGGTGAGGTAGTCCAGGCCCACGTCCTTGAGGAAGCGCAACCGGTCGCGCACGTCCTTCAGGATGCGCGCGGCGACCTCGGCCCGCCAGCCTGTCAGGTCGAGGTCGCCGAGGACCTCGAGTGCGGCGCCGACGGACAGGTGGGCGATCTGCGGCAGGGTGTGCTGCCCGACGAACACGAACCGCGCCGTGCGATTCAGGCGGGTGCCGGCACACTCCGGGCACGGCTGCGTCCCCAGGTACCTCGCGAGCTCTTCGCGGACGCGTGGCGACTGGGTCTCGCGGTAGCGGCGCTCCATGTACGGCACGAAGCCCTCGAAGGGCTGGCGCCTGCGCGCGATGCGGCCGTTGGCCTGCGCCTGGCGGAATTCGATCGCCTCCCCGCCGCTGCCCTCCAGCAGGGCCTTGCGGATCTTCTGCGGCAGATCCTCCCACGGCGTCTCCACGTCGAATCCGTAGTGGCGTGCCAGGGACCCCACGATCTCCATGTAATGGACGTTGTTGCGGTCGCGCCCGCGCACCGCACCGGTGGCGAGCGACAGCGAGCCGTTGGTGATGATGAGCCGGGGATCGAAGAACTGCCGGACGCCGAGGCCATCGCACGTCGGGCAGGCGCCGGCCGGATTGTTGAAGGAAAACAGCTTCGGTTCCAGGGGCGGCACGCTGTAGCCGCACACCGGACAGGCATGCCGGCTCGAGAACACCACCGGTTCCTGCCCTGACAGGGTGCCACCGGGCAGGTAGAGAAGCTGCGCGAGGCCGTCCGCGAGGCGCAGCGCCGTCTCGAAGGATTCGGCCAGCCGGGCGCCGCTGTCGGGACGGACCTTCAGACGGTCCACCACGGCCTCGATGCTGTGCTTGCGCTTCGGATCCAGTTCCGGCCGCGCGTCCAGTTCGTGCAGGCGGCCGTCGATGCGCACCCGCACGAATCCCTGGCGCGAGAGATCCTCGAACACCTGGCCGTGCTCGCCCTTGCGGTCGCTGACGAGCGGCGCGAGCACGGCGACGGGGGTGTCCTGCGGCAGTTTCAGCACCTGGTCGACCATCTGGCTGACGGTCTGGGCCGTGAGATCGATGCCGTGGTCCGGGCAGCGCGCCGTGCCGGCGCGCGCGAACAGCAGCCGCAGGTAATCATGGACCTCGGTGACCGTTCCGACCGTGGAGCGGGGATTGTGCGACGTCGCCTTCTGCTCGATGGCGATGGCCGGCGAGAGGCCCTCGATGGTGTCCACGTCCGGCTTGTCCATCATCGAGAGGAACTGGCGCGCGTAGGCCGACAGGGACTCCACGTAACGGCGCTGCCCCTCCGCATAGAGGGTGTCGAAGGCGAGTGAGGACTTGCCGGAGCCGGACAGGCCCGTGAGGACGATCAGACGGTCGCGCGGCAGGTCCAGGTCGATGTTGCGCAGGTTATGGGTGCGGGCGCCGCGGATGCGGATGTACTGCATGATCTCGTGTCGCGGGAATTCCCGCCCCGGGCAAAAGTGAACGAACCGACAAGCATACGCCGTCGCATCGGCTGTGCCGTCCGTCTACACTCGCACTCCTCATCCCGTACCCGGAAGGTCTGCCATGGCACGCGGCATCAACAAAGTCATTCTCATCGGTAACCTCGGCCAGGATCCTGAAGTGCGCGCCCTGCCTTCCGGTTCCAGCATCGCGAATCTGCGCATCGCCACCACCGAAAGCTGGAAGGACAAGCAGTCCGGGGAAGCGAAGGAACAGACCGAGTGGCACACGGTCGTGCTGTTCGGCCGCACCGCCGAAGTGGCCGCCGAGTACCTGAAGAAGGGCTCGCAGGTGTACATCGAAGGCCGCCTGCGCACCCGCAAGTGGCAGGACAAGAGCGGCAATGACCGCTACTCCACCGAAATCGTCGGCAATGACATGCAGATGCTGGGCGGCCGCGGCCAGGGAGGCGGCCACAGTGGCGGGCGCGATCCGGGTCGTGCCGCCAGTGGCGGCGGCGCCGCGACCGGCGCCGGCAGCGGCGGGGAGTTCAGCGACGCCCCCGCGAGCAGCACGGAGCACGATTTCGACGACGATATTCCCTTCTAGGCGCGTTCCAGCCTCAGCTCGCCGGGGTGGCCTCGGGCCGCTCCAGCACGGCCTCGATCAGCCCCAGGTAGCTGCGCAGCGTCGCGAGGTCGGCGGCCAGCAGGATGCGCAGCCGGTCGAACTGCACCTCATAGGTCGTGGTCACCGCGAGCCACTGGCCGGGCGCGCGCGGACCCCCGGCGCTGGCCAGCAGCGAGTTGCTCACGCGGCTCGCGAGCGCCGGCGTGACGCCTTCCACGGTAAACACGCAGGAGGTCTGTATCGGCGTGCCCGGGGCGAGCAGCCGCTCGTCGTGGCTCTCCACCGGCCGGCCCGTGAAGGCCTCCAGGTCCGCCAGGTCGATCCGGTACTGCTTGCCGATGCGCGTCGCCCTGAGCGCGCCCTGGCGCACGTAGTTGCGCACCGTACGCACATGCAGCTTGAGGATCCCGGCGACCTGGTCGACGCTGAGGAGCGTGCGCGCGTGGAGCGGGGCCGGAGTCGGTTCCGGGGTCATCATGGACGATCCTCTGCAGTGCAAGCACCGTGATCCAAGATACCTTAAAATACCACACTATCCATCGGATAGGGTATTATAAGGTACTATTAAGCACATAGACGCAAATTTTCTCCTTTCGGTCACCCCGTGCCCGCCGCCGGTTAAAATCGCGCCTGTCGCAACGATCCACCCAGGTATGTCCGGCCGCTATTTCATCAAGACGTTCGGTTGCCAGATGAACGAATACGACTCCGCGCGCATGGCGGATGTCCTGCACGCCAGTGCCGGCCTCGTTCCCACCGACAACGCCGCCCTGGCCGATGTCCTCATCATGAATACCTGCTCGGTGCGCGAGAAGGCCGAGGACAAGGTCTATTCACTGCTCGGGGAATGGCGCGCGCTCAAGGCCGCGCGGCCGCACGTCATCGTCGGCGTGGGCGGCTGTGTCGCGAGCCAGGAGGCTGGCGCCATCATCGCCCGTGCCCCCTGCGTGGACCTCGTGTTCGGCCCGCAGACCCTGCATCGCCTGCCGGAAATGATCGCGCAGCTGCGCAGCACCGGCCGCAGCGTCGTCGATGTCAGTTTTCCGGCGATCGAGAAATTCGACGAGCTGCCGCCACCGCGTGCCGAGGGCGCCTCGGCCTTCGTGTCCATCATGGAGGGCTGCAGCCGCTACTGCAGCTTCTGCATCGTCCCCTACACCCGGGGCGAGGAAATCAGCCGGCCGCTGGGTGACGTCATGACCGAGGTGCGCACGCTTGCCGGCCAGGGGGTGCGCGAAGTGACGCTGCTCGGCCAGAACGTCAACGCCTACGCGGGCGCCATGGACGGCGCCGCGGTGGATCTGGCCACCCTCATCCATCACGTGGCCGGCATCCGCGGCATCGAGCGCATCCGTTTCACCACCTCGCACCCGGTGGAGTTCACGGACAGCCTGATCGAGGCCTACGCCAATGTCCCGAAGCTCGCCAATCACCTGCACCTGCCCGTGCAGAGCGGCTCGGACCGGGTGCTGGCGCTGATGAAGCGCGGGTACACGGCTCTGGAATTCAAGGATCGCATCCGCCGGCTGCGCGCCGTGCGCCCCGATATCAGCATCTCCTCGGACTTCATCGTCGGCTTTCCCGGTGAAACCGAACGTGACTTCGCGGCCACCCTGCAGCTGATCCGCGACGTGGGATTCGATGCGTCCTACAGTTTCCTCTACAGCCGCCGGCCGGGAACGCCGGCCGCTTCCCTGCCGGATGACGTGCCGCAGGAGCGCAAGCAGCAGCGGCTCGAGGAGCTGCAGGCGCTGATCGACGCCCAGGCACGGGGCATCAGCGAACGGATGCTCGGCAGCACCCAGCGCGTGCTCGTGGTCCGGCCCGCGCGCCGCGACGCGCGCGAGCTGGCCGGGCGCACCGAGAACAACCGCTGGGTCAACTTCGCGGGTCCCGAATCCCTCATGAACCGGTTCGCCGACGTGGCGATCACCGAAGTGCGTGCGCACACGCTGCGCGGACGGCTCAAGGTACGCGATGCAGCGTGAGTTCGAGCTCGAGCCCGCCGACAACGTGCGGCTGGCGAAACTGTGCGGGCCACTGGACGAGAACCTGCGACTGGTGGAAGACCGCCTCAATGTCGAGGTGCATCGGCGCGGCGAGACCTTTCGCGTCGTGGGCGAGCGCGCACCGGAGGCCGAGGACACGCTGCGGGAGCTGTTCCGCGTGTCCAAGGACGAGGAGGTGACCCCGCATCGCGTGCATCTGACCCTGCACGAGCGCACGAGCGATGGCGAGCAACCCGCCGGCGGCGAGACCGCCGATCCGGCGATCCGGGTCCAGCGCGGGGCGATCCGCGCCCGCGGCGCCAATCAGCGTGAATACCTCAAGCAGATCCGGGTCAGTGACCTGACCTTCGGCGTGGGCCCGGCCGGCACCGGCAAGACCTACCTCGCGGTGGCCTCGGCGGTGGAGGCGCTGCAGACGGAGCGCGTGCGGCGCATCGTCCTGGTGCGCCCCGCGGTGGAGGCCGGCGAGCGCCTCGGGTTCCTGCCCGGCGACCTGACGCAGAAGGTCGATCCTTACCTGCGGCCCATGTATGACGCGCTGTACGAGATGCTGGGCTTCGACCGCGTGGCCCGCTTCATCGAACGCAACGTGATCGAAGTGGCGCCGCTCGCCTTCATGCGCGGCCGCTCGCTCAATGACTCCTTCATCATTCTCGACGAGGCGCAGAACACGACGCCGGAGCAGATGAAGATGTTCCTGACGCGCATCGGCTTCGGCTCGCGCGCGGTCGTGACCGGGGATGTCACCCAGACCGATCTGCCGCAGGGCAAGCTCCCCGGCCTGCGCCATGCCCTGGGTGTGTTGCAGGGGGTCGCGGGCGTGTCGTTCACCTACTTCGATGCCCGCGACGTGGTGCGCCACCCGCTCGTGCAGCGCATCGTGCAGGCCTATGAGGCGCGGGGTGACGCGCCATGAAGCCCCCGCCCGCCGGTGCGCCGCGTCCGCCCCTGCAGGTGGACGTGACGCGCACCGCCCGCAACTGGGCCCCGGCCGTGGCCGACATCCGCCACTGGGCCAGCGCGGCGCTCGGCCGGCGCGCCGCAGGCTCCGAGCTCGCGGTGCGGGTGGTCGAGGCGGCCGAGAGCCGGCGGCTGAATGCCCGCTACCGCGGTCGCGACCGGCCCACCAACGTGCTCTCGTTCCCGGTGCCCGCGTTGCTGGACACCGCGACCGGCGCGCGCCGTTCCCCGCGGCCCCTCGGGGACCTCGTGATCTGCGCCAGCGTCGTGCGCGAGGAGGCGCGGCGGCAGCGCAAGACCGTGAAGGCGCATTGGGCGCACCTGGTGATCCACGGCGCGCTGCACCTGCTCGGCTATGACCATGAACGGGACGATGACGCGCGGCGCATGGAGCGGCGCGAGGTGGCGCTCCTGAAGCGCTTCGGCATCGGGAATCCCTACCGGAGTCTTTGAGTGTCCAAGGACGGCAATACCACGGGGCGCTGGCTGCGCCGCATCACCCAGTCCCTGGCCGGTGAGACGCACGACCGCGAGGCGCTCGTGGCGCGCATGCACGAGGCGCGCGACAACGGCCTCATCGACGCCGAAGCCGTGGCGATGCTCCAGGGCGTGCTCGACGTGGCCGACCTGCAGGTGCGCGACATCATGGTGCCGCGCGCGCAGATGGCGGTCGTGCGGCGCGAGGAGCCCGCGCCGGACATCCTCGCAAGGGTGATCGAAAGCGGGCACTCGCGCTTTCCGGTGATGGACGATGACCGTGACGACATCGTCGGCATCCTGCTCGCCAAGGACCTGCTGCGCCTGTGCGTGGCCGGGGAGAAGGAACGCTTCGATATCCGCGAGTACATGCGTCCGGCGGTTTTCGTGCCGGAGTCCAAGCGCCTGAACGTGCTGCTCAAGGAGTTCCGCCGCAACCGCAATCACATGGCGATCGTCGTGGACGAATACGGCGGGGTGTCGGGGCTGGTGACCATCGAGGATGTCATCGAGCAGATCGTCGGCGACATCGACGACGAGTTCGACATCGAAGAGGACGACCAGAACATCCGCAAGGAGGCCGAACACCAGTACGCGGTGCGCGGGGTCACGCGGCTGGAAGAGTTCAACGAATACTTCGGCACGCAGCTGCTGGACGAGGACTTCGACACGGTCGCGGGCCTCGTCATGAAGACCCTCGGCCGTCTGCCCCGCCGCGGCGAGGCGGTGACGCTCGCCGGACTCGAGGCGCGAGTCGTGCGGGTCGACCGGCGCCGCATCGACATGCTGCGCGTGACGGTGCCGCGCGACCGGCCATTGCCACCGGCGTCCCCGGGCTGACGCAGCCGCCGACCATCGTGACGCTGAATCCCCATCCGCTGCTCGCGGACCGGCGCGTCCGGCTGGCCCTCGCGGCGGTGTCCGGGTCGGCGCTTGCGGCCGCCTTCGCGCCCCCGAACCTGTGGCTGCTGGCGCTGCTGCTGCCCGCGTTGCTGATGGCGCTGTGGCAGGACTCGCCGCCGCGGCATGCCGCGGCGCTGGGGTTCTGGTTCAACGCGGGCACCTTCGCCACGGGCACCTACTGGCTCTACATCAGCATCCACCAGATCGGCGGGGCGCCGGTGTGGGTGGCCCTGATCGCGATGGGCGCCCTCGTATGCGCCCTGGCGCTGTACGGGGCGCTGCTCGGCTGGGCCGTGGCCCGCTGGCTGCCGGCCTCGGGTGCGCTGCGCTGGATGGCCGGTCTGCCGGCCGCCTGGCTGCTGGTCGAATGGTTTCGCGGCTGGTTCCTGACCGGCTTTCCGTGGCTGTCGCTCGGCTACTCGCAGACCGGCACCTGGATGGCGGGTCTCGCCCCGGTGCTGGGCGTATACGGGGTCTCGGCGCTGCTGCTGCTCGGGGCGGGCGCGCTCGTGACCCTGGCGTGGGGCACCCGGCGCGAGCGGCTGCTGGCCGCGGCGGTGCTGCTGCTGGTCTGGGTGGTCCCCGGGGCGCTGCGCGGCCTGTCCTGGACCCATCCGGCGGGTCCGGCCATCACCGTGGCCATCGTGCAGGGGGCCATTCCCGAGGATGAGAAGTGGCAGGACGCGCATCGTGACACCCAGCTCGACATCTACCGCGACCTGACGCGCCGGGCGCTGGGCGCGCAGGTCGTCGTCTGGCCCGAGGCCGCCTTGCCGGATGTGGCCCAGCACCTCGGGGATTACCTGCTCGACCGCTATCACGAGGCGCGCGCGCAACACTCCGCGCTCGTGGCCGGCATGTTGCGCGAGACCGCCGGTGGCGACTACTACAACTCGATCCTGACGATGGGCGAGAGCGTCGCCTGGTACGACAAGCAGCACCTGGTGCCCTTCACCGAGGTGATCCCGCTGCCGTCTTTCGCCCGCCGCTGGCTCGAGATCATGAACCTGCCCTACCAGAGCTTCCGCTACGGCGCGACGCACCAGCCGCCGCTGGCGGCCGGGGGCCTGGTGCTGCTGCCGGCCATCTGCTACGACGACGCGTACGGCAGTTCGAACCTCGACATGCTGCGCACGGCCAACGCACTTGTGACCGTGACGAATGACGGCTGGTTCGGCCAATCCACGGCCCGGCACCAGCATCTGCAGATCGCCCAGATGCGCGCCATCGAGTCCGGCCGCTACCTGCTGCGCGCCGCCAATGACGGCATTTCCGCGCTCATCGGACCCGACGGGCGCGTGCTCGCCACGGCGCCGGGTTATGTCCCGGCGGTGCTGCGTGGCGCGGTGATTCCGATGCTCGGGCTGCCGCCATTTGCCCGGTTCGGAAACTGGTTGATAATTTCCCTCGGCGCCACCACGCTGGCGGTGGTCCTGGCATTCAAATTCATTGCGTCGGAGTAGTACATGACCTCTTCACGGGCCGCCCGCCGGGCAGTTTTCGCCATCCTCGCCACGCTCAGCGCCGGTTCGCTTCCGGGGCTGTCCCTCGCCCAGGGAGCCGCCCGGGCCGCCGAACCGCTGCCGACGGTCACGATGCCCGACTTCTCGGCCCTCGTCGAACGCTACGGTCCGGCGGTCGTCAACGTCGAAGTGGTCGAACGCCCACAGAGCGCGGGCCGCGGCGGCCCGGATGCCGAGGATCCGCTGAACGACTTCCTGCGCCGTTTCGGCATTCCGAACCAGGAGGGCGGGCCGCAGCGCAATGCCCCGCCGGCGCACGGCACCGGCTCGGGGTTCATCGTCAGCCCGGACGGCTACATCCTCACCAATGCCCACGTCGTCTCCTCGGCGCAGACCGTCACCGTGAAACTGACCGACCGGCGTGAGTTCCAGGCCAAGGTCGTCGGCCAGGACGAGCGCACCGACGTGGCCGTGATCAAGATCGATGCCCAGAACCTGCCGGTGGTGAAGATCGGCGATCCGCGGCTGCTCAAGCCCGGTCAGTGGGTCGTGGCCATCGGTTCGCCGTTCAACTTCGACAACACGGCCACGGCGGGCATCGTCAGCGCCACGGCGCGCTCCCTGCCCAGCGACACCTCCTATGTGCCATTCATCCAGACCGACGTGGCCGTGAATCCGGGCAACTCCGGCGGCCCGCTGTTCAACACGCGCGGCGAGGTCGTCGGCATCAACTCGCAGATCTTCAGCCAGACCGGCAGCTACATGGGACTGTCGTTCGCCATCCCGATCGACATCGCCGTCAACGTCGAGAACCAGATCATCAGGACCGGCCACGTCGTTCGCGGCCGCATCGGGGTCCAGATCCAGGACGTGAACGCCGCCTTCGCCGAGTCCTTCGGCCTGGGCCGGCCGCGCGGCGCGCTGGTGAGTTCGGTCGAGCCGGGCGGCCCCGCCGAGCGGGCCGGCATCAAGGCCGGGGATGTGATCCTCGGCGTCAACGGCCAGAGCATCGATCACTACGGAGAGCTGTCGCTGCTGATCTCCAACATGCACCCCGGCTCCGATGCGCGCGTGTCGGTGTGGCGAGGCGGCAAGGCCCAGGACATCGGCGTGAAGATCGCCCTCGTCAGCGACGATACCGAAAAGGTCGTCGCGAAATCCGCGAAGGGGCCGGCCAGCGGCCAGGCCGAGCGCCTCGGTCTCACCGTGCGTTCGCTCACCGCCGAGGAGCGGCAGCAGGCGCAGACCGCCGGCACGCTCGTCGTCGAGACCGTCTCGGGACCCGCCGCCGCGGCCGGCGTGCAGCCGGGCGACATCATCCTCGGCGTCAACGGCAAGCCGCTGCTCGGCACGCAGGACCTCGTGGCTGCGGCGAAGACCGCCAGCAAGACTATCGCCCTGCTGATTCAGCGCCAGGAGCAGCAGATCTTCGTGCCGCTGCGCCTGAACTGACGCGCCATGCAGGAGAGCTACGATCCGGCGGCCGTCGAACGGGCGGCGCAGGAGCATTGGGACGGCAGCGGGACCTTCGCGGCGCGGGAGATCCCGAATAGGCCGAAGTACTACTGCCTGTCCATGTTCCCGTACCCGTCGGGGCGGCTGCACATGGGGCACGTGCGCAACTACACCATCGGCGATGTGCTCGCGCGCTTCATGCGCATGCAGGGCCGCAACGTCCTGCAGCCGATGGGGTGGGATGCATTCGGCCTGCCGGCCGAGAATGCCGCCATGCAAAACGGCGTGCCGCCGGCCCGCTGGACCCGCGAGAACATCGCCTACATGAAGCGGCAGCTGCGCTCGCTCGGCCTCGGCATCGACTGGCGCCGGGAACTGGCGACCTGCGATCCTGAGTACTACCGCTGGAACCAGTGGCTGTTCCTGCGCATGCTCGAAGCCGGCATCGCCTATCGGCGCACGGGTATCGTCAACTGGGATCCGGTCGACCAGACCGTGCTCGCCAACGAACAGGTGATAGACGGCCGCGGCTGGCGCACCGGCGCGCTCATCGAGAAGCGCGAGATCCCGATGTATTACCTGAACATCACCCGCTACGCGCAGGAGCTGCTCGAGTCGCTCGAGACACTGAGCGGCTGGCCGGAGCGCGTGCGGCTGATGCAGGCCAACTGGATCGGCCGCAGCGAGGGCACCGAGATCTCCTTCGCGTATGCCGGGGATCTCGAACGCCAGATGGGCGGACCCGGCGCCCTCAAGGTGTTCACGACCCGCGCCGACACGCTCTTCGGCGCGACCTTCATGGCCATCGCCGCCGAGCATCCGATTGCGACCGCGGTCGCCGCGGGCGACCCGCGGATCGCGAAGTTCGTGGCCGATTGCGGCCGCGGCAGCGTCATGGAGGCCGACCTCGCGGTGCAGGAGAAGCAGGGCCTGCGCACGGGGCTGCACGTGCTGCATCCCTTCACGGGCAGGCCGATCGAGGTGTGGGTCGCCAATTACGTGCTCATGGGATACGGCGAGGGCGCCGTCATGGGCGTACCGGCGCACGATGAGCGGGATTTCGAATTCGCGACCCGTTCGGGCATCCCGATCGAAACGGTGGTGAAGTCGGCCTCGGGCGCCTATGACACGGTGGTCGCGCCCTGGCAGGACGCCTACGGCGAACACGGCATCACGGTGAATTCCGGGGAGTTCTCGGGTCTGGGATTCCAGGCGGCGGTGGACGCCATCGCCGCGGCGCTCGAGGCGCGCGGCATCGGCCGCAAGCGGGTGCAGTTCCGCCTGCGTGACTGGGGCATTTCCCGCCAGCGTTACTGGGGATGCCCGATCCCGCTGATTCATTGCGCGAGCTGTGGTGACGTGCCGGTTCCGGACGAGCAGCTGCCGGTGCTGCTGCCGGAGGACCTCGTGCCCGATGGCAGCGGCAATCCGCTCGGCCGGACGAGCGCATTCTTCGCCTGCGCGTGCCCGAAATGCGGCGGCACGGCGCGCCGCGAAACCGACACCATGGACACCTTCGTGGATTCCTCGTGGTACTTCCTGCGCTATGCGAGCTTCGACAATGCGCAGGCCATGGTGGACGAGCGGGCGCGCTACTGGATGCCCGTGGACCAGTACATCGGGGGCATCGAACACGCCATCCTGCACCTGCTGTATTCGCGCTTCTGGACCAAGGTCATGCGCGACCTCGGGCTGCCGAGCGTCGATGAGCCCTTCAGCAACCTGCTGACGCAGGGCATGGTGCTCAATCACATCTACTCGCGCCATCCGGCCGAAGGCCGGCGCCAGTTCTTCGATCCGGCCCAGGTCACGACCAGCGAGCGGGACGGCACGGTGCGCCATACGGCGACGCTCCCCGGCGGCGAGGTGGTCGAGGTGCAGTACGACGGCCTCGGCACCATGTCGAAGTCACGCAACAACGGGGTCGATCCCCAGCGGCTGGTGGAGCGCTTCGGGGCCGACACCGTGCGGCTGTTCGTGATGTTCACCGCGCCGCCCGAGCAGACCCTGGAGTGGTCGGACGAGGGTGTGCTCGGGGCCTCGCGCTTCATCCGGCGGCTGTGGACCGCCGTCCATGAGCATGTCCGGGCGGGCGCCGCCGCGCCGCTCGATGTGGGCGCGCTGAACGAGGGCCAGAAGGCCATGCGCCGGATCGCGCACCAGACCCTGGCCAAGGTGACCGATGACATCGGCCGGCGCCGCACCTTCAATACGGCCATCGCGGCGGTGATGGAGCTGCTGAATGCGCTGGGTCGTTTCGATGACGGCTCGCCCCAGGGGCATGCCGTGCGGCAGGAGGCCTTCGGCATCGTCATCACGGCGCTTTCGCCGATCGTGCCGCATGTGTGTCATGTGTTGTGGCAGGCGCTCGGGCACGACCGGGCGCTGATCGACGAGCCCTGGCCCGCGGCGGATGCCGCAGCCCTGGTGCAGGAGCAGATCGAGATCAGCGTGCAGGTCAACGGCAAGATGCGCGCGCGTGTCGGCATCGCCGCCGGCGCCGATGAGGCCACGGTGCGCGGTATCGTCCTGGCCGATGAGCGGGTGCAGAAGTTCATCGGCGCCGCGTCGCCGCGCAAGGTGATCTATGTTCCCGGCAAGCTGGTGAATGTCGTTGTCTGAGAAGGCCTCAGCCCGGGCGCGCGCCGCCGCATCGCTGCTGGGCGCGGCGCTGTGCCTGGCGGGGTGCGGGTTCCACCTTCAGGGCCGCACGCGCCTGCCGGCCCAGTTCAAGCTGTCCTATGTGGAGGCGCCGGATCGCGACAGCGACTTCGTGCTCGGGCTGCGCAGTGCGCTGCAGGTATCCGGCGTGGACGTGACCGATGATGCGACCGCGGCCACGGCGACCGTCCATGTCCTCGATGACCGACACGCGCAACGCATACTGTCGGTGTCGCCCGACAATCTCCCGCGCGAGTACGAACTCACCTATACCGTGCGGTTCTCGGTGACGGCGGGCGACCGGGAGTTGCTGGCGCCGCAGGAAGTGGCGACGACGCGCGAGTACAGCTTCACCGTGAGCGAGCTCCTGGCCAAGGACAACGAGGAGGCCATCCTGCAGTCCGCGCTCGCGCACGACCTGGTCGACGTCGTCATGCGGCGCCTCTCGAGCCTTCAGGCGCCCTAGATTCCGTCGGATCGCATGCTGCATCTGGCGACAGTCGATCGGGTCGAGCTGGCGCTCGTGCTGCATCACTACGGCCTGACCCTTGCCCTGGTCGCGCCGCACGAGGAGATACCCGGATCCTACTGGGGCGAGAGCGAGGCGGGACTCAAGGGCGACACGCTGTACGCGCGCCTGGACACCCCCGTGCACTCCGTGCTGCACGAGGCGAGCCACTACATCTGCATGACGCCGGAGCGCCGGGCGGGGCTGGATCGCGACGCAGGCGGTGACGATCCGGAAGAGTCCGCCGTGTGCTACCTGCAGATCCTGCTGGCCGATGCGCTCGCCGGGGTGGGACGCGAACGGCTGATGCAGGACATGGACGAATGGGGCTACAGCTTCCGCCTCGGGAGCACCCGCGAGTGGTTCCGGAACGACGCGGCCGACGCGCTGCAGTGGCTGCGTGCGCACGGTGTCGTGCGTCCCGACGACACCTTGAGCGGTGAACTGCGCAGTTGACCTAGCTCGGGGAGCGGCGCCGCCGCGGGCGGCGTTTCGCGGGCGCGGGCGCGAAGGCGTCGGTCGCGGCGACCAGCTCGCGCGTGTTTCCCGGTTCGAACGCGGAGTGACCGGCATCGGGAACGATCCGCAGCTGTGCTTCGGGCCAGGCGCGATGCAGATCCCAGGCGCTGCGCATCGGACAGACGACGTCATAGCGTCCCTGCACGATCACCGCCGGTATGTGCCGGATCCGGTCGACGTCGGCCAGCAGCTGGTCGTTCTGCCGCAGGAACCCGCCATTGATGAAATAGTGGCATTCGATGCGCGCGAAAGCCGCCGCATAGGCCGGGTCGCCGGCGAATCTGGCCACGTATTGCGGATTGTGGCGCAGGTGGCTCGTCGCCCCCTCCCACACCGACCAGGCCGCCGCGGCCTCCCCCAGCACCTTCGGATCCGGACTCGTGAGGCGCCGGTAGTACGCGCGGATCATGTCGTGCCGTTCGGCCTCGGGGATGGGCGCGACATACCGTTCCCACAGGTCCGGGAACAGCGCCGCAGCACCCCCCGGATCCTGGTAGAACCAGTCGAGCTCCCAGCGGCGCAGCATGAAGATGCCGCGCAGCACCAGTTCGGTGACGCGCTCCGGATGGCTCTGCGCATAGGCCAGCGCCAGCGTCGAGCCCCAGGATCCGCCGAACACCAGCCACCGCTCGATGCCGAGCAGTTCGCGCACGCTCTCGATGTCGAGCAGCAGGTGCCAGGTGGTGTTGTCGACCAGGCTCGCGTGCGGGCGGCTGCGGCCGCAGCCGCGCTGGTCGAGCAGCACGATGCGGTAGCGTTGCGGGTCGAAGAACTGCCGCATGGACGGGTCCGTGCCGCCACCCGGTCCGCCGTGCAGGAACACCGCGGGTTTCCCCTGCGGATTGCCGCTCTCCTCGTAATAGATCTCGTGAACCGCCGACACCCGCAGCATGCCGCTGTGGTAGGGCTTGATGGGCGGGTACAGGCCACCCGCGGCGCCCGGGAGCCGGGCCGGGCCCGGAACTGCCCGGCGGCGGCGTTTTACAGTAACCATGACTGCGGCTCGTTTTGCTGGATACCCCAATATACCGCAGGTAGCATTGCGGTCATGTCAATGCGCCCCTGCCGCCGCCGCCTTTGAAGATCAGACCCGAGTCGCTCGCTGCACACCTGCGAGAGCGGCTGCTGCCGGTGTACCTGATATCCGGCGATGATCCGCTGCTGACCGGCGAGGCTGCCGATGCCGTGCGCCGGCGCGCCCGCGAGACCGGCTTCAGCGAACGCGACGTGCATTTCATGGATCGGGGTGGCGACTGGGACGCGGTGCAGGCCGCGGTCGCGTCCCTGTCGCTGTTCGCCGAGCGGCGCATCGTCGAAGTGCGCCTGCCGTCGGGCCGGCCGGGCGTGAGCGGTGGCAGGGTGCTCAAGCGGGTGATCGAAGGCGCGGGCGCCGATACGCTGCTGCTGATCCTGACCGGACGGCTCGATCGCGATGCCGCCGGCAGCGACTGGGCGCGCGCGGTCGAAGAGCGCGGCGCGTCGATCGCGATGTGGCCGCCGGGGCGCGCCCAGTTCCCCGAGTGGTTGCAGGCGCGAGCCCGCACGCTCGGGCTCACGATCGCGCCGGATGCGCTCGCGCTGCTCGCGGAGCGCACCGAGGGGAACCTGCCGGCCGCCGCACAGGAGCTCGCGAAGCTCGCGCTGCTGGCCGTCGGCGGCCGGGTCGACGTGGCTGCGGTGCTGGCCAGCTCCACCGACAGCTCGCACTTCGACGTGGCGGAGCTCGATCGTGCGCTCACCGAGGCCGACGCCGCGCGGGCGCTGCGGGTGCTCGCGGGATTGCGCGCGGAGGACGTGGAGCTGCCGCTGGTGCTATGGGCGACGGTGAAGGCGCTGCACGCGATTCTCGCCGCCGAGGCGGGCCTGGCGCCGGCGCGCAGCTTCGGCTTCAACAGTGCGCCGCCGCGGCCGCGGCGCCTGAGCGCGACTGCGGCCGCGCTGGTGTCGCGCGCGGCCCGTGCCGACGCCATGGCCAAAGGACGCCTGCGCGGGGATGCCTGGGATGAGATCGCGCTGCTGGCGGCGCAGCTGTGCGGCAACCGCGTGCCCGGCGGCGCGCCACGCGCTCAGGCCTGGTAGGTCAGGGCGACATGCGACCCATCGGCGTATTCGGCGGCACCTTCGATCCGATCCACTTCGGGCATCTGCGCACGGCGTTCGAACTGTGGCAGGCCCTGCATCTCACCGAGGTGCGCTTCCTGCCCACCGGCAGTCCGCCGCATCGCTCCGGCACCCGCGCCAGCGCGCAGCTGCGCCTGGCGATGGTGCGTGCCGCGGTCCAGGATCAGGCCGGTTTCGTGGTCGATGACCGCGAGGTGCGGCGCACCGGGCTTTCATATTCGGTGGATACGCTGACCGAGCTGCGCAGCGAGAATCCGGACCGGTCCTTGTGCGTGCTGCTGGGGATGGATGCCTTCCTGGGCCTGCCGAACTGGCATCGCTGGCGCGAGGTGCTCGATCTGGCGCATATCGTGGTCGTGCACCGTCCCGGCTGGCGGGCGCCGGCGCAGGGCCCGCTGGGCGAGATCATGGTGGATCGCGGCACCGGCAGCGTGCGCGATCTGCATACCCGCCTGGCCGGCAATGTCTATGTCCATGTTCCGACCCAGCTCGAGATTTCTTCCACGGAGCTGCGCCAGCTGATCGAAGCGGGCCATGATCCGCGGTATCTGGTTCCGGACCCGGTGCGCGAGATCATCCTCGAAACCGGGTGTTATGCTCAGCGCGACCGCTGAGCCGATACGAGGAGGCTGCACCCTTTGCCAATGGCTACGACCCGTCCCCGTTCCCGCCGCGCGATCGCGCGGCCCGCGACCCCCGCTTCCCCCGTGCCCGGCCTGGTCCAGGCCGCACTGGACGACATGAAGGCCGTCAACGTCAAGGTTCTGGATGTCCGTGGCCTGACCGACATCGCCGATACCCTGATCATCGCCTCGGGCAATTCCGATCGCCACGTGCGCAGCATCACCGATCGGGTGGTGCAGAGCGCCAAGGCCGCCGGCCACCCGCCCTTCGGCGTGGAAGGCGCCCGCGATGGGGAGTGGGCGCTGGTGGACCTGCACGATGTGATCGTCCACGTGATGCTGCCGCGGGTTCGCGAGTTCTACGGCCTCGAACGGCTGTGGGCCACCGCTGCGGCGCCGGTCGCGGCGCCCGCGGCATCCAGGGTGACCGCAACCCGCAAGCGCGCCGGCGGCGCGCCGCGCAAACGCGCGGTCAGAACGCCGAAGGCCTGACGGGCGCGCAAGGCGGCGAATGCGCATCCGCATCATCGCCGTCGGGGAGCGCATGCCCCGCTGGGTGGCCGAGGTTGCCGGGGACTACCTGCGCCGTCTGGGCGCGAGCCTGAAGGTGACGCTGGAGGAGGTTGCGGCCGGCCAGCGCAGTTCCCGCGGCGATCCGGCCCAGGCGATGCACGCCGAGGGGCTGCGCATCCTCGCCCGCGTCAAGCCGCAGGACTGCCTGGTGGCCCTCGACGAGCACGGCGCACAGATGAGCACGCGCGAACTCGCCGCCTGGCTCTCCGGACGCATGCAGGACGGCCGCGACCTGGTGCTGGCGATCGGCGGTCCCGACGGGCTCGCAGGCGAGGTGCTGGCGCGCAGCGAGCAGCGACTGTCGCTGTCCCGGCTGACCCTGCCGCATCCGCTGGTGCGAGTGGTCCTGGCCGAACAGCTGTATCGTGCCCACACCGTCCTCAGTGGACATCCGTATCATCGCGACTGAGACTCTTCCTGCGGAGGTCCGATGCCCCCGAATCCCGTGCTGCGACTGGCTTCCGCCTCCCCGAGGCGACGGGAGCTGCTGGCGCAGATCGGCGTGCCGCACGCGGTCGAACCTGCTTGCGTGGACGAGGATGGCCGCTGCGGGGAGGCCGTCACGGCGTATGTCGAACGCGTCGCCTGCGCAAAAGCCGAGGCCGTCTGGCAGCGGCTGCGGGACCTGCCGGTGCTGGGCGCGGACACCACGGTGGTGCTTGCCGGGGCCAGCCTCGGCAAGCCCCGCGACCGGGCCCATGGACTGTCGATGCTCGAGTCGCTCGCGGGGCGCGAGCACACGGTGCTCACCGCGGTCGCGCTCGTGACCTCGGCCGGCACGCGCTGCCTGACCAGCACCAGCATCGTGCGCATGCGCGCCATCACACCCGGCGAGCGCGACCGTTACTGGGACAGCGGGGAACCCCGCGACAAGGCGGGTGGTTACGCCATCCAGGGGCTCGGCGCGGTCTTCATCGAGTCCCTGCAGGGCAGCTATTCGGGCGTGATGGGCCTGCCGTTGTTCGAAACCGCGCAGCTACTCGCGGCGGCGGGCGTGCCGTACTGGAGCGCGACTTGAGCAGCGAACTGCTGGTTAACATGGGGCCCCGGGAAACCCGGGCGGCGCTGGTGGAGAACGGGGCGCTCACCGAAATCCATATCGAACGCGCGAGCAGGCGCGGCCTCGTCGGCAACATCTACAAGGGCCGGGTATCGCGGGTGCTGCCGGGCATGCAGGCGGCGTTCATCGACGTGGGCCTGGAACGAACCGCCTTCCTGCACGTCGCGGACATCGCGCTGGTGAGGCCCGACGACACCGTGGTCAGCCTGCCGGCGATCGATGACATCCGGCGCCTCGTGACCCAGGGCGATGAGCTGCTGGTCCAGGTGGTCAAGGATCCCATGGGCACGAAGGGCGCCCGACTCACCACCTTCGTCGCCCTGCCGTCACGGTACCTCGTGTTCATGCCGCGCGGCGAGGGCATCGGCGTATCGGCGCGCATCGAGGATGATGCGACCCGCCAGCGCCTGAAGGCGGCGCTCGCCGCCGTGCTGCCGCCACAGGCCATCGGCGGCTACATCGTGCGCACCGCGGCCCAGGGCGCCGATACCGCCGGGCTGCGCGAGGATGTGGCCTACCTGGACAAGCTGTGGCGTCACGTGCGCGAGGAGTCGGCGCGGGTGCCGGCCGGCAGCATCGTGCACGCCGACCTGCCGTTGCCGTTGCGGGTGCTGCGCGATGAGCTCGTTCCGGCGGTGTCGCGGGTGCTGGTCGATTCGGCCGAGGAACTTCAGGCCATGCAGGCGTTCGCGCGCACCTTCCTGCCCGACAGCCCGGTGCAGATCGAGCTGTATTCCGGCCAGCGGCCGCTGTTCGACCTGCATGGGGTCGAGGAGGAGCTGTCGCGCGCCCTCGATGGCAAGGTGCCGCTGAAATCCGGCGGCCACCTGATCATCGATCAGACGGAGGCCATGACGACCATCGACGTGAACACCGGCGGCTACGTCGGCCACCGCAATCTCGAGGAAACGATCTTCCGCACCAACCTCGAGGCCGCCGTGGCGATCGCGCGGCAGCTGCGGCTGCGCAATCTCGGCGGCATCATCATCATCGATTTCATCGACATGGCCGATGCCGCCCACCGCCTGCAGGTGCTGCAGGCGCTGGAGCGCGCGCTGGCCGCCGATCGGGCGCAGACCCATATCGCGAGCCTCTCGCCGCTGGGGCTGGTGGAGATGACCCGCAAACGCACCCGCGAGAGTCTCGAACATCTGTTGTGCAAGGCCTGTCCGGCCTGCGAGGGACGCGGTTTCGTGCGGACTCCGGAGACCGTGGCGCACGATGTGTTCCGCGAGATCATGCGCCAGAGCCGGCAGTTCGCCAGCCGTGAGCTGCTGATCCTGGCGCACCAGGAGGTCGTGGACCACCTGCTCGAAAACGAGTCGGCGAGTCTCGCCGAGCTCGAGCAACAGGCGGGGCGGCCGATACGCATGCAGGTCGAGGCGCTGTATGGAGTGGACCAGTTCGACGTGGTGCTGATATGAAAGTCGCGACACTGCAGATGAATTCGGGGCCGGACGTCACCGCCAACCTGGCAGTGGCCGGCGGCCTGCTCGCCGCGGCGGCGGCCGCAGGCGCGGTGCTGGCCGTGCTGCCCGAGAACTTCGCGATCATGGGTGCGCGGGAAGCCGACCGCCTCGCCGTGGCCGAGCCTGCCGGGGCGGGTCCCATCCAGGACGCCATCGCCGAACTCGCCCAGAAACTCTCGCTGTGGGTAGTGGCCGGAACCTTGCCCATACGGGGTCGGCAGGCGGGCCGGATCGCGCCGGCCTCGGTGGTATTCGATGCCAATGGCAAGCAGGTGGCGCGTTACGACAAGATGCACCTGTTTGACGTGGATATCCCTGAAAAGGGTGAGATCTACCGCGAATCTGCGACATTTGAGGCAGGAACGGAGCCTATCCTCGTCGAAACGCCGGTGGGTCTGCTGGGGCTTTCCGTGTGCTACGACCTGCGGTTTCCGGAGCTGTTCCGGCAGCTTTCGGCCCGCGGCGCGCAATTGCTGACGGTGCCGGCGGCCTTCACCGTCCCGACCGGCCAGGCGCACTGGGAGCTGCTGTTGCGGGCGCGGGCCGTGGAGAATCTCTGCTACGTGCTCGCGGCGGCGCAGTGGGGGATGCACGCCAACGGCCGCGAGACCTATGGCGACGCCATGATCGTGGACTACTGGGGCCGCGTGCTCGCCCGCCGCAGCAGCGGCGCCGGCGTGGTCGTGGCCGAGATCGACACCGGGGCGCAGGCGGATGTGCGCGCGGGCTTCCCCGCGCTGAAGCATCGCATGCTCTAATGACCGCCTGAGACTTTCCCAAGGATGGAAGATGGCCACGCCCGCCCGCTCAACCGACGCACTGACGATCGCGCGCGACACCATTCTCGCTCCGAGCGGCCTCGATGAATCGCAGCTGGAGCGCGTGTTCGGCCAGGTGATGTCGCATTCGGTCGACTTCGCCGACCTGTATTTCCAGCTGGCGCACCAGGAGTCCTGGGCACTCGAGGACGGCATCGTCAAGGAGGGCAGCGCGGCCATCGAGCAGGGTGTCGGCGTGCGCGCCCTGTCCGGGGAGAAGACCGGCTTCGCCTACTCGGATGAAATCATGCTGCCCGCGCTCGAGGATGCGTCGCGCGCCGCCCGGGCGATTGCCGTCCAGGGCCACGGCCGCGCGCTCGCCGTGTGGCAGTCCCGTGCCGGACACCAGCTGTATCTGCCGGATGACCCGGGCAGCACCCTCAGTGACGCGGACAAGGTCGCCTGGCTGATGCGCGTGGATCGCGAAACCCGCCGGATCGATCCGCGCGTCATGCAGGTGATGGCGAGCTGCACCGCCGTGCACGAGGTGATCCTGGTGGCCAACAGCGACGGCGAGCTGGCGGCGGACGTGCGGCCCCTGGTGCGCTTCAATGTCTCGGTGATCGTCGAGCAGAACGGCCGGCGCGAGCAGGGTTACTCGGGCTGCGGCGGCCGCTTCACACTGCGTGAGCTGGTGGCCGGCGAGCGTCCGCTGCAACTGGGCCGCGAAGCGGTCCGGCAGGCGCTGGTGAATCTCGACGCCGTGGCGGCCCCCGCGGGGCCGATGACCGTGGTACTCGGGCCCGGCTGGCCCGGCGTGTTGCTGCACGAGGCCATCGGACACGGACTCGAGGGGGACTTCAATCGCAAGGGCACGTCGGCCTTCGCCAACCGTATCGGCGAGCGGGTGGCGACCGAGGCCTGCACGGTCGTCGACGACGGGACGCTGGCGCGCCGCCGCGGCTCGCTGAACATCGACGATGAAGGCACCGTGACCGGCTGCACCACGCTGATCGAGAACGGCATTCTCAAAGGCTACATGCAGGACAAGCTCAATGCGCGCCTGATGGGCACGCGTTCCACGGGCAACGGCCGGCGCGAGTCCTTCGCGCACGTGACGTTGCCGCGCATGACCAACACCTACATGCGCCCGGGGCCGCATGCGCCGCAGGAGATCATCGGCTCCGTGGAGCGCGGCATCTATGCCGTGAATTTCGGCGGCGGGCAGGTCGACATCACATCGGGCAAGTTCGTGTTCTCCGCCAGCGAGGCGTACGCCATCGAAAACGGCAAGCTCGGCGCGCCGCTGAAGGGCGCGACGCTGATCGGCAATGGCCCGGATGTACTCACCCGCGTCAGCATGGTCGGCAACGACCTGAAGCTCGACGAGGGCGTCGGCACGTGCGGCAAGGAAGGCCAGAGCGTTCCCGTCGGCGTCGGTCAGCCCACGCTGCGCGTCGATGGCCTCACCGTCGGCGGCACCGCTTGAGCAAGGCGCGCAAGACATAACCCGCGCTGCGCGCTGGCTCCGGGGAGAATTTTCCGCGCGCGTCGCCGCAGGGTCGGCAAAGCGAGAGGTTGCGCACGTCGTCTCGGGAGCGATTCCCCGTACGGTGATGCAAGAGCCGCACGGCCCTCAAGCAGGCGACAAGCCAAAGGAATATGTCATGCCTCCGGAGTCCAGGATCGAACCAGAACTGACCCTTCCCAAGGATCTGCTCTCGGAGGTCCAGCGCCACATGCAGGGGCGCCGCAGCGATTTCCACGTGGAAGGCTGGAAGCCCTCCCTGGTCCAACGCATGCTGGGACTCTTCGACCGAGGCCGCTCGCGCGACTGACCTCAAGGTAGCTTAAGATCGGAACATGAGCGTCCCGCGCCACAGGCTGTCACGCCCGGTCTATGAAGGGCTGCCGTGGATCTACCTGCTGGGCGGGTTGCTCGCGCTCATCGCCAGCTACTTCCAGAACTCTCCGGCACTGAGCCTGGTGCTCGGGCTGCCCGGATTCATGGTGCTGCTGGCCGGCGTGGTCGTGCTGCTGCGGCGGCGCGGTTACCGGCGGCTGCGGGCGCAGTATGACGCCCCGGATGCACTCGATGAGGCGACCGCGGGCATGGTCCCCACCGCGATGCCGGTCGCCCACGCTGCGCCGGATGTGACGCCGCCGTCCAACGGCGCCGCCTAGCCCGCGCGTCCCGCGGCCGGGTGCTCATCGGCCGCGGCTTCCCCGGAGTTCTCCGCGGGCTCCTCGAGCGCGGTCGCAAGCGTGGGCACGGCCGCCGCGACGTCCGCCGGCCCCGGTCGGGCGCGCGCGAGGCGTTCGTCGACGTACATGAGCTCGTGCCTGCCGATCACGACCACGTCCCCGTCGTTCAGGTGATAGCGGCGCATGCGCCGGCCCTGCACGAAGATGCCGTTGGTGCTGTTGAGATCCTCGATCACGCTGCCTTCGGCGCCGGTGATGATCTGGCAGTGATGCCGGCTCACGAAGCGGCTGTCCACCTGCAGATCGTTCTCGGGGGTGCGCCCGATGATGACCCGCCCGACCTTCAGGGGCAGCTCCTGGGTGGTGCGTCCCTCGGTGGCGACGATGATGCGGCCCACCGGCTCGGCAACGAGGCCTTCGGTCAGCGTGTCCGCGAGATCGACGCGGCCGCTGCGGATGACGCGGTGGGTATCGGTGTCGCTGCCGTCGGTGCCCATGAAGGGCGAGACGTGTCCCGCATGCCGCACCCGCCTGTGGTGCTCGTGCCAGTGCAGTTCCTGCACCGAAGTGGCGATGTCCTCGAGCAGCACATGGTCGCGGTCCTGGCCGAACGCGGCCAGCATGGCCGTGTCGCACAGGGTGTTGACCAGGCGCGGCACGCCGCCGGTATAGCGGTAGATCTGCGCGAAAGTGCCCGGCGCGAAGATCTCGCGATCGGCGGCGCCGGCCACTTCCAGGCGATGGTGGATGTAGGCCTCCATCTCGGCCGCCGAGAGCGTGCCGAGGTGAAAGCGCAGGCGGATGCGCTGGGCGAGCTGCACCAGCTCCGGGGCATCGAGCTTGGCGTTCAGTTCCGGCTGGCCCGCCAGGATGATCCGCAGCACCTTCTCCTTGGTGGTCTCCACGCCCGAGAGCATGCGGATTTCCTCGAGCACCTTCAGCGAGAGGTTCTGTGCCTCGTCGATGATCAGCAGCACCTTGCGCCCGGCGTTGTACTGCTCGACGAGAAAGTCATTGAGCGTCGCGAGTAGTTCGGCCTTCTTCATCTTGAAGGGCGCGAAGCCGAACTGAACCAGCACGGTCTGCAGGAAGTCGATCACCGAGACCTGCGTCTGGCTGATCTGCGCGACGACCACGTCGCTCTGCACTTCCTGCAGGAAGG
>DATJPN010000242.1:0-10449 GCA_035506335.1 Steroidobacteraceae bacterium | reverse complement strand
GGCCCGTGCGAAATTCATCAACGCCAAGCCGGTGTATTTCCCGCCGATGGAGCATCGGTGGAGCAACGATGATTACGGCAATGGGAGCTACAAGACCGCGGTGTTCCACGACCTGGACGGTTCGGTCGATGGCGTCCCGGGCTCCTTCATTCTTATCAACGACGAAGAGGACGGCATCGCGATCGACACCAAAGCCTGTCGCGTCAGACCCACCTGGAACGCTGCGGTGTGCAAGGGCGATGTCGGGCGCTTGAGTTTTGGCAGCGCCGGTGGCCCGGGCGGTCCCGGTGCGCCAGGTCGTCCTGGTGCGGCTGCCGGTGCCGGCGGACCCGGTGGTCCGGGCGGAGCAGCCCGCGCAGGCGCAGCGGCGGGTCCGCCGGGCGGCGGCTTCCCTGCAGGAACGTTTGTGGTGGGTGGTGCCCGACCGACGCAACCGCCCGTCGTTCTCAGCCGCAACGGCAAGGACTACAGCCTGACTGCAGAAACCAATGTCCTGGCGGGTAGCGAATTCAAGGTGACCACCGCAAGGCCGTCGCTCTCCCTCAACGTGAAGGAACTGGATAGCGGCTCGTGGGTGCTCTTCGAGCTGCCGGGTTTCGCCACGGCAGCCTCAGGTTCGCAGCAGAGCAGCCTGGATGCACTGCGCAAGGCCAGCACCACCTCGTACTACAAGGGTGACAATTCGCTTTGGGTCAAGCTTGTGTCCAGCGGCGACGTCCTCGGCAGCGGCCCTGGCAATGGCCCGAGTGGCGGTGCCAGCCTCCAGGTCAGCCGATAAGCGGGCTCCTGTCGTATGAGCAAGCGCCCCCGGCACGGGCCGGGGGCTTCCTCCCGTTGATTCCGGGTTGCCGTGCCGGCTTTGCGGGTGCTTGATGCGGCCGTCAGCCCTTCGGCATCAGCGAGGTGAGCAGCGCCACCGTCGCCGCGCGGCCCTCGGCCACGGGCGGCCTCGCGCCGGCCTGTCCGGAACCGGGTCCGGCCGGGGGCGGTGAGCGGGCGTAGTCGAGTGCGGTCTTGCCGGCGGCGTCGTGGATGGTCGGATCGGCGCCTTTGTCGATCATGTGCTTGACCACCTGGTCCCAGCCGACTTCGGCCGCGGAGAACAATGCGGTCTGGCCCTCGTGGTCGCGACCCTGCACATAGGCGATCATCTTCGCGGTGTGGGTGTGGCTGTTGGTCACCCGGGCGTTGATGTTCGCCCCGGCGGCGAGCAGCAGGTCCATGGTCCTGATCGCGCGCGCCTGGATGTCACCCGGCGGGCCGCCGGCGCCAAAGCCACCGCGGCCCGAGCCACTCATGCTGGCGGCGGCCATCAGCGGGGTGATCTGGAAGTCGTTGACGGCATCGACCTCCGCGCCATGCGCGAGCAGCGCCTTGACCGCGGCTTCATCGTAGGCCATCGCGGCGATCATCAGCGGGCCGGTGCCGCCGCGCATCATGTAGTCCTCGAAGCGGCCCCGGCCGTTGCCGTTGGGGCGCATGCGCGTGAGCTGGTGATCCGGATCCACGCCCATGGCGAGGAGCCGGTTGACGAGATCCATCGCCGTGGCCTTGCTCGGCGGGTGCGGCGCCGTCGCGCCGGGGTAGCCCGCGAAGCCGGTCAACCCGGCGAAGCCCCGACCTTTGTAGGAGTTCATGTCGACGGCCACATACAGCGGCGTACGGCCGTTCATGTCCCAGACGTTCGGATTCGCGCCCTTGTCGAGCAGGAAGTTCGCCATGTCGAAGCTGCGGCTGTCGAGCGCGTTGATCAGCGGGGTGATGCCGTCCGGGTTGGGCTGGTTCACGTCGGCGCCGGCGTTGACGATCGCGATCGCGCAGCGGTTGCAGCCGGATCGGGTCGCGTAGAGCAGCGCGGTGAGGCCGCCGGTCTGGCGAAACTGGGCACGCGGTTCGGAGGTCATCTGGCGCGGCCAGTCGTCGTACTTCGCCCGCCGCCTGACGTCGGCGCCGTGGGCCAGCAGCAGATCCACGATGTCCGGATGATTCTCCGCGGCCGCCCACATCAACGCGGTCTGGCCGCGGAAATTCTCCACGGCATTCACATTGGCGCCGCGGGCGATGAGCATCTGGGCGATCGGCAGCGAGCCGATGCTCGAGGCCAGCATGAGCGCGGTCTGCCCGTCCTGGTTCGGCGAATTCGGATCGGCGTGCGCCTCGAGCAGCATGCGCACCATCTCCACGTCACCGAGCTTCACCGCCTCGGACAGCGGGGAGGCGCCGAACTGGTTCGTGACGTTGGCCTTCGCGCCGGCCTTCAGCAGCGCGCGCACGAGTTCATGATCGACGTTGTAGGTGGCCCACAGCAGGGCGGTCGAACCGTCGGGGGAGGCTACGTTGACATCGAGGTCGGGCGAGGTGATCGCCGCCATCACGGCCTCGTGCTGCCCGCTGCGGACGAGATCGACGAGGGTCTCCGGGCCGCGTGCCGCCACCGCACACGGGGCGGCACCGAGGATCAGCAAACCGATGGCCGCGGCGACGCCGCCGCCACGGAGGGTCGACTTAAACAATGTTGCCCCCGAAATTCGTGTAATGGGCCCACAGGCCCTTGCTCACGTCGTAGAGGAATTGATAGGGGTCCTTGAATTCCCGGTTCACTTCCTTCAGGACCCCGGCCTCGAGCATGTCCTGGGCGCTGCGCCCCTGCGTGGTGAGGAGCGTGGTCCGGTCATACAGGTGCTGCATCATGTCGCGTTCGGCCTGCAGCTGCGCGCGCGTCATCACCGGCCCGTAGGCCGGTACGATCTTCGTGTCGTCCTTCGCGAGTGCCAGCAGGTCCGTCATGGCGTCGACCCGGCCGCCGAGCCAGCCGCCCGCGTACCAGTCGAGCGCCGGATCGCGCAGGGGCGAGGCGACATCGCCCACCGCCAGCACGTTCGAGTCCCTGAAATACACATAGATGTCGCCGCGCGTGTGCGCTTCGAGGAGGTAGCCGAACTCGATGGTCTCGCCACCGGCCTTCAGTTCCCCCTTCTGACGGAAGGTCACGGTGGGCCGGGCCACCGGCGGCAGCGCCTTCACCCAGCGGTCCTGCGCCGGGACGTAATAATCCGCCGACAGCCACTCGCGGGTGATCACATGGGAGTGGATCTTCGCGCCGGCCGCGCCGAACAGCGCATTGCCGCCGGTCTGGTCGGCGTGATAGTGCGTGTTGAAGAGGGTATGCACGACGGCGCTGCCGAGGCTCGCCCGCACGGCATGAGCCTGCGCCGCCGCGCCGCTGTCGACCAGCAGCAGTCCGTCGCCCGTGGACAGCGCGACGATGTTGCCGGGTGCGCCGCCGATGAGCGTGATCCGGTCGGTCAGCCTGTCCTGCGTCAAGGCAGCCGCACGGGCACCGGCTGGCGGCGCCGCGCCGCCAGCGGCCCGGGTGGGAACCTGCTGGCAACCGGCAAGTCCGCCGAGCAGCGGCATGGCGGCGAGACCCGCAAGCCCGCCCAGGGAACCCTGCAGGAAGCTTCTGCGATCCGTCTTCATACTTCTGTGATGATCCCGGTGCTGTTGCCGAAGCTCGCCTGCTTGATGCCGAGCTTGCTCAGTATCGTCAGGTGCAGGTTGGCGAGCGGTGTGCGCGCGGGCAGCGTGAGATTCTTGCCGCCGACATGCGCGCCATTGGCCCCGCCGACGAGCACCTCGGGCAGGGGATAGTTGTCGTGCTGGTTGCTGTTGCCCATGTTCGAGCCGTACAGGAACAGGGAATGATCGAGGATGGTGCCGTCGCCTTCCTTGATGGTGGAGAGCTTCTTCACGAAGTCCGCGAACCGCTCCATGTGGTAGCGCTGGATCACCGTCAGGCGGCGGATGCGTTCACGGTCGTTCGAGTGGTGGCTCACCGGGTGGAAGGAGTCCGGCACGCCGACGTGGTTGTAGGTGCGGTTCGTGCCTTCGGCGACCATCACGTAGGAAGCGACGCGCGTCAGATCGGCCTGGTACGCGAGTGCGATCAGGTCGAACATCAGCCGCACCTGCTTGTCGAAGTCCTCGAGCTCCCCGACCGGGGCGTTCGGAACCTGGATGCCGGCGAAATCCCGGGAGCTTGCGAGGGTCACCCGCCGCTCGAGTTCGCGAACCGTGTCGAGATACTCGTCGAGCTTGGCACGGTCTCCGGGTCCCAGGTCATTGCTCAGCGACTTGGCACGATCGGAAACCATGTCGAGGATGCTCGAGTTCTTGCGCAGCAGCGCCTCGCGTTCGGCCGCCGTGTCGCCTTCACCCATGAGCTGGATGAAGACCTTGCGCGGGTTGTACTCCATCGGCAGGGGCGAGTTCGGGCCCGAGTACGAGGTCGTCGAGGCGTAGTAGCAGCCGGCGCCGCCGCAGGCGGCCACCTGGATGGTCGTCTCGGAGGCCACCTCGAGAGAGGGCAGTGCGGTCTTCTGACCGAGGTGCTGTGCGATCACCTGATCGAGCGTGATGGACATGCTGGCGCCCTTGGCGGCGGTGTCCGGGCGCACGCACGACAGCCAGGTCGCCGGATTCAGCGTATGGACCGAGCCGCCGGCGGCCAGGTTCTCGATGTTCTCGAAGGTCGTGACGTAGTTCTTCAGCGGCTCGAGCGGTGCGACCGTGTGGCCCAGCTTGAAGTCGGCCCCCTTCCCGCTGGAGGTCCAGGCGTCGACCTCCTTGCCGAAGGGAGTGTTGTTCGCGATGGCGCCATGCGGAATGTAGAAGAACCCGGCGCGGGTCTTCGGCGCCGCCGCGGTATCGGCGAGGGCCGTGGCCGCCGGTACCATCGCATCCAGGAACGGCAGGGCCAGCGCCACGCCACTGCCGCGCAGGAAGGTGCGTCGGGACAGGTGCTTCTTCGTCAGGAACGTCGCCATGGCCTATCTCTCCTGTATGCGCTTCGTAGCGTCGGTGCCGGCCGTCTCGAGGGCCGCGACCTTGGTCGGGTGCGCCTCCGGGGCGGGGCGTACATCCGGCCCCTGGCGCCGGAAGGAATCGCTGTTGACGATGCCGGTGATGAGCGCCGCCAAGGTGTAGTTGCTGGCCGCCGCATCCCGAACGATCTGCCGGACCTGGGGCATGTCGTAGTATTCGACTTCACGGTTCAGCGCGTACATCATCAGCCGCTTGGTCACCGCCGTCGGGAACTGGTCCGCGTGGCTGGTCAGGAAGCGCCGCAGGTCCGCAGGCCCGTGCAGCACGAGCCCGCTGCTCAGCTGCGTCGTGGCGTCGATCGGTGCCTTCGCCGTCGTATCCACGTTGCGCCAGCGCCCCGTCACGTCGAAATTCTCCATCGCGAGCCCGAGCGGGTCGATGAGGCCGTGACAACCCTTGCAGGTCGGGTTCTCGCGGTGCCGCTCCAGGCGGGCGCGCACCGTGGTCGGCGCCTGGCCCAGGTGGATGGACAGGTCCGTGTTGACGCCGGGTGGCGGGGGGGTCGGGGGCGTGCCGATGATCCGGTCGAGGATCCACTCACCCCGCAGCACCGGCGAGGTGCGGTCGCCGTAGGAGGTACGCAGCTCGACGGCACCCTTGCCCAGCAGTCCCCAGCGGTTCTCGTCCTTCAGCGTGACCCGCCGGAATTGCGGGCCGAGGATACCCGGGATGTCGTACTGGCGGGCGAGTGCGTCGTTCACGAAGGTGTAGTCGGCATTCAGCAGGTCCATCACGCTGTGATTCTCGAGCAGCACCTCGTGCAGGAACAGCCGGATTTCGGTCTCGAAATAGCCGCGCATCTGCGCCGTGAATGCCGGATCCACCGGCTCGACCTGCTCGAGGGTGCCGAGGTTCAGCCAGGAGAGCGCGAAGTCCGTCACCAGCGACTCGGCACGCGGGTCCTTGAGCATGCGGTCGACCTGGGACTTCATGACCGCAGGGTCCGAGAGCCGGTGCTGGTTGGCGAGTCCGATCAGCTGATCGTCGGGGCCCTCGTCCCAGAGGAAGAAGGACAGGCGCGAGGCGAGTTCCAGGTCACTGAGCGGACGGGCCAGACCCGGAGCGGTCGGCGCGGCGATGGCGCGATAGAGGAAGTCGGGGCTGGACAGGATCGCCGTGACGAGCTCGGTCACGCCCTGATCGAACCCACCGGGCTCGGCCCGGCCCACGTCGTAGAACTTCATCAGCCGCTGCACGTCGGCATCGGTGGCGGGACGGCGGAATGCCTCGGTCGCCAGGTGCCTCGTGATCCGCTCCGCGCAGGGCCGCTCCTCGGACTCCTGCCTGGGCTCACAGATGAAGATCTTCGCCCGGCTCGCGCTCATCGACAGGCCATGGGGCGAGAAGGGGCCCACGACCTGGACGCCATCGCGGATGATCGGCAGACCCGAGACCTTGCCGGCCCCGGTCGGGTCGTTGCTCTCCGCCCAGGAGCGTTCGATGAAGGTGGCCGTGACCGTGTGGGACCCGGCCTCGATGTGCGCCGGAATGCCGGACACCTTGGCGACCACGGCGGCCCGGCCCTTCGGCCCGTCGCGGTCGGCCAGCGCGAGGTCCTCGGCGCCGCCGATCTCGCGGCGCGCCACTTCGGCGCCGTCCACGAGCAGCACGAGCGTGCCGCGGGTCTCCATGCCGCGCGGATACAGTCCCGCGTCGATGCTGTCGCCTTCGAGGAAGTTGAAGTGATACTCCCCATCGGCTGGAAAGACGTGCGTGAAGGTCATGCCGCCGCGGGTTCCCAGCGGCAGCCCGTCACGATGGGTGGTCTGGCCGAACCCCGGACCGGCCTGGCCGCCGCCGCCGCCACCGCCGCGATAGAAGACGCTCGCCATCTTCGGCACCGGTTCACCGACCGCGCGCTGGGCGACCTTGCGTGCCGCGGACAGGTACTGCTCCATGAAGGAGGGTGAAATCACGAGGGCGCCGGCGATATTGCTGAAGCCATCGACTTCGATCTCCGTGGGCAACACCTGCTTCGGATCCACGTCCACGCCCACCAGTTCCTTGACCGAAGCCGCGAACTCGTTGCGGCTGAGGCGCTGGATCGGGACATGGCCGACCCGGTGGTCTTTCGCGGCTGAATCGATGGACGTCTCCAGGTAGCTGACGAAGGAATCCACGTCGGCCTGGCTGGGCTGTTTCTGTCCGGCGGGGGGCATCAGCCGGCCGCGCAGCTTGCTGACGGCCTTTTCCCAGATCTCGGGGTCCTGGCCGGCATGACTGACATCGAGCGTGTCCATCGCCAGGTTTCCGGCCCAGTCCGTGGTGTTGTGGCACTTGAGGCAATTCGCGTTGATCAGGGCGTTGTACCCGGAGTCCGCGCCCGGTCTGGCCGCTTCCTGCGCAGGTGCAACATCGACCGGCACAGCCCCAGCGGCCAACGCCATGCCGGCACCGGCCAGCACCAGCGCCAAATTCAACCATGCTCCGCTTATGCGCATTCCCTTAAGCCTCAGTCCTCGGTCGACATGACTTCATATTATGCGGCCGCCCCGTGCGGCCGTACCAATGTATTGGAATGTAACGTCAATTTCGCCGGCCAGCGCGGCGAAACTCTTTGGCGCCGGCGACCGGGAAAGCGGCCAACCGGTCCCGCCTATGACCCTGGAATTGGGCTCACGACCCGATATTTCCAGCCATTTCACGGATCTCTTTCCGAAAGCGGAAAGGTCACAGCGTCCGCTTTTGGCAGGCGGCCATGAATTGCCTTGTCAACGAAGCGTCGCGGTCGCGCCGCCCTGCTTGGGTTTTGTGTATATTGGGCTTTAAAATCAAATATTTACACGATATTCTAGGCGCCAAGCGGTCCTGGATCGGACATTCCAAGAAGGGCGGGGCATGAGCAAGAGGTTCACGGGCAGGAGCGTGCTGGTGACGGGCGCCGGTTCAGGCATCGGGCGGGCCACCGCGCTGGCTTTTGCCGCCGAGGGCGCGCAGCTGCTGTTGAGCGACATCCATGATGCCGAGGGACGGGCCGCCGCCGCCGCGGCACGCGCACTCGGGGCGAGAGCGGAATTCATCCGCGCGGATGTGGCGCAGGCCGCCGATTGCCAGGCGATGGTATCGCAGGCGATGAGCCTGTTCGGCGCGCTGCACGTCGCCTTCAACAATGCCGGCATCAACCTCGCCGCGAAGCCGATCGCGGACGTGGAGGAATCAGAATGGCAGCGCATCATCGCCACGAATCTCACGGGCGTGTTCCTGTGCATGAAGTACGAAATCGAGGCGATGAAGCGCGGCGGGGGTGGGTCGATCGTCAATACCGCCTCGGTCGGCGGCCTGATCGGAACGGCCGGTGTCTCGGCCTACTGTGCGACCAAGCATGGCGTCATGGGACTGACGAAGTCCGCGGCTCTCGATCACATCAGGGACGGCATCCGCATCAATGCCGTGTGCCCCGGCGGGACACGCACCCCGATGCTGCTGGAGTGGTTCAAGGATCCCGCCGTCGAGCGGGCGGCGACCGCGGACACCCCGCTCGGGCGCTTCGCCGATCCGGAGGAGATCGCCAGGGTCGTGCTGTTCCTCGCCGCTGAGGACTCCTCGTTCGTGGTCGGACAGGGGGTCGTCGCCGACGGCGGCCTGACCGCGCACTGAGGGCCGGGCGTGGAAATCGACGATCTCCTGGACGCCCATTCCCTCTCGGGCCTGCAGAAGTATGTGCTGGTCCTGACCAGCCTCGCGGTGCTGCTCGACGGCTATGACCTGCAGGTGCTTGCGCTCGGTGTGCCGGCGCTCGTGAAAGCCTGGCGGATCGCTCCGGCCGCTCTGAGCGTGGCGCAATCCGCGTCGCTTCTGGGCATGGGACTGGGCGCGGCGTTGCTGGGCCCGCTCGGGGACCGGTATGGCCGCCGTACGGTACTGGCCGGCACGCTGGCCATCGTCGGGGTGTCCTCGTTGGCCGCGGCGTTCGCGCATGATCCCTGGCAACTGGCGGCGGCCCGGCTGGTCACCGGGGCGGCGCTTGGGGCCAGTCTCGCCAATGCCTATGTCCTGACGGCGGACTTCATGCCGCGCCAGGGGCGGGCGACCCTCATCACGCTCTCGTACTGCAACACGGCCACCGGCGCGCTGCTGGCGAGTCTGGTGGTGCCAGGCCTGATCGCGCGCTTCGGCTGGCCCGCGACTTTCGTCGTCGGGGGTGCGTTACCGCTGGCCTTGAGCGCGCTGCTGCTCGCGACCGGTCCCGAGTCGGTCAAATTCCTGCTCCACCGCCGACCCGCCGATGCGGCCCTCCCCCGGATCCTGGCGCGCATCGCGCCGGGGATCGCGCCCGAGACGGTGTACCTGCGCCAGCCCGCCAAGGCGCTCGCAGGTTCCGTGGTCGAACTTTTCAGGCCGCCCTACCGCAGCTCGACGCTGTTCCTGTGGCTGGGTTTCGGCATGAATTCCTTCAACCTGTACCTGCTCGTGAGCTGGCTGCCGACGTTGTTGACGGGTGCCGGCTGGCTGCCGGGCCAGGCGATCCGGGCGATGGCCTTCAATCAACTGGGTGGAGTGTTCGGCGGGCTCTCGATCGCCCGGCTCATGGACCGGCTCGGCGCCGAACGCGTGCTGGCCGCCGGCTCCGCGATCAACGCGGTTTGTCTGCTGCTGTTCCTCCTCGTGCCGTCGGGCTTCTATTCATGGGGCGCGCTATTGCTCGTGATCGGCGCCTGTACGGGCGGTTCGCAGTTCGCGATCGTGTCGCTGGCCGCCTCGCTGTATCCCTCCGGGATCCTGGCCACGGGCAGCGGGTGGGCCTCGGCGATCGCCCGCATCGGGGCCTTCGTGAGCCCGCTGATCGGTGGCGCCGCGCTGGCTGCCGGGGTCGCGCCCGTCCGGGTGCTCGCCGCGCTCGCCTTGCCGGCGGCGGTGTGCGTTATTTCGATGCTCGGTCTGTCGTGGGCGCGGCGCGCGGCGTGACCTTCGCCGCATCGTAGGGAGGATCGGGCCTGGCCGTCCAGGGCGAGCGCAGGTAGTACGGCACGGCGCTGAAGGTCGCCTCCACGGCGTGAATGCCGTCCCGGCTGATCTTGAATGCTTCCAGGAACCCCCAGGACTGCGGTTCCTGGTAGTTGGACTTGACCGGGGTTCCGTCGGTCATCGTATAGGTGTCCAGCACGCCCTTGTGGTCGATGAAGCCGCGGCACATGGTAAAACCGCGCTCCTCGTCCACCAGGAAACAGTCCCGGTCGCGCACCCGGTTGTTGTAGCGGTACCGGCCGGACCTGAACCCCTGCTCGAGGTCTGTCCACATGACCCCGTTCTCGTGACGCACGGCGCCTGCCGCGAATCGCGTGCCGCGGATCTCCCCGGTGTTGTACTGCAGGGTCGAGAAGTACCCGTCGGCCAGTTGCAGGATCGCGGCCCGTGACAGGCGCTCCCCCAAGGCAACCGGCGCGGCGAGCGCGGGATCACGGTGGTACTGCAGGACATCCCCCATCGGCACCGGCGGGGCGCTCACGTTGCGCAAGGTGGCGATGACATGCTCGACCTCGGTGATGTGCCGGTCGCGCACCTTCAGGCGCACCGCGAGGAAACCCTGCGTCTGCCGCTGCAGGATGCTGGTGTAGATGCCGATCT
>DATJPN010000241.1:0-46331 GCA_035506335.1 Steroidobacteraceae bacterium | reverse complement strand
GCACTGCGCTCGCGCAGGCGGCAGCCGGCTTCGAGGAACCGCCCGATGAGTCGCCCGCCGCCAGTCTGGCGGCCGCGCAGCGCAGGGGCGATGCATTCCAGGTCCAGGACCCGGTCCACAGCGACGGCTTGATGCACCACTACGTCGTCGAGAGTCGCTTCGGCGTCTTCCCCGCGTATGGCACCGACGCCCTGGGCGTGCGACTGCGCGAAGTGGCGGCCCTGCAGACCCTGGCCGGAACGTCGGATGCGGACGTGGTACTCAAGTCCATCCTGCGGGGCACCCGGGAGAGCGTTGAGACGGTCGTCCAGGTGGCCACGAATCCGGTCGGGGCGATTCTCGGGATTCCGCGGGGTGTTGCGCACCTGCTGGGCGGCTATCGCGCCGAAGCCGAGGAGGTCACCCGGCAAGGCGGCGCGGGTCCGCAGGGTATGCGGCAGAGCGCGCAGTCCGCGAAGCAGTATGCGGATCGCTACCTCGGGCTCGGGGCGGCCGAGCGGCGCTGGTACGGGAAACTGGGCGTGGATCCGTACACGGACAATGAGGTGCTCCGCAAGGCCGTGAGGCACCTGGCGAAGGTCGATGCAGGCGTCAGCCTCGGGATGCGGTTTGCCCCGGTGGGGATTCCGTTCGCCGGTGAGGCGCGACGCGCACTGGATGCCATCTACAACGAAAGCCCCGCTGTGCTGCGCAAGCGCCGGCGCGAAGCACTGGCGGCCTTCGGGCTCAAGCCCGAGGAGGTCCGGCAATTCGAGAACACGATGCTGCTGAATCCGACCCGGCAGACCCGGCTGGTCAATGACGTGCAGGCCCTCGAGGGTGTCGAGGGGCGCGAGGAACTGTTGCGCCACGCCATCGGAGTCACCTCACAGGAGGAGATCGAGGTCTTCCTCCAGAGCGCGGCCATGCTGCTGCGATTCCACGCCCGCAGGCCCGTCGCCCGGATTCTGCCGGGATTGCGGATTCCGGCGGCGCAACTGTCGGATGGGGGCATCGTGGTCTTCGGGTCCTTCGATGCCGTCTACTGGACCGCGGACGTGGCCGGGTACGCACAGGTGCTGGATACCGAGGCGCCCGGATCACGGCGCGAACTGCGGCTCGCCGGGTCGGTCTCGGCGCGCGCACGGCGTGAGATCGAACAGCGGGGCTGGAGCGTTCAGGATCACGCCGATCCGCTCGGACCCTAATGCGGCATGCCCGGTCGTGCGGCCAGCCCCCAGAACAGCGCGTCGAACCCTGCACTGATGCCCAGATCCGGATGCCATCCCGCGGTGCGCTCGAATCGCACCAGCGGTTCGACGTACCCGAACAGCCAGCCCCCGTGCAGCGGGCGTTTGAGGATCAAGCCGGCTTCGTAGACGGAGACATGCGAGATGCGGTCACCCGTTACGCTCAAGGACAGTGCCGCGCCGCGGGCGATGTCGCGACCGGCGGCGACCGAGGCATAACGGCCCTCGTAGATGATGACCGGCACGTAGCCCACGATGAACTGCTGCGCCCAGGAGACGTCGCCGGAATTGCGGATCCAGTCGACATAGCTCGCCGAGCGGGCGATCCACTGGTTCCGCCAGGTTTCGAGTATCGCGCCACTGCTCGCACCGAATCCGACGCCGCTCTCGACATAGGCTTTCGTGAAGGCATGAACGCTCACCGGCCCGAGCTCGAACTGCGGATTCCAGCGCAGCGCGGTGAAGGCGGAGGGCCACACCTTGGTCCGGACCCCGAATTCGAGGTCCACCTGAGCCAGGGGGGTGAAGCGCAGTCCGGCCTGGATGGGACTGTGCGCCTGTGTCGGGTCAGCGGGGGACTCGGACACATCGGAACTGCTGATGAACAGCTTCAGGCGCTGTTCGATATTCGGCAGATGCAGCGTGCCCTCGATGTCCGGGGTTGCGAGAAAGTCGGTCGTATTGCTGCCGTGGAGGACTTCCGAATCAAGGCCGATGCGCAGGGGTGACAGAGGCACATCCAGCGGCTTGTCGGCCGGTGCGCCGAAGCGCGTATCGAAGTTCTCGAGCCAGTGCTCGATGCGCCGATAGAGCCAGTCATGGCCGTTGTCCAGCCGGTCACCGATCGTGACGGCCGGTTCCGTGGGGCCATCCGGCAACTGGCTCACGATTCCGGCGGCGGGACGGACCTGCTCGGCGGCCGGATTCTGGGGCTGCCCCTGCGCGAAGACGGGCGGTGCGCAGGCCAGCAGCGCCCAGGCGCCCGTACGTATTATCCCGACCTGAATACCATCCTCCTTGAGCCTATTGTGCCTGCAATGGTAGACCAGCGGGGGTGCGGGATGTCCACAAGAGCCAGCGTGTACTTCCTTGCGGTGGTGGCCGCGACGGCCGCGGCAAGCGGGCAGTGTGCCGTGCCGGTACAGGAAGGAACGCCCCAACCCCAGATGACGGCGTTGCGCTACGACAGCGATTACCCCGTGATCGGCTATTCGGGCCCGGCGACTCAGAATCCGGTGGCACGGCTGCAGGCCCGGATGACCGCGGGCAAGGTGAAGCTCGACTTCAGGGCGCCTCGCGGCTACCTGGACTCGGTGCTGAAGAATCTGGGCATCGACCCGAGTTCGCAGACGCTGGTGTATTCGGCGACGAGCCTGGCGAATCGCTGGATCAACGCCGCGACGCCGCGCGCGATCTACTTCAATGATGATACCTACGTCGCCTGGGTCCAGGGCTCGAACGTCCTCGAATTCGTGACCATGGATCGCGCACTCGGGCCGGTGTTCTACGCGCTCTCCAATTACAGCGACTCCGGCGACACCTTCAGCCGCGAGATCCTGCGTTGCCTGGTGTGTCATGACAAGTTCTCTCTCAAGGGCGGTGGCGTGCCGCTCATCCTGGCGACGTCCTCCTACGTCGATACTGCCGGCGAGCAGTTGAAGTCCGCCCCGCTGCTCGAAGTGACGGACCAGACGCCCATTGCGCAGCGCTGGGGTGGCTGGTACGTCACCGGCCAGCAGGGCCGGCAGGCCCACCTGGGCAATCTCCTGATCCACACGACCGGCGACCTGCACAACATCGACCGGATGCGCCGCGGGAACCTTCAGTCCCTGGCGCGGCTATTCGATACCGGGCCCTATCTCACGGACAAGAGCGACATCGTGGCCCTGCTCGTCCTGGAGCACCAGCTCACGGTGTACAACCTCATCACCCGGGTCAATTTCAAGGCACGTACGCTGGTCGCGCGGCAGTCCATCCCGGTGGGAACGGGGCCCTGGGCCGGATTGCCCCCGAAGACGCAAAGTGAGGTGCGTGAGCTCGTGGAGCCGCTGGTCCATGCGATGCTGTTCACCGATGCCGCGCCGCTCACCGACAAGGTGGCCAGCGGCTCCGGATTTGACACCTGGTTCCAGGCACGCGGGCCGCGGGACAAGGCGGGCCGGTCGCTGCGGGACCTGGATCTGAAAACCCGGCTGTTCCGCTATCCATTGAGCTACCTCGTGTACTCGCCGGCCTTCGACGGACTGCCCGACTACGCCAGGTCCTATATCTATGGGCGGTTCGCCGACATCCTCGCGGGGAAGGATCCGAAGGGTGCCTACACGAATCTGTCGGCCGATGACCGTGCGGCCATACTGGCCATTCTCACCGACACCAAACCGGAATTTGCCAAGGGATTGACCAGCCGGCAGTTTGCGCAGTAGCCGCGCGACGGCGACTGTGGCCCGGCCGCGCCGCGCTCAGGCGTTCGCGGCAGTGGCGATCCCGACGTCGGCCGCCAGGGCATTGGCCTTGTCGGTTTTCTCCCAGGTGAACTCCGGTTCATTCCGGCCAAAATGGCCGTATGCCGCCGTCTTCTGGTAGATCGGACGCAGCAGGTCCAGCATCTGCACGATTCCCTTCGGCCGCAGGTCGAAGTGCCGCGATACCAGCGCCTCCAGCGCCTCATCCGAGATCTTGCCGGTCCCAAACGTCGTGACCATGATGCTGGTCGGTCTGGCGACACCGATGGCATAGGAAATCTGGACTTGTGCCCTGGTGGCCAGGCCCGAGGCCACGATGTTCTTGGCCACGTAGCGTGCGGCGTAGGCGGCCGACCGATCGACTTTGGAGGGATCCTTGCCGGAGAAGGCGCCACCGCCGTGTGGAGCAGCGCCGCCATAGGTGTCGACGATGATCTTGCGGCCCGTCAGACCACAATCGCCCTGTGGGCCGCCCACCACGAAGCGTCCGGTGGGATTGACCAGGTAACTGATGCGCTTGCCAACCAATTCGCGTGGCAGCACCGGCTTGATGATCTCTTCGATGACGGCCTCCGAGAGGGGCCCGTGCTCGATCGCAGGATCGTGCTGGGTCGACAGTACGACGGTGTCGATCTGCGCAGGCTTGCCGTCGACGTAACGGATCGTCACCTGGGACTTCGCGTCCGGGCGCAGCCAGGGAAGTTTTCCGGACCGGCGAAGTTGCGCCTGGCGTTCGACCAGGCGATGCGCCAGGTAGATGGGCAACGGCATCAGATCGGGCGTCTCATCGCAGGCATATCCGAACATCAGGCCCTGATCTCCCGCTCCCTGCTCGAGATTCAGACCCCGGCCCTCGTCCACACCCTGGGCGATGTCGGGGGATTGCTTGTCATAGGCGACCAGAACGCAGCACCCGCGGTAATCGATGCCGTAGTCGGTGTTGTCGTAGCCGATCCGCTTGATCGTCTCGCGGGCCACGGATTGATAGTCAACGGTCGCGGCGGAGGTGATTTCTCCGGCAAGCACGACGAGGCCGGTATTGCACAACGTCTCCGCGGCGACCCGCGAATACTTGTCCTGGGTCAAAATGGCATCGAGGATCGCATCGGAGATCTGATCGGCGACTTTGTCCGGATGGCCTTCGGATACCGACTCGGAGGTGAAGAGATAGCTCGAGCTCATGGTGCGTTCCTGTTTGTTGACTGGCGCTGCAGTGGGGTTTGGAGTCCTGGAGGGGAGCGGAGTCGCGCGGCGCGTCAGTGAGCCGCCAGGCGCAGCGGCAAGCCGAAGCTTTCCTGGAAGCGCTGCTCGAATCCCGCGTCCGTGAATTCATGATTCTGGGTGCCACGGGTCTCGATCTTGATTGCCCCGAGGAGTGAGGCGATGCGGCCCGTCGTTTCCCACTCGAGGCCGTGCATCAACCCGTACAGAAGCCCCGCGCGATAGGCATCGCCGCAGCCGGTCGGGTCGACGACCATGGCCGGCTTCGCAGCGGGGATGATGATCTCCCGGCCGTCGGCATGGATGACCGATCCCTCTGCGCCGCGCGTGACGATCAGGCCGCGCGAGCGGCGCGCGATCTCAGCGGCGCAGAGGCCGGTCCTTTCCTGCAGCAGCTGCCATTCATAGTCATTGACCGCGACCCAGGTGGCCTGATCGACGCAGGCGCGCAGCTCCTCGCCATTGAACATCGGCAGTCCCTGGCCTGGATCGAAGATGAAGGGGATGTTCGCTGCGGCGAACTGGGCCGCATGCTGGAGCATTCCGTCGCGGCCATCCGGGGCAACGATCCCGATGGCAATGTCCTTTGCGTCTGCGACGCTGTTGTGATGCGATAACTGCATGGCCCCGGGGTGAAACGCGGTGATCTGGTTGTTGTCCAGGTCAGTGGTGATGAATGCCTGTGCGGTGTGCGCGGAGTCGATCACCCTGAGGTAGTCACTCGGGATTCCCCGTCGCTGCATCCACTGCGAGTAGGGCCCGAAGTCCCCGCCTACCGTCGCCATGGGCAGGCCGATCTGGTTCAGGAGCCTCAGGTTGTAGGCGATGTTGCCCGCGCAGCCGCCGAACTCGCGGCGCATCTGGGGCACCAGAAACGAGACATTCAGCATGTGAATCCTATCCGGGAGGATGTGCTCCCGGAACCGGTCCATGAACACCATCAGGGTGTCGTACGCCATGGAGCCGCAGATCAGCGCGCGTTTGGAGGCTGCACCTGGCATGTGGCGGCTAGGCCCTGCGACGGGCGACCACGAAGGTTTCATCGTTGAACCACAGGCCGCCGTGCTTTTGCAGCACCTTCTGCGTGGCCTCCAGATAGGCGCCGTTCTGGACCACCGAATCCAGGCGCTCATCCTCGATCTGGTTCACGTAGATGGCGGCATTCCAGGCTGCGAACAGCGTGGAGGTTCCGATCCGGTCGCCGATTTCCGATGGCAGCGTGTGCATCTCGTACCGGAACAGCGACTTCTCGTCGGCAGGGGCGTGCAAGGCGAAATCACGGCTGTCGCGGCCCAGCTCGGCCCGGAGGGCCGCCAGCAGCTGATGCCGATCCGCCTGGAACGGGCTCTCGCCGGGCCAGCAGTTCTGGATGACCTCCAGCGCCGGATCATGGCCATAGGACTGGATGGTCAGCATGCGCCCACCCGGGGAGAGGCTCCTGGCCAGAGGCGCCAGTACCTTCTGCGCCTTGAATTCCGCCGACATGCGCGCCCGCCACGGCTGGGACGCGAGTATCAGGTCGTAGCTCTCGAAGATGCAGCCAGGCCGCGGAATCACCGGGTCCAGCAGGAACCGGTGATCGTCCCGATAGATCACGAGAACCGAGGGTCGTACGTAGACCGGGTTGCCCGTCCTGGGGCTGGGCTTGGTCTCCCAGCCATGGCTCAGGGTCGGACCGAGTTCCTCGATCTGCTCGGCGTACTCGTGCGCCGAAAGCCCCGTGAGACGCACTTCCTGCCAGTTCAGCGCAGCGGCCGAGCGCACGTCCCTGGGCATCAGTCGCGGCGCTTCGACGTAGTTGAGGTTGGTGATGACGAGTACGGTGGCCGGATGCTCGTAGAATCGGTCCGGCATCTTTTCAAGGCCCAGCCGGACATCTTCGAGGCTGATCTCCTTGGCGACGACCAGGAGAGGAATGGTCGGGAAGGCCCGGTGCGTGCTGCGCATCAGCCGCGACATGATCGTGCCATCACCCATGCCGGCGTCGAAGAACCGCAGTGCCGGCGGGGTGGGGTGCAGGTGGTGCAGTTCCTGGGCCGCCCGGCGCGCAATCGCCTGCTTCTCGTTGCAGGTGTTGACGAATGCCAGATATTTCTGGCGGTTGTCGTAAAACCGAAACGGTATCCCCTCACCGTTCCCCTGGGCATGGCCAGCTGCCGCCGGCTTCAGCTCGGAGATCGCGGCGTTCTCGCTGGCGTTCATGCAGACTCCTTAGGTACGCAGGATTGCCGCTCACCCCGATCGGCGGCACGGCACGTGGACAACCCGAATTCAGGAACATCCCGACTGTCGCCGGCATCCGTTCTGCTGACGGCTCGAGGCGCAGTCAGCGGGCCGCGCCGCCCGCGGCACGGGATTCAGCTGGACAGGAAGCCTGTTTTTCCTAGCTTACAGGATCGGCTCTCTGATCAGCAAGCAGAAGTGTATACAGGACCTGCTAGGCGATTGACTCTCCGCTCGAGCCCGGACGACAGCCGGGCCATGGGGCGGGCACCTCGACGCCAAGGCTCCCCCCGGTTCCCTCGCGCCCCCATGGACATGCCCGGATTGCTCTACGCGGACGCCTACACAAATGCATAAAAGACGGTCATACTTATTTTGTATTCCGGAGTTGGCTTCCTGGCAGTCGGGTCCTGTCGCTTCCCGGATCGGGCGCCTGGCCGGGCGCATGGGTGAGGGCGGCAAGGATGGATTCTCGGCAACCACTCCTGGGCAGCGCGCAGACGGGCGTATTCGCCTCCGGTGCGGTCGCCCTGTACACCCTGGCGCTGCTGACCGTCGTCAATGCCTTCAGCAACATCGACCGTTACGTCTTCAGCATGCTGCTGCCGCTCGTCAAGCATGACCTGCAGCTCTCGGACGCGGTGCTGGGTCTGCTGTCGGGCGCTGCCTTCGCTCTGTCCTATTCGATGCTGAGCCTGCCCTTCGCCTTCATCGCTGACCGCTGGAGCCGCACGCGATTGATCGCCATCGGCTTTGCGTGCTGGAGTACGGTCACGGCACTGACGGGCGCCACCGTGTCTGCCGGCCAGCTTGCGGGGGCACGATTCCTGCTTGGCGCTGCGGAAGCCACCAGTCTGTCCCCGTCGGCCTCGCTGCTCGCGGATCGGTTTGACCTGCGTCGGCGTGCATTGGCGCTGGGCGTCATGGGGACCTCGCCGGCGATCGGCATGCTGGTGAGCTTTCCGATCGTCGGCCTGCTGGCCGACCGGCTCGGCTGGCGGGCGGCCTTCGTGGCCGTCGGCATCCCGGGAGTGCTGGCCGCGCTGCTGTTCGGGCTCACGGTGCGCGAGCCACCGCGTGCCGCATCCGGGCCCGGCGGGCGCGCCGGGGTCGGTGCGACCCTGCGCTTTCTGCTCGGTTCGCGTACCTACCTGCTGCTGCTGGCCGGCGGCGCGCTCACTGCATTCGAGCTGGGTGCGTTCGTGGCCTGGACGCCGACCTTCCTGATGCGCGTGCATCACCTCAGCGCGACGCGGGTCGGGGCGCTCGTCGGCGTGGCGCGCGGCCCGGCCGGCATCATCGGCTCATTGGGAATCGGGTTCCTGGCATCGCGCCTGAGTCGCCGGGATGTGCGCTGGGTGCCGCGGATCCTTGGAATCTCGATGATGCTGTTGTGTCCGGTGGACCTTTTGCTGCTGTTCTCGCAGGACAGTTCGGTCTGGGCGCTGTCACTGGTGCTCGACGCCTTCCTGGCTGCCGCGGTCATGGGACCGTGCTTCACCATTGCCTCCGGCGTGGCGCGTCCGCAGATGAGGTCAGTGGCTGCGGCGCTGTTCCTGGTGTTTGCCGGCGTCACCGGGCAAAGCCTCGGACCATACTTCATTGGGCGCCTGAACGACCTGTTGACGCCACAGCTCGGGGCGCTGGCCGTGCGCTTCTCCCTGGCGGCCGCCGCGGGAATGGCGTTGCTGGGCGGCATCGCCTACTGGTCGACCGGCGCGTTCCTGCGCGCGGACGCGGAGCGCGCGGCGCGGCCAGAGTGACAAGGATTTCGGCGGCGAGCGCCGCCTAAAGGGGAGTCGATATGAAGGTTCAGAAACTCGGTGCGTTCGAGATCCACAAGGTTCTGGAAATGGAACAGGCCGCGCCGATGACGATGGCTTTTCCGGACATCACGGCCGCGGATCTCGCACGGCTTCGGAGCTGGTACTCCGACGCTCACCTGAGCCCCGAGCCACACACCGCGCAGATGAATCTGAGCGTGCACAGCTTCGTGCTGCGCTGCCGGGGACGGAACATCCTGATCGATGCGTGCAACGGCAATCACAAGCAGCGCACGATTCCATTCGCGCACATGCTCGAGACGCCGTACCTGCAGCGCCTGGCCGAGGCGGGATTCGCGCCCGAGGACATTCACCTGGTTCTGTGCACGCACCTGCACGGCGATCACGTGGGCTGGAATACGCAGCTGCGAGACGGCCGCTGGGTCCCGACCTTTCCGAATGCGCGTTACGTATTCACTCGCCCGGACGTGGAGTATTTCAGCAGCCACGGCGAGGAGCCCTTCCATGGGGAGGCGTACCTGGACAGCGTGCTGCCGATCATCGAGGCCGGTCAGGCGCACCTTGTCGAGACCGCGCACTCGGTCTACGCCGAGCTGGATGAGGGGGTGTGGCTCTCGCCGGCACCGGGGCATTCACCCGGGTCCTGCCTGATCCATGCCCGCAGCGCCGGGTCTCAGGCAATCTTCTCGGGGGATCTGTTCCATCATCCGGTCGAGCTCGTCCGCCCGACGATGCCCTTCTTCGCCGACTTCGATCCGGTTATGACGGGTCAGACCCGCAAGCGGGTCTTCGAGGAGTATGCGGACCGGGACGTGAGGTTCTTTCCGGCACATTTCGCGGATCCGACGGCTGGCTGGATCCGCGGGCATGGAGACGTGTTCCGCTTCCAGTTCGCGTAGCAACCCGCGCTCAGGCGGATCGGCTCTGCAGCACCTCGAGCACCAGTCGCTCGAACTGCTCGCGTCGCTCGGCGCGCACCCGGATCAGCTTGCGCCGGTCACGATCGGCAAGCGCCTGGACGATTTCGTGCTTCTTGACCAGGGCGCGTTCGGCGCTGGGCCGCTGCGGTAGCGGCAGGAGCGAGCGGTAGCGGTCCGTGAGGCTCCATAACCGCATTGCCTCACGCACGATCACGGGCTCATTCGAGAGTTCGAAAATCATCTGGTGGAATTCGCGATGACGGGTCCACCAGGTGGAACGGTCGCCGGAATTGAGCAGCTTCTCGAGTTCGTCGGCGCGGCGGTTGAGTTCGCGCAGTTCCTCCTCCGTCGGCCAGCGAATGCTCGAGAGAAGGGAATCCTCGACCATGTGGCGCAGCTTGAAGAGCTGGCGCGCCTCATCGCTCGAGAGCGTCGCGACGAAAAATCCACGGTTGGCGTCGTGGACGATGATGCCTTCGGCCGACAGCAGCTTGAGAGCCTCGCGAACCGGCATCCGGCTCGCCTCGAACCGCTCAGCCAGTTCCTGCTGCCCGAGGCGCACGCCCGGTGACAGCCCCCCCCGAGCGATGAGTTCCCGGATCTGATTGGCGATATTGGCCGGTATGTCGGCGGAAGTAGCCGGGACTTCGCGGATTCGATTTGCTGCTTTCGCCATCATTGACCTCAAGTGCCCGGACATCTGCGGGCGTCAGTCGCCGGCTCTCGGGCGGGTTCGAACAACGGTAGGCAATTATATGCCGAAGGGGACCCCCCGGACAGGTAAGTAATGGCTATCGCGGCGGCGCGGTCGGGCGATCGGCGCGGCGACGGCGCTCGTCATTGACAATATATGCCCGAATAGCCGCGACATCCGCGGCGCTCAGGACATCATCGAACGCACCCATACCGGCGTCACGCAGTGCACCGCCGCGCACGATCGGGTCAAACGCGGCCAGCGTCCCGGTGGGGAGATTCCACAGATCCGGAAATTCCCCGAAGGCTCCCCCGACCACATGGCAGCGGACGCAGTAGTCGTGAAACAGCTGTGCACCACGGCTGAGCGCCGCGGCATCAGCGGCGAGCGGCGGCGGCGTGGGCTGCCGGGCCGGAACCACGACGGGAGGCGGCAACGGCACCGGGCCCCCGTCCAGCCGCAAGACCAGCAGGCGTTCGAAGTTCTGATAGTGGCTGGCCGCGACATCCGGGCCGAATCGCGCTCCTTGCGGCCCGCCCGCGCCGGCCATGACGGCAACGTACTGTACCGCGTCGATCTGATAGCTGATCGGTGCGGCTGAAATGGCGGTGCCGGTCGCGATGTGCGCGAGTCTGCGACCGCTGCGTGCATCGTAAGCCGAGAGGAACCCGTCGGAGGTCCCCTCGAAAACGACGCCGCCAGCCGTGCTCAGGGTGCCGCCGACGCCGAAGGGCAGTGGTCCGGACGCCCACACAGCGCGTCCCTGCACCGGATCCCATGCCTGCAGGTGTGATTGCATGCTCGGCGCAGGCTGATGGCGCAGTTCCTGGATCGCCGCCGCGTCCGTGTACGGCGGAAATTCCCCGCCCTCGGCCTGATTCCAGTATCCGGGCTGGAATTTTGCGGTGGGATCGGCGTGGAATCGCATCGGCGCTTCGTAGACGGGTACATAGACCAGGTGGGTGTCCGGATCGAAGGAAATCGGCTGCCAGCCATGTCCGCCAGCGGGGCTCGGCCAGATGATGCGCGGGCCACGCGAGTAGTCGGCGTGGGTGGTGATATGCGGTCGACCCGTCTTCAGATCGATGCCGTCGGTCCAGTTTACATATGTGTAGGCGTCGGCCCTGAGCAGTTCACCCGTGAGTCGGTCGATGACATAGAAGATGCCATTCTTGGACGCCTGCATGAGTACCGGTCGGGTGCGGCCCTTCAGGTCGAGATCGGCGAGCACCATCGGCGTGGTCGCATCAAAGTCCCAGCTATCCCCCGGGGACTCCTGGTAGTACCACTTCAGCCGCCCGGTCGTCGCATCGACGGCGACGATCGAGCAGATGAACAGGTTGTCGCCACCTCCGGGACTGCGCAACCACCTCGGATGCGGGTCACCGTTGCCAATGCCCAGGTAGACGAGTTTGGCCTCGGGGTCGTAGGCCATGGAGTCCCACACCGTGCCGCCGCCGCCGAGTTCCCAGTGGCTATCCTTGGCCCAGGTGTGGCGGGCAAGGGTCACGTCCGGGGTCTCATCGGGGCCCTTCGCGGGGTCACCGGGAATCGACCAGAAGCGCCACGCGAGACGCCCGGTCTGCAGGTTGTATGCGCTGGCGTAACCCCGCGCACCCATCTCGGCGCCGGCATTGCCGATGAGTACATTGTCGCCGGCGATGTAGGGGGCGCCGGTGATCGTATAGTTCCAGTGATGGTCGACGAAGGTGTCCACCCGCCACAGCACCTGGCCCGAGCGGGCATCGAGGGCCGTGAGGTAGCCGTCCAGCGATGCGGCGTAGACCCGGCCGTGCCACACCGCAAGGCCGCGGCTCATCACATCGCAGCATGCGGAACGGGCGTATTGGCCATCGGGCTTGGGGTCGTAGGTCCACAGGTGGCGTCCGGTGCGGGCGTCCAGGGCATAGGCAACACCCCAGGGGCCGGAAAAGTACATGATCCCGTCGACCACGAGCGGACTGGACTGCATGGCCCGATGGGTTCGTCCCCGGACGACAAAGTCGCGGAACTCCCAGGCCAGGCCCAGCCGCTGCACATTGGTCGCGTTGATCTGTGGCAGCGGCGAATGATGCTGCGCCTCGAAGGTGCGTCCGTTGAGCGGCCAATCCCCGCCGGTCGGCGCGGCGGCAGCTGCGCCCAGCGACGCCAGAAGGCAGCCGGGCAGGATCATCAGGCCGGTGAGTCGTGTCGATTTCAAGTCTTCAATTTATCCTTTTTGCATGCACAAGAGAAGAATCTTCTGCTAGGCGATCGGAGGATCAATTGGGCTCATAGTCCCAGTTCGGTATCCACAGGCTCTCCAGGTCGCTGGCCTGCGCAATCGAGGCGAAGCCCCCGTAGGCGCCGTGCACGTACAACAGGGGTTTGGCGGAAACCTGGCGTACCTGGACCGCCTGAATTTCGCCGAAGAGGATGCCGTGCGTGCCGACCGCGACATGCTGGCCCACACGGCAGTCAAAGGCGGCAAGGGCGCTCTCGAGCAGGGGCGCACCGGTGTCCTGGTGCTGCCACAGGCCGGCGGCGAACTTCTCCTCCGGTGGCACCGAGCGCGCGAACAGGTCGGCGAGCGGCCGGTCCTCCAGCGACAGCACGTTGACCGCGAATATGCCGGAGGCAAGGATGGCATCGTATGAGGAGTTGCTGCGGTTGATGCAGCACAGCAGGGTGGGAGGGGAGGCGGATACGGAGCACACCGCGGTCGCGGTCATGCCGCGGCGGGTGCCGTCTGTGCAGCGGGTGGTGATGAGGCACACGCCTGCGGCGAGGCGGCGCATGCCGAGCTTGAAGGAGTCGAGGTTGGCGGCCATCCGGGCTAGTCCGCGGGACGGCGCCAGCCATAGATATCGAGCGTACGCTCGCCGGCCGCGATGCGCGTCAGGATCGCGGCTTCCTCGGCGTCGCGGCGCCGGGCAGCCGCGACGACCGCCGGTGCCTCGGCTGCGGCGATGGCGACCACGCCGTCCGCATCACCGACAATCAGATCGCCCGCGTTCACGACGACATGGCCCACCAGCAACGGGTGATTGATGAAGCCTCTGGCACCGAAATCCTTGCCGGTGCCGCGAATGCACAGTCCCCGCGCAAAGACCGGAAAGCCGATCTCCCCGAGCAGCACGCCATCGCGGACGCAACCGTTGAGGACGAGTCCACCAAGACCGCGCTGGCGCGCGGCGCTCGACATGATCTCGCCCCAGTAGCCGAATTCATGACTGCCGCTCACGTCGACGACGAGCACGTCCCCGGGTGCCGCGAGATCGATCGCGCGGTGCAGCCAGAGATTGTCACCTCCCGGTGAGTGCACGGTGAACGCCGGCCCGCAGAGCCTGAACTGGGAATGCACCGGCTTGATGGCGCCGGGCAGGTCCCCGCGCTTGCCGGCCGCCTCATGCAAGGTTGCGCTGGCGAGCCGGCTGGCGGCCGCCAGGAGTTCAGGATCCGGACGGTGCGCGATCGGCCGGGTCGTCAACGTGGGATCGATGCGCCGCGCATTCATCGCTGGCGGCTCTGAAGCTGGTGGTAGCGGAAGCGCCGGCGGGCTTCATCCAGCCGTTCGCCGGCGCGGGTGGCCTCGCGGATATGTTCCTCGGCCGCGTCGATCTCCGCGGCGACCGCGAGCACCGTCTCCTCGTGTGCACGCGGAATGACAATGACGCCGTCGGCGTCGCCACGCAGGATGTCACCCGGACACACCCGGGCCTCGCCGATCGTCACGTTGACATTGGTGCCTTCCACCTGGACCCGGTCCTTGCCGGTTCGCATCCAGGTGCCGCGGCTGAATACCGGGTAACCGAGCGCCAGGCACAGCTGCACGTCGCGGTTGATGCCATCGATGACGGTTCCGGCAAGCCCGCGGCGGTGGGCGATCTCCGTGAGGATGTCGCCCCAGACCGTGGCATCCTCGCGGCCGCCGTTATCGAGCACCACGACTCCCCCGACAGGCACGTCGTCGATGTAGTCCCCCACGGTACCGGCGGGCTTGGCCGCCGGTCCATAGAGGATGGTGTAGGCGCGGCCGGTCATGCGGAACGCATGGTTGCAGGGGCCGATGCGTGCGCACTGCCCGAGGATTCCGAGCCGGTCCAGGGCATCGCTGAGCGTCGCGGTGTCGTAGCGGGACGCCCTTTCGACCTGCGTGTCGTTCGATGTCGTCATGATGAGCCTTTGAGCATGTTCTCGTAATTGCCCGCCATCACGGCCGCCGGGGCGGTGCCGGCGAGCAGCGCCTTGGCCATCGCCGCTTCCCGAGCGGCGATGGCCTCGGCAGCCTCGAGCACCGCGTCGATGCTGCCTCCGGAAATGAACACCACGGCACTGCGGTCGGCGATCACGAAGTCCTCCGGTTCGACCGGCTGTTCCCAGGGGCGGATGGGCACGTTGGTGCCAAGTTCGACGACGCGGCCGCGCGCCGTGCGCGCCGTCAGGGCGCGTGTAAAGACCGGAAAACCGTAGGCGCGTGCTTCATCGATGTCGCGAACCGGGCCATCGGCGATGACGCCGGCAACCTCACGCATCCGGGCGCCGAGCGTGAGCAGTCCGCCCCAGCAGCCGGCATCGATTCCGGACCGCTGCTCGATGACGATCACGTGATCGCTGCCGGCCACTTCGATGGCGCGTGTGCCCAGGTGCCGCGGCGGGCCCGGTGGCGGCGTTCCCACCCCCACCTTCAGGGTAACGATCGCGCCGGCGATCTTCTGATCGCCGGAGAGCTGCGGGACGTGGCTCACGACGCCCGGCAGCCCGAGCTTGTCGAGTGCATCGCTCACGGCGCAAGCGTCCAGGCGCCGCAGGCGCTGCACGCGTTCTCGACGTTGCGAGGCTATGCCGGGACCGGTGGGATCATTCATGGAGCACCCTGTTGCCCGCGCCGCCAGCACACGAATCCCATGGCATTGCCGGTACCGGCGAGCGAACGGTAGCATGGCACGTAGTCGATGATTTGGGCAGGCATGCCAAGCTGCGACATCGCGGCGACCACCGGTATCCAGTTCTTGATCTCCGACGTACCGGACTGGAAGGTCGATTCCGGCAGGGATGTGATCCCGCTCACCGTGCCGGTGGTGATCGCCTGCAGAACCTGGCGGTCGACCTCCTCGTCGATCACGAAATGCGTGAGCCCTCCGGATGCCAACAGCGCGACCCGCACGTTCTGCGGCCAGCTCTTCACTGCTTCGAGCAGCGAGTACCCGAGTTCGGCGCAGCGCGAGGCCGTCGGCTGGTTGGGCGGATAGAACGTGTTGATGAACACCGGAATGCTGGGGATCACCCGATCCGACATGATCTGCCGGCACAGAAAACCGAAGGCATGCGGGGTCTCGTCGCCCGGCATGCGTTTCATGGCACACAGGTCAAAGCCGTCCGCCTGGGCGTGGCGCAGCAGATGCAGCGCCAGTTCCGGCGAACCCGGATAGGTGGCGCCGCCCGGCGGAATGTGGCCGGGCAGGCTCGGCGCGATGCCGGGTGGCAGGGCTGCGATGCGCTCTTCATCGTACTCGCTGTTGACGAAGTGGGGGCCGTAGAAGATTCCGAGGCTCGGCACGACGCCGTGGCGGAAACATTCCATCTGGTCATCGCCGAACAGGATGGCAACGTCCGGCCGGGTCTCGTCGAAGATGGCCGCAAGTCGGCTGATCGCGGCGCGACAGGCGGCGTGGCGCGCGCGCCAGCGTTCCGGGGTCACCTGTTCCTCGAGCCGCTCGTTGCGCCGCTGCGCAACCAGTTCATCGAAGCTCCAGTCGCGTCCGCGATAGGGGTGGCGGTGACGCCGGTCATCCGGGACCCGCAGATCCCAGCCCGACGGCGGGGTCGAGAGCATGGGGCCGTGCGAGCTGCCGATGGCAAGAACGATTTCGGCCATGGTGCTACAGCTTGAAGAGCCGGCGCGCGTTGTCTTCGTAGATCGCGCGCTTCTGCGTGTCCGTCAGCCATTCGAGTCCATCGATCATGGGTTTGACGTCATCGAGCGTGCGGCCGGTGGCGGGGTCGATCGTGGAACCGACGCCCGGGCACTCGGCGCCGAACAGGCAGCGCTCATGGCCCATGGTCTTGATGAGCAGGTGCAGGGCATCGGGCGTGTACAGCACCGTATCGTAGTACAGCTTGCGCGCACCCTCCAGAAAGTTCATTCCGCGCCGGTGGCCGCCGGACTGGAATCGCCCGAGCTGATAGGGGATGGCCCCGCCGCCGTGGGACACGAGAATCTTGAGGTCCGGAAAGTCCCGAAAGACGTTGGAATTGACGAGACCAAACACGGCAATGGTCTCCTCGTTGATGAAGTGCACCGTGTACGGGGTCCGTTCGGACTGCGAGCCGGTGGCGTGGATGTGCGCGGGGAGATCGAGTTCGCACAGCTTCTCGTAGAGCGGGTACCAGTAACGGTCGCCGAGAGGCGGAGCCTCCGTCGGGCCGTTCTCATAAGGGTCCGGATTGAGCAGGCAGCCGCGAAAACCAAGCTTCACGCACCTTTCCAGCTCGGGCAGCACGACCTCGATCGGCTCGCCCGCGACCTGCGGGAGTCCTGCGACGCCGACGAAGCGCTTCGGCAGCAGCTTGCAGGTGCGCGCGATGATGTTGTTGGTCTCCTCGGTGAACCAGTGCACGAGCCTTCCGGGCTTGGCGCTGTGCATCATCTGGAAGGGGCGCGGCGAGAGCATCTGCATGTCGGTACCGACCCGATCGAGCATGTCGAGGTGCCCGCAGGGAGCCATCTCCTTCTTGTTGGCGTGATGCAGGATCTCCTCGTCAGTGACTTCGGACATGCGCCGCCCGTGCTCGCCGCGGTGGGAAAGGATATTGGCCTTGTAGGCCCACAGTTCGGTTGGCGGGCTGACGTGACCGTGGCAGTCGATGATCATGAACACTCTCCGTAAGTCAGATATCGAGGACGAGGCGCGGGGTCTTGCTGCCCGATACACAGATCATCATGGTGGTGCCGCCGGCGCGTTCCGCCTCCGACAGGATGGAGTCGCGATGATCGGGCACGCCTTCCAGAACGCGCGTTTCGCAGGCCGCGCAGATGCCTTCCTCGCAGGAGGAGGGCGCCGCGACGCCCGCATCACGCAGCACCTGCAGGATGGTGCGGCCGGCGGGGATGTACATCTCACGCTTGCTGCGCACGAGCGCGACCGTGAAGCCGCCATCCATCGCAGCGCTGGCGCGCGGCGTGAAGTACTCCACGTGCACCTGCGCGGCAGGCCGGTCAGTCGTCGCCGCCGCAAAGGCCGCCAGCATCGGGGCCGGCCCGCAGCAGTACAGATGAGCCTCGCGCGGCGCGGCGGAGACTGCCGCGGCGATGTCGAAGAAGCGGCCGCCGTGCTCGCTGTCGAGGTGCAGGTGAACGATGGCCATGGCTGCGAGCTGGCTCCCATACGCAAGTTCCGCGCGGTCGCGGCAGGCATACCACAACTGCGGGCGGGTGCCTCGGGCAGCCAGGCACTCGATCATGGCGTGGATCGGTGTCACGCCGATGCCGCCGGCAAAGAACAGATGCTCGGGGCCATCGGTCGCCAGCGGGAAGTTATTGCGTGGCGGATCGATGCCGAGCACCGTGCCGACGCGCAGCTGTTCGTGCATGTACCGCGATCCTCCGCGGCTGGTGGCATCGAGCTTCACGGCGATCTCATAGCTGTGTGGCGCAGGCGGCGTGTGTATGAGCGAGTACTGGCGCACCGATCCGTCCGGAAGGTGCACGCCGATGTGGGCACCGGCTTCGGTGGGCGGCAGGCTCGTTCCATCCGGCGAGACGAATTCGAAGCCGAGGATACTGCGCGCCACATACTGCACCGACTGCAGGCGCAGCTGCAGCTGGGGTGCACGCTGGGCAGGGCTGTCGGTGTCGGTCCTGGCCACTCTTGCTCCGGCTCGCCGCGCCGTATCCGGCCGCGTGCATTCCCAAAAAAATCGCCTACGTAAAGTGTATAATATTTAAAGATAGCAGGAAAGCTGATCGGGGGATCAGACCGAATGTCAGATGGACGCTCTCGTGCATGGATTCTTGTGCTCGCTGCGCTTGCGTTCCTGGCGGACGGAGTGGGCACGCAAGCCATGGGACTCGCGCTGCCGGCGCTGCTGGCGAGCTGGCATCTGCCCCGCGCCGCTTTGGCCGTCCCGACCGCGCTCGGTCTGGTCGGGTTCGCGGTCGGTGCCCTGGCGGGCGGCTTTGCCGGCGATCGCTTTGGTGTATTCCGGGCGCTTCTGGCGAGCCTGCTGCTCATGGGTGTGTCCACGGCAGGGTGTGGACTGGCCCACGATGTGGCGCAGCTGGGACGGTGGCGGCTGGCGGCCGGAGTGGGCCTGGGCGCTTCCCTGCCGGTCGCGGCGACGGTGATCGCCGACTTCAGCACCGAGCGGCGCCGCGGGTTGAACCTGGCGATCGGTCTCGCATGCCTGCCGCTGGGTGGTTTCGTGGTCGGAGAAGCCGCTGCCTTCATTCTCCCGGCGTACGGCTGGCGCGGTCTGTTTTTCGCATGCGGCGCCGTCGCGGCGGTACTCGCGGTATTTGCCGGATTCGGCGGGCGCGTGGCACACAGGCTGCCGTACACGACCGCCCCGGGTGCGCCGGTCCGGCAACGCGGCGCGTTCACGCTGCGGCTGGGGGTCAGCGCGCGCGACACCCTCGGGCTGTGGCTCGCGTTCTTCTGCACGGTGCTCCTCTATTACTCCATGTTCAGCTGGGCGCCCGCGGCACTCAGCGCCCGCGGCCTCCCGGTCGCGGCAGTGAGCCGCGCCGTGTCCGCGTTCTCGATCGGCGGGCTCGTCGGCGGATTGGTCACCGGGATGCTGCTGCAGCGGTTTGGATCGCGCGCCTGCCTGGCGCTGCTGGGGGCCGGCGCGATGGCCTGCGGGCTGGTCCTGCCCCATGTTCTGCCCGGCAGCGGGGCGGCACTGACGCCCCTCGCGATCACCATCGCGCTGCTGGGGGCCACGGTGATCGGGATCCAGACACTGCTGTATGCGCTGTGTGCCGAGATCTACCCGGTTGCCCACCGGGCGGCGGGGCTGGGCCTGGCGGTGGGCTGCGGCCGGGTCGGGGCGATCGCCAGCTCCTACACCGGCGTCATCGCACTCGATCGCGGCGGACTGCAGGGCTTCTGCGCGAGCCTGGTACTGGCGGCACTGATTGCGCTCGCCGCAGGGGTTCTCGTGTCACGACAGATCCCGGCGCGGCTCGGGCAGGCATCAGTCGGGTGAGGCGCTGACGGACAGCCTTTCCCAGCGTTCGAGCTCTGCGAGCTGCTCCTTCAGGGTGTGGCGCACCATGCCAAGTGCCTGCTCACCGAGGACCAGGCGCAGCGGCGGTTCGCTTGCGTCGCAGGCCTCGATGATGGCCGCGGCGGCGCGCCGCGGGTCGCCCCATTTCAACGAGGCGAGCGAAGCCGCGATCGCGTCACCCATCGCGGCGTAGGGTGCGCTCGGGGGTACGGCCACGAGCGAGGCCCCCCCGAAGCGTGTCGCGAATGCCCCGGGCTCGACGAGTGTGACCCGGATACCGTGGGGGGCGAGCTCTGCCGCCAGCGCGACCGAGACACCTTCGAGCGCGAACTTGGTGGCGCTGTACAGCCCGATCATCGGCACTGAGAGGCGTCCGCCGACCGAGGATACGTTTACGATGTGACCGCTGCGCTGGGTGCGCAGCAGCGGCAGGACAGCGCGGATGACCGCGAGTGCCCCGAAGAAATTGGTCTCGAACGCGGCCCGGACCTGGGCATCAGCGACGTCCTCGATCGTGCCCTGCAGCCCGTAGCCGGCATTGTTGACCACGACATCGATGCGACCGAACGCCGAGCGCGCCCGCTCTATCGCGGGCCGCAGCAGCTCCGGGCGGGTCACATCGAGCGCCACGGTGCAGACGCGCTCGCCGAACGCGGTCTGCAGGTCGTGCAGACTCGAAATGTCGCGTGCGGTTGCGACCACGCGCTCGCCGCGCCCCAGGGCCTGCTCGGCCAGGCAGCGACCGAAGCCGGAACTGCAGCCGGTGATGAACCAGACGCGTAACGGTGCAGACATGGTGAGCCTCGGTTCCTGACGACGTGGGGTCGGAAGTGGTAGATAAGATCGGCTATCATATCTGTATCCAATGATGCCGGGAGGATGGCGATGGAGCAAAGGCAGGCGGGACGGGTCGCGGTCGTCTCGGGCGCGGCAGGCGGACTGGGTCAGGCCTGCGCAGCGCGCCTGGCACAGGAGGGCGCGGACATCGTCGTCGTGGACATCAAGCCGTGCGATGAGACGTCCGCGCTCATCGAACGCTGTGGCCGGCGGGCGCTGGTGGTCAACTGCGACGTGACGAGTCCGGAGCAGGTCGGGGCGCTCGCCCGGCGCGTGGCCGAGAGCTTCGGTCCGTGCGACATTCTCGTGAACAACGCCGGCATATACTCCACGGCACCGTTCCTGGAGATGAGCTTCGAGACCTGGCGCCGCTACATGGCCTTGAATCTGGATGCGCCCTTTCTGATGGCCCAGGCCTTCGCACCCCAGATGATCGCACGGCGGTGGGGGCGGATCATCAACATGGCTTCCAATTCATTTCACCTGGTGACGGTGCCGGGGTTGACCGGTTACGTGGCGAGCAAGGGCGGGCTCATCGGGCTGACGCGGGCGCTGGCGAGCGAGCTTGGCACCACCGGGGTGACGGTCAATGCGCTGGCGCCCGGGCCGACGGTGACCGCACAGCTCGAGGCCTCGTTCTATCTGATGAGCGGCACTCACGACCATGGCGCGTTCGAGGCGTTCACGCTCGAACTCGCGCAAAACCAGTCGATCAAGCGGGTCGCGACTCCCGCTGATGTCGTGGGTGCGCTCGCCTTCCTGGCCAGCGGGGATGCCGGCTTCATGACAGGCCAGACCCTCGTCGTCGATGGCGGCTGGGCCCGCCTGTGAGCGGCGCCGCGAGATGGCCGGCCAGCGTGCGGGCTGCCGTCAAGGTCGGCGTGGAGCGCACGCAGATCCGCGAGTTTCCGTGGCCGGCGCTCGGTCCGGATGAAGGCATGCTGCGGGTCGAGGCCTGTGCGGTCGGCGGCGCCGAGCCGGAAGTGTACCGTGGTGAGCGCTGGCAAGACATCATCATGGGCCACCAGGTCGTCGGTTCGATTGCCGCACCTGGCCCGCTCGCACGCCGCATGTGGCAGGTGGAAGAGGGAGCGCGCGTGGTGCTGCAGGAGTACCTGCCGTGCAAGGCCTGCGCATGGTGCCTGCAGGGCGAATACCGGTTCTGTCCAGCGGCGGATTTCTTCGGTGAGAACCCGAAACGGATCGGCCTGATGTCCACCGAGCCTGCGCCCCACCTGTTCGGCGCCTTTGCCGAATACCTGTTCCTGCCGTGGAACGTGGTCATCCACCGGATTCCGCAGGACCTGCCTGCCGCGCTCGCGACGCTCGCCATTCCGCTGGGCAATGGCGTGCAATGGGCGACGTTCGACGTGAATGCAGGTCCGGGCAAGACGGTACTCGTCATCGGACCGGGACAGCAGGGGCTGGGGTGTGTGATCGCGGCCCGCGATGCGGGTGCCTCACGCGTGATTCTGGCCGGGCTGTCGCGTGATCAGCGCCGCCTGGAGCTGTCACTCGAACTGGGCGCCGATCACTTCATCGATGTCCAGACCGAGGACCTGGAGGGGCGCCTGCGCGCACTGACCGGCGGGACCGGAGTGGACGTGGTGATCGATACCACCGGCGACCCGGAAGGCAAGAACCTGCAGCAGTACCTGAAGGTGGTCAATCAGGGCGCCTGGTTGTGGGTCAACTGCGTCGAGGGGGCTGTTCCGGTGCGTGACATCAAGAAGAAGTTCCTGACCGTTCGCTCCGGTCGGGGGCGTACCTGGCAGGCGGTGGAGCGCGCGCTGCGCATCATCACGTCCCGGCGTTTCCCGCTCGAGAGGATGTGTACCCACACCTTGGGGCTGGAGGAGGTGGATCTCGCCATCAAGGCCACTGCCGGCCGCGAAATTCGCGATGCAGTGCATGTGATCGTGGATCCCTGGCGGCGGCCGGTCACCGTCACGCGGGGCTAGCCGGTGGCTCTCCGGCGGGGCGTGACAGCTGCCAGCCGTCCGTGTGACGCAGGTACCCGAAGCCGATGGCCGAGCCTCCCATCAGCATCGCGAGAATCCCGAACACGACCGCAAAGTCACCCGCCGTCGCACCATGCGGGCCCGCCAGCGCTCCGAGCACAGCGGCTGCCAGGATGATTCCCCCGCTCATGAAGCAGCGTGCGGCGAGCGTGATGAGGGTCGTTGCGTGGCTGAACTGGTTCGCCTCGAGGTCGGCATAGCCCAGCGCGGTCAGCGTGGACAGCTGCACGGAGCGCAGGAACCCCAGGATCAGCAGATAGACAAAGATCCATGCATGGGGCGAAGCCGGCGTGAAGCGCGCCAGGCCACCGATCAGGGTCGCGAGCACCAGGGCATTGATCACCAGCAGCGTGCGCAGAGACAGCCGGCGCATGGCCGCCCCAGCCCCGGCGCGGGAGACAAAGGCTCCCGCGGTGGCCGCCAGCGTCAACAGCCCGGAATGAAGCGGATCCAGCCCGAAGACCGTCTGCAGGAGCAGCGGTAGCACGAAGGGCAGCGCCCCCGAGGCAATGCGTGCCAGCCCACCGGCCATGACGGTGACCGCCAGCGTGCGCGTGCGCAGCAGCCGGATGTCCACGAGCGGGTGGGGCGTGCGGCGTGCATGCCGGACGTAGCCGGCAAGCAATCCGCCGGTCACGCCGGCCGCCAGCAGGTATCCGCCCGGACCGCCGCCGGCCAGCCCGCCTGGACGCACGATCAGCTGGATCAGGCACAGACTCAAGGCGAGCATCCCGAAGCCGGTCCAGTCGAACGGTCGTGCCGGCTGCCGCGCCACTGGTGGCACGACGGCGACGGATACGAGGATGCCGAGCAGGCCGAGCGGAACGTTGATCAGGAAATTCCAGCGCCAGGAGAAATAGGTGGTGATGAATCCACCGACCACCGGGCCGAGCAAAGAGCCCAGGAGTGCCGGTGCGATCATGTAATTGGTCGCCGTCAGCAGCTGCTCCTTGGGTACCGCGCGCACGACGATGAGGCGCCCGACCGAGGTCATGCAGGCACCGCCCATGCCCTGCACCGCGCGGCCAACCAGGAGCAAGGGGAGGGATGGCGCCCAGCCGCACAAGGCCGAACCGGCGGCAAATACGCCCAGCGCGGCGCAGTAGGCCCGGCGTGCACCGATGCGATCGGACAGCCAGCCGCTCACCGGGAGCACGATCGCGACACTCAACAGGTAGCACGAGATGGCGAGGCTCATCCGCGGTGCGTCGACACCGAGGCTGCGCGCCATCTGCGGCAGGGAGGTCGTGAGAATGGTGGCGTCGATCTCTTCGAGGAAGAACGCCACCGCAATGATCAGCGGGGTCGCCTGTGCGCCAAGGCTGCGGCGCACGCGCCCGAGCCTCGTGGGCAGCGGGAACGGCGATCCGGTCATCTACCGGCGAACCCGGGAGGCTCGCCGGTGTGAGGCAACCTCAGGCGCTGCTCGCGTGCGATACCGCGAGTCGCGCATCCAGAGGCAGCTCCTCTTTCCAGGTTCGTGAGGCCGGATACACCCTGGTGTCGGCCCGAACGGTCCGCCAGGGAACCGTCGGATCGAGCGCCGGAGGCACCTGGCCCGTCTCCGCGAGCGTGCGGGCGGCCTTAATGAGGAGTCTGCGCCAGGCGACGACGGCCACGTCCGAAGTACCCAGGTGTTCCTTGGTTCGATCCAGGATCGGGCCCTGGGTTTCGCTCACGGCGTGGTCCTGCGTCACGACGCCGCGAATCCCCGCGAATTCCGAAGTGAGCATGGCCTCCCGGTCCTGCATGTACCAGTTGTCCCGATTGCGCAGCTTGCGGAAGTTCTCATCGACCCAGTGTCCGCCCTCATCGATGCGGTGCTTGACATCGATGGGTTGGGTTTCATCGAAAAACCATTGCACGTGCCAGGTGGAGGTATCGTCGCGCGGTACGAAGCAGTTGACCAGACGCCGATCCTTGCGCGGCCCGCCGCCGTCCGGCGGGATGAACGTGTAGAAAGGCAGAACCACCTGTGTCACGCGCACATGCGCGCGCTGGTCATCGAACTTGCGCACCGCGCCATAGCGGAGGCCGTAACGCGTGTACTCGACCTCGAGCTTCGGCACGAGGTCCTTCTCGTGCGGCAGGCGCGGCGCCGCGTCCCACGGCACCGATTTGTGCAGCACGCCGGCATGGGCCGAGTCAATCGTGCCTTCCACCGCCTGCGCGTAATTGCAGTCTTCCTGGATCTTGAACGGCACGGCGTGTGTGCCGGGCATGGACAGCCACTCGTAGTCGGGGAACACGGGCTTGTGTTCCGGCGGACCCATGTACGCCCAGATGACACCGCCCGCCTCGTGGGTGGCGTAGGCCGTGGTGCGGATGCGCGCACAGAATTTCTCCCCGGCCGCCTCCGTCGGAGCATCCTGACAGCGGCCGTCGACTCCGAACTTCCAGCCGTGGTAGAGGCACCGCAATCCGGAATGGGCGTTGAGCCCCAGCGCCAGCGAGGCGCGCCGATGCGGACAGTGTTCATCGAGCAGGCCTACCCGGCCCTCGCTGTCGCGGAAGCCCACGAGGTCCTCGCCCAGGAGGCGCACCCGGACCGGCTTGCCGTCGGGCTGCGCCACCTCCGAAGCGAGCAGAGCCGGGATCCAGAATCGGCGCAGCAGCGTCCCCATCGGGGTTCCGGGGCCAACCCGCGTCAGGGTGTCATTGTCTTCTTTGGAAAGCATGATTTTGCCTCCTCAAGCTGATCATTTAGTCGATGAGTTCCCGCAGGCACTCTGCGGCCCCCGCGGGGTCACCCGCGACGCCGACCAGATCATGCGCCTGCATGATGATGTCGCGAATTGCTGCGAGCCGCGCCGCGTCGGCGGACGAGGCGCCCGTCGCGCGCAGGCTTGCGATTTCCAGGTCCACGAGGCGCCAGATTTCATCCAGCTCGCACTCGCGGTAAATGAGGTGTTCGGCTGCCCGGGACACGCGCAGGCGTGAGATCTGGGCGGCAATGGTGTCGGCCGAGTAGTCGTGTATCTCGCAGACCTGGTCCGGATCGATCACGATGGCGCCCGAGGGTCCACGCTAACGGCCGCCGCGGGGCACGACCGCCGAGGCGGAAAGGCCGATGAGAACCCGCCCGTAGTTGTTCATGGCGCTGTCCCAGGTGAAGGCGAAATGCTGTGCTGCCGAGTTCACGTCGCGCCAGATGCGCTGCAGTTCGGAGGCATCATAGATACCACTTCCGCCGGCGGCCTCAAACACCCGGTTGACCGCATGACGGGCGGTCTGGGCCGCGAAGGCCCAGTCGCGCGGAAAGCGGGCGCGAGTGACGTCGCCGAGTTCCTCGGGACCGGCGGCCGCATCCAGCCGGCCGGCATCCTCCAGGGCAAGCGCGTAGGCGGCGTCGATCTCCGCCGAGGCCGTCGCCAGGCGGGCGAACGTGGCGGCCTGTCCGCTCACCTGGTCTTCCGGCATCTTCTGCACGCTGGCGCGCAGACTCTCCCCGAAGGCACGCACGGCCGCCCGCGCCATCCCGAGCGGTGCACCGACCAGCGAGAAAGGGGATACGTCCTGGAAGGGCATGCGATACAGCGGGCGGGCATGAAAGCGCGCCCCCGGAGAGGTTCCGCCTGCCATATCCTGGACACGCACGGCGCGGTGCTGCGGAATGAAGCTCTCCTGCACGCGGATCGAGCGGCTGCCCGTGCCGCGCATTCCGGCCGTGAACCAATCGTCGATGATCTCGAATTCCTTGCGTGGCACGACGAAAAAGTGCGGGTCGGGCGGTCCCGCGCCGCTGACCGGGCACCCGACGACGATCCAGGTGGCGTGATCGACGCCGCTGCAGAACCGGCCTTCCCCGCCGGTCAGGCGAAAGCCGCCCTCGACCCTTTCGACCTTGCCGGCAAGGCGAAACACTGTTGCCGTCAGCGCACGGGGATCTGCGAAAATCTCCTGTTGCGCCTCGACGGGAAACAGATTGAGCAGCCAGCTATGCCCGGCGAGCACCCCGTAGACCCAGCCGGTGGAGCCACAGGCGCTGGCAAGTTCGGTGGTCACTTCGACCAGCGCGGAGATACCGAGCTCGGAGCCCCCGAATACGCGCGGTGTGATGATCCCGAAAAGTCCCGCCGCGGCCATCTCATCGATGGTTTCGCGCGGCACCAGCCGGTCGGCCTCGGTCTGACGGGCCCGGGCCCGCACCCGGGGTGCAATGGCGGCGGCCGCCGCGAGCGCTTCCGCCCGGGTCGCGAGGGTCGCGGGAGGCGAGCCGGAATTTCGTGGAAGAGTAGTCAACGTTGTAGACATTTTGGTAGGAGCCTTTCCGTGTGTCAAGCCGCGGACGGGCGGCTAGCGGCCCCAGAGCCGTCGCGTGGCAAGTGCCGCACCGGCGAGACTGGCCTCGAGCTTCGCCCAGCCGATTTCCGCGTGGATGCGCCCGCCACCCATACCGCAGTCCGTACCGGCCATGACGTTCTCACGGCCCACGAGGCTCGCAAAATTGGTGAGCCGGTCGGCAACCACCTCGGGATGCTCGATGGTGTTGGTGCGGTGGCTGACCACGCCGGGAATCAGGATCTTGCCGGCCGGCAGCTTCACGTCGCGCCAGATCTTCCACTCATGTTCATGGCGCACGTTGCCGGCCTCGAAGGAGTAGCCCTGGGCCCGGACCTGCAGCATGAGGTCGACCACGTGTTCGAAGGGCAGGTCGTCGACGTGCGGTCCGTTCCAGCTGCCCCAGCACAGATGGTAGCGGACGGATTCCTCCGGCACGTTGCGCAGCGCATGATTGAGCGCCTCGATACGCAGGCGCGAGCGGCGGCGGTACTCTTCGAGAGGCGGCTCGGGAATGAAGGTGGCCCATGAGTCCGGCAGCCCCGGGTCATCGATCTGAACGATGAAGCCGGCCGCCACAATGGCCTCGTACTCCGGGCGCATGATCTCGGCCAGCGCGTAGATGAAGTCCTCTTCGTTCCTGTAGTACTCGTTGAAGATGAAATGATCGAGCCAACCTGGTGCGATGACCGGGAAGAACGCGTCATGCCCGGCGGCATCGAGGCTCCCCAGGATCTCGCGGAAGCGTCCCAGTTCGGCCTGCAGTTCGGTCGTGCCGCGGCTCTGGAGCGGCCCGTTGCACACGATCATCATGTCGCGGCGGGAGGGGGCCCCGGCGGCGTAGCGGGCGCGATCGGCCTCCTCGTAGTATTCGGCAAAGCGCTGGCGCTCCCGGGTCTTGAAGATCGTGGAGCCGAATTCACCGGGCCGGCATTCCCGGTATTCGATGCCGGAGACCCGGCGTGAGTAATACGGCCAGGTGCGCAGGCGGCCGAGTTCACCGTCGCTGATGGCATCGATACCGAGCGACAGTTGGCGTTCGATGACGCCGCGAATGGCCTCCCGCAACAACCGCGGATAATGCGCCTCGTCATAGGGCTCTCCGCGGGCCTTGCTGCGGTCGGCCGCCTCGAATGGCTTGGAAAACGAGGCAAGGCGGCCCGCGTGTGTCACGTGGATGCGATCGGAACTGCGTTGCATGGAGGCACCTTGTCAGCCGGCGGTGTAAAGACGATATTAACCACATGTAGGCAATGTTGTATATTCTATTTACCCCTGCATCCAGGCCCGGCATGTTCCGGCGAGGAGTCGATGAGATCATGAACAAGCCGCCGTTTCGGGCCGATCAAGTCGGCAGTCTGCTACGCCCTGAGGCGGTGGTCCGTGCCCGCGAGCGGCGCGAGCAGGGAACGATCTCGGCCGCCGAGCTGACGCGAATCGAGGATGAGGCGATCGAGAAGCTCATCTTGCGCCAGGAGCAGATCGGATTGCGCTGCACCACGGATGGTGAGCTGCGTCGAGCCACCTGGGCCTATGACTTCCTGAGCGGTTTCGAGGGACTCAAGCCGGTACCGCGCGCGGTGCCGCCGCAGGCGCAGGGCAAAGCGCTCAATCAGACCCCGAAGGGCATGAATCTTCTCACGGTTGTCGGCAGGATACGCTTTGCGGGCAATCCACTGATCGAGCACTTCCGGTTTCTCAGGGCGCACACCCGCGTGACGGCCAAGATGACGATTCCCTGTCCCACCATGCTCGTGTCGGCCTCCCGTGACTGGCGCGAGACGGTTGACCGGACGGTGTATCCGACCCTCGATGCGCTGTTCGAGGATCTCGGGCTCGCCTATCGCGAGGCGATACAGGCATTTTACGATGCCGGCTGCCGCTATCTGCAGCTCGATGATGTCAATCTCGCTTTTCTGTGCGATGCGAACATGCGGCAGAAGCTGGGGGCTCGCGGGGATGATCCGGATGCGCTGCTGCGGTCCTGGGTCAAGGTGCTCAACACCGCGATCGGTGGCCGGCCCGCTGATCTTACCGTGACCACGCACATTTGCCGCGGCAACTTCCGCTCCGCCTGGTTTGCCCAGGGCGGTTATGAGGCGATCGCGGATGCGCTGTTCAACCAGCTCGACTACGACGGATATTTCCTGGAATACGACACTGAACGTGCCGGCGGCTTCGAGCCGTTGCGCTTCCTTCCCAAGGGCAACAAGCGGGTCGTCCTGGGGCTCGTCACCACCAAGACAGGTGCGCTCGAGAGCCGCGACGTGATTCGTCAGCGCGTGGAGGCCGCCGCCAGGCTGGTGCCGCTGGATCAGCTGTGCCTGAGTCCGCAATGCGGCTTCGCCAGCACGGCCGAAGGCAACGAGCTTGCCGAGGAAGAGCAGTGGGCAAAGCTCGCGCTGGTCGTCGAGCTGGCGAAGTCCATCTGGCGCGACGCGTAGGGGCGGCAGGCTGATGGAGGAAACATTCGATTATGTGATCGTCGGCGGGGGCTCGGCCGGGTGCGTGCTCGCAAACCGGCTCTCGCGGGATCCGGCCCGGCGTGTGCTGCTGCTGGAGGCTGGTCACGGACGCCGGCCATTCCTGATGCGGATGCCGTTGGGGTTTCTCAAGCTGATCCAGGATCCGGCGATCAGCTGGGGATACACTTCCGAGCCGGAGCCATTTGCGGGCGGCCGGCGCCTGTGGCTGCCGCGGGGCAAGATGCTCGGGGGCTGTTCGTCCATCAATGGCATGCTCTATTCGCGCGCGGATCCGCGCGATTACGACGAATGGAGCAGTATGGGGCTCGCGGGCTGGAGCTTCGCCGAGGTGCTGCCGTATTTTCGACGTGCGGAGAGCAGCTGGCACGGGGATTCTGCGTTCCACGGCGCCGACGGTCCGTTGTCGGTGACGGGGTGGGAAGCCCGTGACGGCTTGCTGGACGCAACGTTCGCAGCGGTGCGCGCCCGGGGCTATCCGGTGCATGAGGACCATCATGCATCCCTCGAAAGCGAGGGATTCGCTCCTCCGGAAGGGACCATTCACCATGGCGAGCGCGGCAGCGCCGACGTGTGCTACCTGCGTCCTGTCATGGCCCGGCCGAACCTGACAGTGCGTGTGAATGCCCAGGTGATGCGTGTCGTCATTCAGGGCACGCGCGCCATCGGGGTCGAGTACGAAGCCGCGGGCCGACGCTGCATCGCGCGTGCGGAGTGCGAGGTGCTGCTGAGCGCCGGGGCCTACAATTCTCCCCAGTTGCTGCTGCTGTCCGGCGTCGGGCCGGCCGATGAACTGCGGGCGCTCGGCATTGCGCCACGGGTGGACTCACCACAGGTGGGCCGTAATCTGCAGGAGCACGCAACCGTTGCGCTGGGATTTGCCGCCAGGCCCCTGGTGGGTTTTGAGCCGCAACTGCGCATGGACCGCATCACTCTCGCCGTACTGCAGTGGCTGCTGATGCGCTCGGGGCCGGCAACGCGCCTGCCGATCACGTGCATGGGTTTCATCCGCACGCGATCCGGACTGGACCGGCCGGACGTGAAAGTGAATCTCTTCCCGACCAACATGGACGCACGCGTCTGGCTGCCATGGGTGCGACCGTCGCGCGGCGCCAATCTTGCGGCCTTCGATATCCTGCTGCGACCCAAGAGCCGTGGGCGCATGATCCTGGCCAGTGCGGATCCGCGCGCGGCGCCACGTATCTTCCTCAACGTGCTGGCCGAGCGCGAAGACATGGATACGCTGATTCGTGCCTTCAGGTGGACACGCGAGCTGCACGCCACCGAGCCCCTGTCCGGGTATATCGATAAGGAGCGCTTGCCGGGTACCGAGGTAAACACGGATGAGCAGATCGAGGCCTACATCCGCTCAACGGTAGCGATTGCGCACCATCCGGCGGGCACCTGCGCGATGGGAGCCGACTCCGCGTCGGTCGTGGATGCCGAGCTGCGCGTCCGCGGCCTCGAAGGGTTGCGTGTCGTGGACGCCTCCGTGATGCCGCGGTCCCTGGGCGGCAACACCAACGCGCCCATCATCATGATCGCCGAGAAGGCGGCGGATCTCATTCTCGGACGCCCCGCGCTCCCGCCGGCTGTGTTGCCCCGGTGACCGCCGGCCGCCCGGTTGCCCAGGCCGCCGCCGGACCGGCGCGCGCACGAGCCGTGCTCAGCCTCATCGTGCTCGCCACGGTCACGGCGCTCAATAACGTCGACCGCGGACTGTTTGCGCTGCTGCTGCCGGAAATCCAGAAAAGCATAGTGCTGACCGACGCCTTCATCGGTGTGCTGCTGGGGCCGGGATTCATGGTGATCTATACGCTTGCAGGCCTGCCGATCGCCGGTTTTGCGGACCGCTCGAACCGGAGCACCCTCATCGCCATCGGGCTCGCGTTCTGGAGCCTCGTCACCGCCGCCACCGCGGTCGCGACCCGGCCGCTGCACCTGCTCTTCCTGCGTGCGGCCCTCGGAATCGGCGAGGCCACCAACATCGCTCCCTCCACGGCGCTCGTGAGCGATCTTTTTTCCAGGCGTCAGCGCGCGCTTGCATTTGCAGTGATCTCCGTCGGCACGCCCATGGGCACGCTGCTGTGTTACCCCTTCGCCGGCCGTATCAGCGCAGCCCAGGGCTGGCGCGCCGCCTTCGTGGCCATGGGACTGATTGGACTTGCCGTGGCGGTTGCAACCGTGCTGATCGTGCGTGATCCGCGCCCGATCGCGCCACAGACGCCGTTGCCGCTGCGTACCGGTGCGGCCGGCGATTCATTGGTCGGTAGTCTGCCGGTGGAGTTCGCACGGGCGTGGTGCAGTCGGCCGTTCCGTCGTCTGGTGATCGCAGGAGGTTTCTTCAGCTTCAACTACGCGGCGATGGCGGTGTGGATACCCGCGTTTCTTGCCCGCGCCCACGGCTTGTCCGTACAGGACGTCGGCGCCACCCTCGGCATCTATCGCGGCGCTTTCGGCATTCTGGCCGCGCTGGCCGGTGGCGGACTGGTCTCCCTGCTCGCCGGGCGAGATGAGCGCTGGATCGCCTGGGTGCCTGCGGCGCTGTGCGCACTGATCGTGCCCGCCGAACTCATGCTGCTGTTCAGCCCGGCCCGATCGACCTGGCAGGCGGGGCTTGGCATGGAGACCGTATTTCTGACCGCCGCGATTCCTTGCACTTTTACACTGCTCGCGCACGTGGCCGACGCGCGCGCCCGCGCCATGTGGGCCGCCTGCTACTTCATGGTGTTCAACCTGATCGGGCAGAGTCTCGGACCCTTCAGCGTCGGCGTGCTGAGCGAATGGCTTACGCCCTGGCTGTCGACCCACGCCTTGCGCTACGCGTTGCTCATCGCGCCCGCCAGCATCGCCTGTGCTGGTCTCATGTTCATGCAGCTGGCGGGTGCGATGAAGGCGCAGTCACCGGAAGCGTGATGGGGCTCAGCGCCGTGCCGCGATGTCTGTGCCGTCGTTTTCGTGCATGGCGCAGAAGGCGATGAGGCACAGGCTCTGCAGGATCGCCATCCCGACGAATGGCACGATAAAGTCGCCCCCCGCAAGCTGTCCATTCGGGCGTACCCACTGCAGGGCAAAGGCCGACAGTGCGATGCCCAGCGCCAGGGAAAAGCGCTGGGAGACGGCGGAGATGGTCGTCGCCTGCCCGGCGGTGTTGGCGGGAATGCCGGAAAAACACAGCGCCGCCAGCGTCGACAGCATGACCGACTGGAGTACCCCGAAGATGAACAGGTAGACAATCGCCACCACGTCGCTGACGCCGATGGTGAAGGCGGCGAATCCCGCCAGCGCCGCGACCAGCAGTGCGCCGTTGCCCAGCAGCACGCTGCGCAGGCTCCAGCGCCGGTAGATGGCCGCCAGCACGAAGCGCATGGCGATCTGGCCGGCCGCCAGGGCGATCATGAGGATGCCGGTGTGGAAGGCCGAATACCCGAAGGCTTCCTCCAGCAGCACGGGGACGAGGAATGCCGGCACCGCGATACCGACGCGCGCCAGGCTGCCGCCGAGGATGGCGATGCGGAACACCCTGTGTCGGAACATCGACAGGTCGATTACGGCGCCGGTGCGCCCTCGTGCGTGCAGACCGTAGAGCAAGGCGCCGATTCCTGCGATGGCGAGCAGTGCCGCCACGTCGGCCGGCTGTCGTTGGGCGCTGAGCAGACTCAGCGCCGACTGCAGGCACGCCAGGGTTCCTCCGGCGATCAGGAAGCCACGAAAGTCAAAGGGGGGCGGGCGCGGTGACTCGAAGCGATTGATGTGCACGAGTGTCAGGATGATCGCGAGGACGGCAAGGGGGACATTGATGAAGAAGATCCAGCGCCAGTTGGTGTAGGTGGCAATGAATCCGCCGACGACCGGTCCCAGCATCGGGCCGAGGAGCCCCGGGATGATCATGAAGGCCATGGCGTGCACCAGCTGATCCTTGGGAAAGCTGCGCACCAGGATCAACCGGCCGACGGGAGTCATGAGGGCACCGCCAAGTCCCTGCCCGATGCGACCCGCCACCAGCACGGTCGCGGTCGTACTGAGTCCGCAGACAATCGAACCCAGGGCAAACACCGCGATCGCGGCGCAATAGACCCGTCGGATCTCGAAGCGGTCCGCGAGCCAGCCGCTCAGTGGAATGAAGACGGCCATGCTGACCAGGTAGGTGGTGATGGCCGAGCTCACGGCGGCAACGTGTACGCTGAAGGCGGTGGCGATCTGGGGCAGGCAGGTCGTGATCGCCGTCGAGTCCAGGCCTTCCATGAAGAAGGAGCAGGCGACCACCATCGGCACGAGCATGGGCGTGCGGGGTGCCTGCGCAGGAGACATCGAGTTCAAAATATGGATACCAAAATGCCGACACTTTATTATGAGGATAGGATCAGTCAACTGGCAACGTCGGGACGGGGCAGGGTGCACACATGAATCACGCTCAGGAGTTCTTCATCGGTGGCGCCTGGGTGCGCGCATCGGGCGGCAGGCAGGCGACCGTGGTGAACCCTGCCGACGAGCTGCCGATCGGCGAAGTGGCCCTGGCGAATCAGGCGGAGGTGGGGCAGGCCGTGGATGCGGCGGCCCACGCCTTTGCGTCCTTTTCGCGCAGCAGTATTGACGAGCGCACGGCACTGCTGAGGCGGCTGCTCGCGGCATATCGGGATCGCGCCGGGGATATCGCGGCCACGCTCGTACGGGAGGTGGGCGCGCCGGTGGCCCTGGCCGGAGGCCAGGTGAAAGTGGGTGAGGCGCACATCACCACCATGCTGGAGGTCCTGCGCAATTTCGCCTTCGTCGAGCGCCAGGCGAACTTCGAGGTGGTCAAGGAGCCCGTCGGGGTATGCGGGCTGATCACGCCATGGAACGCACCGGTTGGCCAGGTGCTGTGCAAACTCGTTCCGGCCCTGGCCGCGGGCTGTACGGTGGTGGTCAAGCCAAGTGAAGTCACGCCACACTGCACGCTCATTCTCGGGGAGATCATCGAGGCGTCCGGCCCGCCGCCCGGGGTGGTGAATCTCATCAACGGAGACGGGCCCGAAGCCGGCGCGGCGCTCGCTTCGCACCCGCAGGTGGACACGGTGTCATTCACCGGCTCGCTGCGTGGCGGGGTCGCGGTGGCCCAGGCGGCGGCACCCACGGTCAAGCGGGTCGTACAGGAACTCGGCGGCAAGTCGGCCAACATCATCCTGCGCGATGCCGACCTGCAGGAGGCGGTGCGCAAAGGGGTGAGCGCCTGCTTCTTCCACTCGGGGCAGGCGTGTGCCGCCCCGACCCGGCTCCTGGTACCGCGGGAGTGGCTGCCGCGCGCGGCGCAGATCGCGGCCGATGCGGCCGACGGACTCAAGGTCGGCTCGCCGACGGCGCCGGACACCCAACTGGGACCGCTGGTAAACCAGGCCCAACATGAGCGAGTGTTGGGATACATCCGGATCGGCATCGGCGAAGGAGCCCGTCTGGTGACCGGATCCACCGCCCGACCCGCGGGACTGACGCGCGGTTACTTCGTGCAGCCCACGGTCTTCGCAGACGTGGATCCGGGGATGCGCATTGCCCAGGAGGAGATTTTCGGGCCGGTACTGTGCATCCTCGGATACGACACCGAGGCGGAGGCGGTAGATATCGCAAACGGCACGACCTATGGACTGGCGGCGCACATCTGCTCCGGTTCCGCGGCCCATGCGCGCGAGATCGCCGCGCAAATGCGTGTCGGCTACGTCTCCATCAACTATCCGCCCTGGAACCCGGTGGCGCCCTTTGGCGGCTACAAGCGCTCGGGCAACGGACGGCAGTTCGCCGAACACGGTCTGGCCGAGTACCTGGAAATAAAGTCGATCGTCACCGGCTAGCGTCGCTACGGGTCGCGCGGTGGCGGCGCACGCCCGAAGAAACGCGCCAGCGCGGCATCGAGTGCCAGCGCCGCACCGGGAGTGCCGGCGAGCATCGCGAGGTAATCCGCCATCTGCCTGAGCACCATGCCTCCCTCCTGGGCGCACAGGTCGTCCGCCGCCTGGCGCAGCTCGACGCTCCAGCGGTCCACCTCGGTCGGCAGTCGCACACTCTGCCGCGACACCCATTCCAGCAGGCCTGCGTGCGAGCGGGAGAGCTCGTGGCGGAGCAGATCTCCGACACCCGCGTCCTGGGCCCGTGTGATCATCATCGAAAACAGTGCCACCAGTCCTTTGCTGACGCCACCGATGCACACCCGCAGCGCCGAGGCGGTGCCGATCGGTCCCGGCAGCACCTGCACGTCGATTCCATGGGTGGCGAGCACGCCGAGCTCGCCAGCGCGTGGACCGGAGGCGCAAAGACGCAACGCCGGCCGGCCCTGCGCCGGCGGCGGTCCGCCAAGAATGCAGGCATCTATGAAGTCGCAGTCCGCCTGCGCGAGAGTCCGCGTCAGGGTGGCGAGGGTGCCGGCAGCAAGGGGATTGCAGTCCACGTAGAGCGGTCCGCCTGGCCGCAAGGCGCCGGCGTCCAACAGATCCCGGGCCGCCGGCACGGCCTGGTCGGACGGGACGACGCACAGCAGCAGCGCTGCGTCCCGGAGCGCTGCGCGCGGCACGACCTGCATGCCGGCGCGTGCGGCGCGCTCGCGGGTGGCCGCGCTGCGGCCTTCCACGCAGGTGATGACCCGGACACCGTGTCCGCGGAGCGCCGCCCCCATCTGCGCGCCCATTCCGCCCGCCGAGACGATGGCGACCGTCGGGGCGGTGGTGGCGGGGAGGGCGTCCGGCATCAGTCCGGGCGCGGCACGTGGGCTCGAACGGCGGCAATGCCGGCGAAGGACAGCAGCGCGGCGAGCGCGATCACGAGAAAGTAGCTCGAGCCCCCTCCCAACTGCAGCGCCAGCACGCCGGTGTAGGAACTGACGACGGCCCCGATGCGGCCGATGGCGGCTGCGGCGCCGACGCCGGTTGCCTTGGCGTACGGCGGGTAGATGAAGGCGGCAAGGGTATAGACACCGTTGGTCAGCCCGGCGATGAAGATGCCTTCACACAGCAGCGCCCCGAGGAGCAGGGCAAAGGAGGACCCCGGACCGTGGGCGAGGGTGCCGAGCGCCAGCGCGCCGAATACCGCACCGAGCGCCAGCCCGAGGACCGAGCGCCGTGAGCCGAAAGCGGTGATGAGCCAGCCGCTGATCAGGCCGCCGCCGACACCCCCGAGACTGAAGGAACTCATGCCGATGCTGCTGCGGGAAACGCCGAAACCCTGACTCGCGAGCATGGCGGGTGCCCAGCTGAACATGCTGTAGCTGGCCAGGAGGCAGAAGAAGAATCCCGTCCACAGGGCCAGGGTATTGCGGCACATGCCGCGCTGCAGCAGCAACGCCACCGGGGCGCGGCCATGGGCACTGGAATGATCGATCAGGGAGCGATCGCCGGTGACTTCGATACCGACGCGCCGCAGGAGCACGAGCAATGCGGTGCGTCGATGCGGGCGGCGCGCGAGGAACAGCGGCGACTCGGGCAGGGTTGCAACGAATAACAGGCCGAGCCCCACCGGCATCACCCCCGCGATGATGAAATAATCGCGCCACCCGAACGGGGGCAGCACCAGCGCGCCCAGAAGACTGGCGATGAGCCCGCCGACGGCAATGAACATCATGCCGATGGCGATCGCCAGATTGCGCTGACGCAGGGGCGTGAACTCGGCGATGAGCGCGGTGCCGTTCGGCAGCGCGGCGCCGATCGCGATACCTCCGATGAAACGCACCACGAGTAGTTGGGTGGGATTGCCCGCGCCGGCCGCCGCGATGGTCATGAGGCCGAATACGAGCACGCTGCCGATGAGTCCGAGGCGACGACCGATCCGGTCGCCGACTACCCCACCGCCGGCGGCACCGATCGTGACCCCGATGAGTCCGGCGCCCGCGATCGAGGCAAAAGCGCCGCGGGTGACATGCCATTCGGCCATCAGCGCGGGGATCGCGAGGCCCAGGGCCTGATTCGCCAGTCCGTCCACCGCGAACGCCAGCGCGATCAGCCCGAGGGTGATTCGCTGGAAGCGACTCCAGGCACCGGAGTCGATGGCAGAAGCGACATCCAGGGGCGGCGTGGCGACCGTTGAATCCACAGGGCTTCCATTTTCTGCCAAAAAGTTATGCAATTATGTAGGCAACGGAAAGTGAGCGCAATCTCCCGGCGGATCCCGACCCGGCCGCGGTCCCCGGGCGGGCGCAGCAGGTTCCGGTGTTTTCGAATATAATCCTTCGTCAAACCATGCAAGATCGACCGCAATGACGGAAAAGACCAAGACGAAAACCTCTGACCTTCCCGCCATCATTGCCGAGCAGATCCGATCTTTGGTGACCCGCGGAGTGTTCTCACCAGGACTGCAGCTGCGCCAGATCGATCTGGCGGAGCGATTCGGTGCCAGCCGCGTGCCGCTGCGCGAGGCATTGAAGCTGCTGACCGCCGAGGGGGTGGTGGCGCATGATCCGAACCGCGGCTTCTTCATCGCCGGGCTGTCGAGCGATGAAGCGCGGCAGCTCTACCGGATGCGCCATCTGCTGGAATCCGAAGTGCTGTCCACCGTGGCGTGGCCCAGCAAGCAGCAGCTCGCTGATCTCAATGACCAGCTGGGTACGCTCGAGAAGCTGATGAAGGAAGGCAACCGCTCGGAATGGGCCATCCAGCACCGAAATTTCTACCGGACAATCTTCGGGCTGTCCCCGCAGAAGGTCCTGGTGGAGGAAGTCCTGCGCCTGTTGCGAATGACCGACCGGTATCGCTCGCTCGGGCCGCGCGATGCCAGTGAGACCAATGTGACCTCCGAGCGCAACATGGTGAAGGCTCTTGCCGCGCGCGACCGGGCGCGGCTGCTGCGCGTGTTCGAAGAGGACCGCAGCCGCATCGAAGAGGGTCTCATCGGCAGTCTCGTCGCGCGCGGCATGTAGCCTCGCGGGCTGAACGCCGTAATGGTGAGCAGCCGGCTTTTCGATGCCCACGCCCTGATCCGGTCCGCGGATCCGGCTCGCTATCCCTTCCAACCCCTCGGCGCGCCGCTCGAGCCGCATGAGCGCGAATCCGGAATATCGCACGAGCAGTTGCTCGCCGCCCTCGATGCCGGTGGGGTGGAGCGCGCGCTCGTCGTTCAGCGCTCACGCCTCTACGGCTATGATAACCGTTACGTCTGCGATGCCGCTGCGGCCAGTCCGCGCCGGCTGCAGAGCGTGTGCCAGGTGGATGCGCGCGACCCGCAATGCGCGCGTCAGACCCGTGACTGGATCGGCCGTTGCGGCGCGGCCGGCATCCGCTTCATGGAACCGGTCAGGGGCGACAATCTCGACTGGCTCGACAGTCCGGGGGCGCGGCAGACCTGGTACGCCGCGTGCGATCTCGGCGTACCCGTCAGTGTCCATTTCTTCGGCTGGAATCGCCGCGCGGGCCTCGAGGCATTGTCACGACTGCTCGCGCAGGTGCCGCCGCGGGCCGTGGTGCTCGATGCCCTGGCGGGCAGCGCGGTGGAGGCCGGTCCACCCGACTACGGCATCGACGCACCGCTGTCCTCGGTCCTCGCACGTTCCGGCACCTACCTGAAACTCACCGGCATGACCTTGCAGCGACTCGCCAAGGCCGGGTTGCCTGCCGCCGGGTTGCTCGCACGACTCGCGGCGATGGTCGGTGCCGCGCGCCTGCTGTGGGGGACGGACGTGGTGGCGCCCGGGCAATCCTATGAGAGCTCGGTCAGTCGGATCCTCGATGCCAGCTCCGCTCTGGCGCCGGCCGAGCGTGAGCAGTTCCTGTACGGTACCGCCGCGGCGCTCTACCCCTTGCGTTAGACGAAATCGTCATACAAGCTCCGCAGCTGTGCAGGAGCATGTCATGTCGGGTATCGGCTTCATCGGTCTTGGTGTCATGGGTCGCCCGATGGCGGCACATCTGCAACGTGGCGGGCACCGGCTATTCGTGCATGGCCGGTCGGAACTTCCCGCCGAACTGCTGCAGAATGGTGCGATAGCCTGTGCTTCGGCGCACGAAGTCGCTGCGCGCGCCGAGACGGTCATTCTGATGCTGCCCAATACGCCGGACGTACAGAGCGTCATCCTGGGGACCGGCGGGCTGATCGGCGCCCTGGGCCCCGGCAAGCTGGTGATCGACATGAGTTCCATCTCACCCGGTGCCACGCGCGAACTGGCCGCGAAGGTCACGCAGACCGGCGCGGACTACCTGGATGCACCGGTATCCGGCGGCGAGACCGGCGCCAAGGCGGCTACGCTGACCATCATGGTGGGCGGCACCGAAGCGGTATTTGCCCGCGCGCGCCCGCTGTTCGAGCTCATGGGCAAGAACATCACGCATGTCGGCGCGCACGGCGCCGGACAGACGACCAAGGTCGCGAACCAGATCATCGTCGCGCTGACGATTGCGGCGGTGTCGGAAGCGCTGGTGTTCGCCTCCAAGGCGGGCGTTGATCCGGCCCGGGTGCGCGCCGCGCTGATGGGCGGGTTCGCCAGTTCGCGGATCCTGGAAGTGCATGGTGAACGCATGCTCAAGCGTCAGTTCGCACCCGGCTTCCGCGTGGCGCTGCATCGCAAGGATCTGGCGCTGGCGCTGGAAGCGGCGAACGAGCTTGAGCTGTCGCTGCCGCAGACCGCACAGTGCCAGCAGCTCTTCAACGCGCTGTTCGCGGCGGGCGAGGGCGGGCTGGATCACTCGGCGCTGGTACGCGCCTACGAGCGACTGGCCGCACACGAACTCGGCTGAGGGATCGCAGTGCTCACCACGGCAGCGCCGTGCCGTCGTAGAGCATGAATCGCGCCCGTTCTTCGAATCCGGCTTCGCCGATCGTACGGATCATCTGCGCGACGGCGTAGGCGCTATCCACCGAGTCCGGACCTGCGGGCTGCGTCACGCCGCGCCGCTGCCGATACTCGAAAAACCGCTCGGTGCGCACCATGCCGGGATGTATCAGCAGCACTGCGATGCGCTGCTCGCGCAGCTCCTCGGCCACCACCTGCATGGCGCGGTTCAGGGCCGCCTTGCTGGCACGATAGAAGGTCGCGCCGCCGCCTGGAAACGGCTGTGTCAGGGACCCGTTGGTGGAGCTGATGCACACCAGCTTGCGGGCCTGTCCGGCCCGAAGGTGGGGCAGAAAGGCCTCCGATACCAGAAGCGCCCCCTTGAGATTGACCGCCATGATGCGATCCAGCAGCGCGAAGCGGAATGCGCCGATGCTCTGGGTGGCGAAGCTGCCATCGGGCTCACAGTACACACCGGCATTGTTGATCAGGATGTCGACTGCGACCTCGCCCAGGGACGTGGCGAGGGAGTGGACTTCGGCCTCATCGGTCACATCCATCTGCCGTGGCTCGACGGCCGGGTATTGCCCCGCGATCTGCGAGAGCTCCGGTGCTGCGACGGCGCCACGATATGTGGCGATGACGCGTGCGCCGCAATGAGCGTACTGCCGGGTGAACTCCAGACCAATACCGGTGTTCGCTCCGGTGATCAGCACGGTCTGCGGGCGGGCCGTCATCGTCCGACTCGAAAGATCCGCCGCGCGTTGCCGGCAAATACCTGTTCGCGCACGCTCGTACTGGTCTGCCCGAAGAGTTCCAGCGACCAGGCCAGGGCGTTTGCGTAGCCCTCCCGGGAGCTCACCACCGGGAAATCACTCGCCCAGCACAGGCGTTCGGCGCCATAGATCCGCAGGAGGTCCAGGACGATGCCGGCCGGTGCGAGCTCCAGCGTGCGACCGCTCGGCGGCAGACGCGGGCCGCGCTTGACGAGCTGGCCGAGCGGCGGAACCTTCAGATGCAGGTTTGGAAAGCGCGCGAGGCTCTTGATTCCCTCGAGAGTCACCTCGCTGCCGTCGCAGTCGGGTCGACCCCAGCCGCCCAGGTGTTCGGCAAGCACATTGACCCCGGGAAATGCGGCGAGCACGGCACCGAACTGCGGCGTCAGGAAGGTGGCGGCCGGGCCGACGCAGCTCACGGACAGGCCCTCCTCGGCGGCCGTGCGCCACAGCAGGTACGGGTCGGCTCCGACGGCGCGGGTATCCGCGCGCATGCGAAGTCCGCGGGCGCCCGCCGCGACGAGCGCGCGCAGGTGGTTCGCGACGTCCCGGGCCTCCGGATCCACCGCGACGACGCAGGTGAAGCGTCCCGGATAACGTGCGACGCACTGCAGCTGATAATCGTTGTCGGTCTGGCCGAGAAGCTGAGTCAGGATGGCATGTGAGACACCGTGGCGGTCCATGTGAAAGAGCAATGTTTCCACGGGTTCGAACCATACCGGTGACACGTGGCAGTGGGTGTCGATCACGTCCATGGGCAGCTTCCGTCGCCATCCGTGGTGGACAGCAAGATCGTTGGACAAAAGAGCCTACATTTAGGCAGACTGTTTTGCCAGCGGTGAAATCGGTGGAGCAGAAGGTCGTGGCAGCCAAGCAGGCAAACCTGATCATCCTACCCGGCTCGATGTGCGATCGATGGGCCTACGCGCAGCAGATCGACGCGCTGGCATCCGACTACGAGATCCGGGTGCCGCACCTGCTCGGGGCGAGTTCGCTGGAGGCGATGGCACAACTCGTGCTCGAGGCCGGCCCGCCGCAATTTGCGCTCGTGGGTCATGCAATGGGCGGGCGCGTGGCCCTCGAGATCATCCGCCGGGCCCCTGAACGGGTCACGGCGCTCGCGCTGCTTGCCACCACCGTGCATCCGATCCGTGAGGGAGAAGGGCCACGCCGGCAGACGCAGATCGACCTGGCCCGCACCTCAGGCATGGCAGCACTTGCCGCGGAGTGGTTGCCGCGCGTGGTGCACCCGGCGCATTGCGCCAATGCGGCCCTGATGCAGGGGCTCGCGCAGATGTACGCCCGGTTCACGCCTGAGGATTACGAGTGCGAGGTCCGTGCGCTGCTGAACCGACCCGACCCGCGCCCGGTACTGGCCACGATCCGCTGTCCGACTCTGGTACTGTCGGGAAGGGAGGATCCGCTATGCACTCCGGAGCAGTCAGCCGCACTCGCCGCGCAGATTCCCGGGGCATCCTGCGTCATTCTGGAGGTCTGTGCGCACTTTCCCTCCGTGGAACAACCGCTGGCCGTCACCCGGCATCTCTCGCAGCTGCTGCGCCGGGATTGAGCCAGGCCGCCGGAGCGTCCAGCCCTCGGGCGTCGCCCCGGATGCTGCGGACTCACGGCCAGCTGGTCCAGGTTCACGGTGCGGATTCATGTCGCAGCGCCCAGCCGATCGTCAAAGCACAGCCGATGAAGCAGGCTGCGATGGTGAAGGCCATGGGCCGCGCCGTGTGGTCATAGAACACTCCGGAAACCCACGCCAGCAGGGCACCGGCAGCGAAGGAGCTGGCCCCATAGAGCGCAGCCGTGGATCCCGCGCGGGTCGCATCGCTGGCCAGGGCCCCGGCGAGGGCGTTCGACTGTACGAGGCTTACCGTTGATATGGCCAGGAACAGTGGCGCCGCGACGCCGGCCAGTCCCCCGAAGCCGCTGAAGGCCGCGAACGCAATCCAGCCGGCGACCCCGACGCAGCACACGCGGGTTCCGCGTAGCACCTCCGCAACCGAAAACCGGCCCAGGAGCCAGCGATTGAGCTGGCTGGCCGCCACGAGTCCGACCGAGTTGAGGCCGAACAGCAGGCTGAACCGGGTCGGCGTGAGGTGATAGACATCCATGAAGACGGTCGGTGAGGCGGCGATATAGGTGAACATCGCCGCGCCATTGAATGCACCGGCCCCCAGAAAGCCCACCAGGCGCCGCCGCCGCAGCAGCTGCAGATAACCGCGTAGCGGATGCTCGTCGCGGGCCCGTTCGGCCGTATGCGGCGAGCGGGTCTCCGGCAGGAGGCGCCAGACCCACAGCGTGAGTACGGCGCCAAACACGGCGAGGCAGGCGAAGATGCCGCGCCAGCCGGCAACGTGCAGGACTGCAGCCCCGATGCCCGGCGCGCAGATCGGTGCCACACCGCTGATCAGCGCCAGCAGGGAGAACAGGCGTGCGGACTCGTGCAGTTCCAGCGCATCGCGGATCACGGCGCGACTGATGACCACACAACCGCATGCGCCGAGTGCCTGGGCAAGGCGGCCGCACAGCAGCACCGGCAGGCTTGCGGCGCTGGCGCTCGCCAGTGAGCCGGCCACGAATACCAGGGTGCCGAACAGGAGCGGACCGCGCCGCCCGAGCCGGTCCGACAAGGGTCCATAGACCAGTTGCCCGGCCGCGAGACCGACGAAGAAGATCGCCACCGTCGGCTGCACCGAGGCGATCGGGACTGCCAGACTACGCGCGATGTTGCCGAGGCTCGGCAGGTACATGTCGATCGACAGCGGTCCGATGGCGGTCATGGCCGCCAGAAGCAGGACCAGGCCCCGGGACAGGGGCAGCAGCGATGATCGCGGCGACGGATCGGAGGAGGACGGCATTCTTGACGCGTTAGGCAAAACGAGCAGACACTATAGCCTACTCGTTCGCAGATCTGGCAGTACTCCCGCGCCTGCCCTCAGGAGCCGATTGATATGCAGCGCAGCACAGACCGCATCCTGGTGACCCATGCCGGGAGGCTTTCGTCCGGAATGGAGGGCTATGAGGCCGCGGAACGCGACTTCCTCAGCGGGCGCCTCACCGACCATTCGGCTTTCGAGACCCTGCTCGATCAGGCGGTGCGTGGTGTCGTCAGGGATCAGATCGCGGTGGGGATCGATGTCGTCAGCGACGGCGAACTGGCCCGACGGCGCGGCTTTGCCTACTACAAGGGCCGCCTCACGGGGATCGAGGAGCGCGAATGTGGCCCGGGCGAAGTCGGTGCAACCATCTTCAAGACACGCGAGCGCGACAAGTTCCGCGGCTACTACGCGGATGCGGATCGTGCGCGCGCCGCCGTCGCCCGCCCGCGGCGCATCGTCTGCACCGGTCCCTTGCGCCACCTCGATCTTTCGGTGCTGCAATCGGAGATCGCGCGCTTCAAGTCGGCGCTCGGCGAGAGCGGCAGGGAAGGATTCTTTCCGGTGATCGCTCCGGGTTGGCTTGATCACTTCATCTTCAACGAGTATTACCCGAGCGACGAGGCGTTCGTCCATGCGCTCGCTGAGGTGATGGAGCCGGAATACCGCGCCGTGGTCGATGCCGGGCTGATCCTGCAGGTGGATGATCCGGGTCTGCCGGACGCCTGGACGACATTCTTCCCGGAGCCGACCCTGGAGGCGTATCGTGCGTATGCGAGGGTGCGCGTCGATGCGCTCAATCATGCGCTGCGCGGCATTCCGGAAGATCGCGTTCGCTACCATCTTTGCTGGGGCAGCTGGAACGGACCGCACACGGAGGACATCGCTTTTCGCAGCATCGTGGACCTGATGCTCGATGTCAGGGCCCAGGGCTACAGCTTCGAGGCCGGCAATGTCCGTCACGAGCACGAGTGGAAGATCTGGCGCGACGTGAAGCTGCCGCCGGGCAAGATCCTGATTCCCGGCGTGGTCAGCCATCGCACCGAGACCGTGGAACATCCGGAAGTCGTGGCGGATCGCATCTGCCAGTTCGCGCAGCTGGTGGGACGCGAGAATGTCATGGCCGGCACGGACTGCGGAATGGGACTCGGACGAGTGCACCATGAAGTGGGCTGGGCGAAGCTGGCGGCGTTGCGCCAGGGGGCCGACCTGGCCTCGCGTCGGTTGTGGGCCTGACGGGCCGCGGGAGAAACGATGCAGTACGTGGAAAAGTACCTTCTGCTGTTTGCGCGGGTATACCTGGGCGCCTTCAATCTCGCGAGCGGCATCAACTTCTTCTTCCACGTCTGGCCGCAGCCGATACCGGCGGACCCGCTCGGCGCCGCCTACATGGACGTCACGCTCAAGCTGGGGCTTTTCCAGTTCGCCAAGGTGCTGGAGTTGGTCGGCGGCTTCTGTCTGGTCGCCGATGCCTGGGTCCCGTTCGGGCTGGTGCTGCTCTTCCCGGTCACAGTCACCATATTCATCATGAACGTGTTCTTCTCGCCGATGGTTCACGTCGTGATCTCCGGTGCCCGGAACTTCGCATTTCATTGCCTGCTCTTCGGCGGCTACTTCGGGTATTACCGCGGCATGCTGTCGGCAGCGGCGGCGCCGCGGCCCCTGTGGCGCACATTGACGAAAGGGGGTCGCCATGGTTGACCTGACGAGCGCCAATCCCCTGGTGATGACTCACTTCGAGCTCATCGCCGCCGTTACCGCGACCTGCGTGCTGCTGATCGCCGTGGCGACCGACCTGTGGCATGCCTACCGGAGCCGGTCCCGCCGCCTGGACTGAGGACCCGGCTGCTCAGTCGAGTGTCGGATCGAGCACGATCTTGCCGACGCCCGCGCGCTCTTCGACCATGTGGTGGGCGGCCGGCGCCTGGGCGAGTGGCAGGATGCGATCGATCAGTACCCGCAGCCGTCCCTGCGCGGCCGCCTGCAGCGCGAAACTGACGTCCGCCTCCGTGAAGCCGATGCTGCCCAGCACGGAGATCTGATACAGATAGAGCCGCTGCACGTCGAGTGCGACCGTGCCGCCACCATGGCTGCCGGAGGTGACCAGGCGTCCATGCCGGGCTATGGCGTGGAACGCCTTGGGAAACAGCACCGGGTCGGCGATGTTCTCGAAGACCACGTTCACTCCGCGCCCGTCCGTTATCCGCAGGACTTCGGCGGTGAGATCCTGCTGCGAATAGTCGACGGCATGGTCGGCACCGAGATCCAGCGCGGCGGCCGCACGGGCCGCGGAACCGGCGGCGCCGATGACCCTGGCGCCCAGCAGCCTGGCGACCTGAACGCCGGCGCTGCCCAGACCGCCTGCGGCGCCCATGACCAGCACCCACTCTCCGGGTTTCAGTTGCGCACGATCGCGCAGCAGGTTGAACGCCTGCGGCGCATGACGTGCCACCACTGTGGCAGTGGCGAAGTCGAGGCCCGCCGGAATGGGCACCGTTGCCTTTGCCGGAGCCTTGACATACTGCGCGTAGCCACCGAGGTGCTGGATGCCGAGTGCATCGAGCGGGCCGACCGGACGGGTGCGCCAG
>DATJPN010000240.1:0-4102 GCA_035506335.1 Steroidobacteraceae bacterium | reverse complement strand
GATCGAAGGCTCGAGGGCGATGGCGACGCGCTTGTCCGGTCCGACGCCATACGAGTGCAGGGTGGCGGCCAGGCGCAGCGAGGCCGCCTGCAACTGCGAGTAGGTGAGGTGCCGGTCTCCCGCCACCAGCGCGACCGCCTCGGGCGTGAGCTGAACCCGTTCGGCAAACTTCCCGAATACGGTCGACGCGGGAAGCAACCTGACCGGCTGCTCGAGGACCTCGTCGCGCAGGCCGCTGTCCGCGGCCTCCCCGATGCGCAGCTCCGAGACCGCCCGCCCGGGATTCTCAACGGCGCTGGCGATGCAATCCGACACGTAGCGCAGGAGGCGGGTCGCGGTGTCGGCCTCGAATTGGTCGGTGTTGAACTGGCAGGAAAAGCGCCAGCCATCCGGGCGCTCGACCATGAAGAAATTCAGGTCGTAAATCGCCCCCGCGACCAGGGACGGCATGTCCACCAGGGTGAAGTCGCCATAGCTGCGTCCCTCGATAAAGGTCCGCTGGAAGATGAAGTTGATGGACACCGCCGGGCTCGTGCTGCCGCCGCGCCCTGCCTTGACCATGTCGAGCAGCCGCTCGATCGGGATGTGACGGTGCTCGAGGGCATCTGAAATACAGGTGCTGACGCGCTCGAGCAGAGTCGCAAACGAGGGATCACCGTGCAGATCGGTTCGCAGGATCAGCGAATTCACGAACTGACCGATCATCGGCTCCAGTTCCACCTGATCACGGTCCGACACCTGGGTGCCGATCACGACCTCGTCCTTGCCTGTGTAGCGTCCGAGAGTCGCGCAAAGAGCACTCACTGCCGTCGCGAACATCGTCACGCCGCGGTCGGCGCTCAGCGCCTGCATCCGGTCCGTGAGCTCCCGCGGCAGGACGATCGATACGATGGTGCCATTGGTCGTCGGCACCGCCGGGCGCGGGCGATCCGCGACAACCTCGAAGGGCTGCACGCCGGCGAGCTGCCGGGTCCAGTACGCGGTTTCGGCCTCCGTGCCTCGCTGCCGCAGCCATTCGAGCTGCCACCTTGCATAGTCACCGTACTGGATGGCCAGCGGTTCGAGCGGCGGGGCCTCGTGACGCGTCAAGGCGTTATAGATGACGCCCATTTCACGAGCCATGACGCCGATCGACCACCCGTCGGAGACGATCTGATGGGTCGTCACGAGGATGATCGCTTCGGTCGGGGAGTAGCGCAGCAGTACCACGCGCAACAGGGGACCGTCGCTCAAGTCGAATGGCGCGCGCGCCTCGAGCAGGCCGATGTTGTCACCCTCGGTGGATCTCGCCTCGGGCGCGAGGGTGGTCAGATCGACTTCGGCGAGCTTGAAGGCCACCTGGGAGGCTACGCGCTGCACCGGCTTGCCATCGACCTCGAGAAATCGCGTCCTCAGGATTTCATGGCGGGCGATGATTTCGTGCCAGGCCTGCTCGATGAGGCTGCTGGATACCCGGCCCTGGAGGCGCCAACGCACCGCAACATTGTACGAGGGATTGCCCGGCTCGAGTCGATCCAGCAGCCAGAAACGCTCCTGCGCCACGGAACACGGAAAGTCCGTGTATGGCGCATCGAAGACCTGCGAGTCGGACGCGGGCCCGGCTCCGTCGGCGGCGGATGAGGCGGAATGCATGCTGTCGCTTGCCGTGGCCACTAGCGTTTTGTCGTCGCCACCGGTCGCCGTGCACGCTGAAACTGTCCCAGGCTGGGCAGATTGGCCTTCGAATCGACCGCTTCGGCGGACTGGGAAGTCCGGTCAAGGAGTGCCGCGATGCTGCGCACGGTCCTGTGCTGAAGGAGCTCTTTGGCGGTCACTCGAATTCCCTGGCGACTGGAGCGTGCGATGATCTGGAACAGCTGAATCGAGTCGGCACCCAGCCGCAACAGATCCATAGTGGCTCCCACCTGCGGCAGGCGCAATACCTCGGCCCAGATTCCCGCGATGCGCTGCTCGGTCGGGGTCGCCGGAGCCACGAAGTCCTCAACGCTCTGCACGGTCAGGTCAGGAGCCGGAAGCGCGGCGCGGTCCAGTTTCCCGTTCGGTGTCGTCGGGAGCCTGTCGAGGCTCACCCATGCAGCAGGAATCATGTAATCGGGCAATTCCCGCGCGAGCAGATCGCGAAGACCGGTCGCAGCCACTTCGCTGGCGGCCGCCGCGACATAATACGCGACCAGGCGCGCGGCGCCGGGCGCGTCCTCGCGAAGCAGTACGGCGACCGCGGTCACCTTGCCGCTACGCAACAACGCCGCCTCGATTTCGCCGAGCTCGATGCGGAAGCCGCGCAGCTTCACCTGGTGATCCATGCGGCCGAGGATCTGAATCGTGCCGTCCGGATGCCATCGCGCCAGATCACCGGTGCGATACAGATTTCCGGCCGCGAACGGATTCTTTACGAAGCGTTCGGCCGAAAGCGCGACATTCTTGTGGTAGCCGCGCGCCACGCCCTCGCCACCGATGTGCAACTGACCGGGGACCCCCTCGATCACCGGCTGGTCATGGCGGTCGAGGACATAGAACTGCGTATTGCCGATCGGCCGGCCGGCGGTGATCGTCGCACCGGGAAGCACGCGGCCGCAGGAGGACCAGATCGTCGTCTCGGTCGGCCCATACATATTCCACAGCACACCCTCCCCTTGCAGCAGCCGCTCGGCCAGATCCCGCGGCAGTGCCTCGCCGCCACAAAGCATCTTGAAGCCCCTGCGCGCGCGAAACCCCGCCTCGAGCAGCAGCCGCCACGTCGCCGGGGTCGCCTGCATGCAGGTCGCCCCGCAGGTTTCGATGTGGCTGACCAAGGCAAATCCGTCGATTACCTCCTCGCGCTCGGCGATGACTACGCGACCGCCGACGCTGAGCGGCAGGTACAGCTCCAATCCGGCGATATCGAAGGAAATGGTGGTGACGGCAAGCAGCACGTCCTCGGGACCGAGCCCCGGCTCACGGGCCATCGAGACGAGGAAATTCACGACGGCACGATGGGAAACTTCCACTCCCTTCGGCAAGCCGGTGGACCCGGAAGTGTAGATCACGTACGCCAGGCTCTCCGGCGCCGTCGGAGCCGTTGGCGCATGTGTCGGCGCAGCTGCAATTGCCGCCGCATCGGCGACCAGATGTACGATCGGCTTGCCGGGCGGCAGCAGCCCCTCTTCGGCCGCGCCGTCCGTGATCAGTGCAGCAACCTCGGCGTCGCCGAGGATGTGGCGCAGACGCTGCGCCGGATGCGTCGGATCGAGCGGCACGTAGGCACAGCCGGACTTGAGCACCGCGAGCACCGCCACCAGCATCTCCAGGGAACGCTCGGTCGCGATGCCGATCAACCTCTGCGGCTGACCCTTTCCGTCGCCGATCTGCTGCAACAGGTGGTTGGCGAGGGAATTCGCGCGCCGGTCCAGAGTCTCGTAGCTGAGCGTTTCGCCGCGAAACTCGGCCGCAACGGCCATCGGAGCGGCCTTGGCGCGAGCTTCGATGAGCTGATGCACACATTGGTTCTGCGGGAACTGCATCTGTGTGCGGTTGAAATCCACCAGCAGCCGCTGGCGCTGACCGGCGGAAAGGTAGGAAATGCGTTCGACACCCTGCTGAGGGTCGGCGACGATCGCCTCGAGCAGACCCTGATAGCAATCCAGCCACCTGTCGATCGTTTCCGCGTCGAAAAGGTCGGTGTTGTAGTCGCAATCAAGCCGCAGACCATCGCTCGATTCGATCACGTTCAGGAACAGATCGAAGTTCACGTGTGCCTTGCTGTTCGGCGTGACCTCCATCTGCACCCCCGCCAGTTCCATCCGATCGGCGAGGCGCTCCAGATTGAACTGGATTTCGGCCAGCGGCACCCTTCCCTGCTCGCGGGTGAGCGCCAATTTGCGCACGATCGTGCCGAGCGTATAGTTTTGATGTTCGTAGGCATCGAGCACCTGCCGGGCCACGGCGCGCAGGTGCTGCGCGATGCTCGTCTGCCCCGACCAGGTCGCGCGAATCGGCAGGAAATTCACGACGTGACCGACCAGGATCTCGTCTTCGAGCAGTGACTGGCCCGCGGTGGGCACTCCGACGATCACCTCACTCTGGCCGCACAGTCTTCCGATCAGGACCTGAAACGCGCCCAGCA
>DATJPN010000239.1:0-4024 GCA_035506335.1 Steroidobacteraceae bacterium | reverse complement strand
TCCGCTCTGGACATAACGTAATGCGGTAATGCTCGGCGTTCGTCGGTTGTGCTGGCGGCGATCGCGATGCAGCTCACCGGGGGGCTTCGTCCAGCCGCACCGCCTCCAGCACGAGGGCCTGTTCCGGCAGCAGATCCGGTGCCGCGAACCCCACCCGGTCCAACAGCGCGCCGGGGACGGTAAGCCCCTCCTCGAACAGCATCGCCTGACCGCCCGGGGGCGGGCATTGGGGTGGCGGCGCCGAGATGCGCCAGAGTGCGGTCGCGTCGAGGCCGGGCAACAGCAGGGGAGCGGCCATGCGGCGGTCCGGCGCCACCTCCTGGGCGACCAGGAAGGCCGCGTGGCGGCCATCCTGGGCAATGACACCCCGCAGGCTACGCCCGGCGAGCATCGGTGCGGCGATGTGCCGGCCGGCATGCAGCAGCGGGCGGAGACGCTTGTGCAGGGCGATCCAGGCAGCCAGTTCCGCGATTTCAGCGGCATCGAGGAGCAGCGGGTCGAGTTCGATGCCGAAATGCAGGAACAGCGGCACGGCGGCACGGAAGCTGAGCGAATGCCGGCGGCCGGTCTGATGATTGGGACTGGCCGCAATGTGGGCGCCCAGCACCTCCGGCGGCAGGAAACGCGAGGCGCCCCGCTGGATTGCCAGCCGCTCCAGAGCGTCCGTGCAGTCCGAGGTCCACACCCGATGCGTGCGGCAGAGAATGCCATAATCCGCCCGCCCGCCGCCCGAAGCGCAGGTTTCGATTTCAACAGCGGGATGCGCGGCACGCAGCCGGTCGATCAGCGCGTACACCGCGAGCGTCTGCGCCTGATAGGCCGGCCGGCCGGCGGCGTCACCGGCGGCGACGAGGTCGCGGTTCATGTCCCATTTCAGGTAGCTGATCGGCAGATCGCGGAGCAGCGCATCGAGAGCGGCGAAGATCACGTCGGCGATCACGGCGCGGGTGAGATCGAGCGCCAGTTGGTGCCGTGCAGTGCGCAGCGGCCGTCCGGCGACGTGGAGCACGGCGTCGGGATGCGCGCGGAAGAGGTCGCTGTTGGGGTTCACCATCTCCGGCTCGACCCACAGCCCGAACTGCATGCCGAGCCGCGTCACATGCTCCGCCAGCGGCGCGAGTCCCTGCGGGTACTTGGCGCGGTCGGGAATCCAGTCGCCGAGGCCAGCGGTATCGTCGATACGGCCGCTCATCCAGCCGTCATCGAGCACGAAACGCTCGATCCCTAACGCAGACGCGGCGGTTGCCTGCTGCATCAGACGCGCGAGATCGTGGCTGAAGTAGTTGCCCTCCCACGTGTTCAAGGTGACCGGCCGCGGGCGCACGGCCCCGTCCGGCCAGCGCAGCACGTGGCGGCGGACATGCGCATGGAAGCACCGCGAGAGGCCCGCAAGGCCCTCGGCGGAATAAGCGGCATAAGCCGTCGGCGTGCTCAAGCTCTCCCCGGGCGCCAGCACCACTTCGCCGGGATGCAGCAACTCGCCCAGCATGACCAGGAGGCGGCCATCCTCCAGCCGTTCCGCGGTGATGCGATGGTTGCCGCTCCAGCCGAGATGCGCCCCCCAAACCTCGCCGCCGTCCTCGCCGAAACCGGCAGTGCCGGCGATCAGTGCCGGGAAGCGGTCGTGCGAGGTGCGGCCCCGCCGGTTCTCGCTGGCGAACAGTCCGGCGGCGAGTGGCAGACGACGCTCCGTGAATTCGTGACCCCAATAGCCGTCGTAGGTGAGCAGCTCGGTGGCATATGCGGGAACCAGCACGACGCCTGCTGCCAGATACGCGACGTGCAGCGCGGAATCACCGGCATTGGTGAGCGTCGCCCGCATGGTCAGCACGTCGTCGTCGGGCGAGAGGGTGAGGCGGATTGTCAGCGCCAGGCGTGCCACGGCGTCGCTGGCGCTGACGGTGACGCCGGCCCCGTCGCGCGCCACCGCAGCATTGCAGAATTCGGCCGTCCAGTCCTGCCCCGCGCGATGCGCAACCAGGGCAGGCTGCTGGAACGTGCCGGCTCCGAGGCTCGGCAGCAACGTCGCCTGCGGTTGGTCCTCGTCCAACGCGTTGGGCCTTACCGCCCGCTTCCGCAGCAAGGACACGCCATCGAGCCCGATGCCGTCCGGCAGGCGCCCGCCCCAGTGAACGATCTCCGGCAAGCCAACGCTGTGCGGCAGCAGCAGCAGCGTCGAGCCGCGCCCGTCGAGGCGAAGGACCGCACTCATTCCTTCACCGCTCCCAGCGTCAACCCCGCGATGAAATGCCGTTGCATCAGAAAGAACATGACCACGGAGGGCGCCGCCGCGATCAGCGCACCCGCGGACATCAGCTGCCAGGACGCGAGCCACATGCCGGCAAGCGCCTGTAGTCCGGCGGTGACCGGACGGGCGCTATCCGACTGGACCAGAACCAGTGCCCAGAAGTAGTCGTTCCAGATGAACGTGAACTCGAGCACGGCGAGAGCCGCCAGGGCGGGACGGACCAGCGGCACGACGATATGCCAGAAAACGCGCAACTCGGTCATGCCGTCTATACGCGCCGATTCGATGAGGGCGTCCGGCAGTTCACGGATAAAGTTGCGCATGAACAGAGTGCAAAAGCCCGCCTGAAAGGCAATGTGGAAGACGATCAGCGCCCACACCGTATCGTAGAGGGGGAAAACGGTAATCATCAGCGTCCGCACCGGGATCATCAGCACCTGGAACGGCACAAAGTTCCCCCCGACAAAGATCGCGAACAGCAGGACATTGCCGCGGAAGCGATAGCGTGCCAGCGCGAAGCCGGCCATCGTGGACACCGCCAGGGTGCCCGCCATCGCGGGCACCGTGATCAGCACGCTGTTCAGCAGGTACCGCCCCATCGGCGAGGACGTGAAGACCGCCGTGTAGTTCTGCACCAGGCGGATTTCGGTAGGCCATCCCCAGTAGTTGCCCCGCGAGAGGTCATCGAGAGAACGCACGGAGGTCAGTGCAATCGCGAACAGCGGCAGCAGCCAGACAAGGAGGCTCACCGGAAGGGCGGTCTTGTACAGCCCGCGCGCCACTGGCGAGGCGGTCCGGATCGGTGCCGGGAACATCAGCGCCGCTCCCGCCGCAGCATGGAGACGAGAAAGAATGCGATGTACACATCCATGATGAGGAACAGTATGGTTGCGATTGCAGCGCCATAGCCATATCGGAATGACAGAAACGTCTGCTGGTACATGTAGTAGGCCAGCACCTGCGAGCTGTCGAACGGCCCGCCTTTCGTCATGATGGAGATCAGGTCGAAGCTGCGCAGCGCACCGACGACGCAGACCACGACCGCGATGAAGGTGGCCGGCCGCAACTGCGGAATGATGATGTGCCACAGCATCTGCCAGCCCTGCGCGCCGTCGAGTCGTGCCGCCTCGATCAGATCGACATTGATGGCCGTGAGGCCGGTCAGGTACAGGATCATGCAGTACGCCGTCTGCGGCCAAAGGCCGGCCAGGATCACGCCGAAAGTCGCCCAGTTCTCATTGCCGAGGATGTTCACGGCAGGCACGCCGAAGGCCGTGAGGATGCGGTTGAGCAGGCCGAAATCGGCGTTGAGGAACCAGCCGAATACGAGGCCGACGACGACCTGGCTGATCACGAACGGAAAGAAGAACAGCGACTTGACCAGGCGAATACCGAACACCGTCTGGTTGAGGAAGAGTGCCAACGCCAGACCGAAAACCGGCGCGAGCATGTAGGCGAGCAGCCAATACAGATTATTGAGCAGGGCGGTGTAGAAAGTGCCGTCGGTGAACAGTTCGGCATAATTGGCCAGTCCGACGAAGGTCTTCGGCTTCACACCGTCCCAGTCATACAGGCTGAGCCAGACGCTGTCGCAGATCGGCCATATGACGAAGATGGTGAACAGCAGAGAGGCCGGTCCGAGAAAAATGACCGGAGCGAGCGCCATCTGGTTGCGGCGCCACCAAGTGTTCGGGAGGCGAGGCGTGGTGCTCATGCCGGTTCGCGCATGTCTGACCCGATGTGGCGGGACGACGCTACGGCACGTCGTCCCGATCC
>DATJPN010000238.1:0-9511 GCA_035506335.1 Steroidobacteraceae bacterium | reverse complement strand
AGGCCCTTCTCGATGGCGATGCCCTTCGCCTTGGCCTCCGTTTCCGTGATCCCCACCCAGGCGACTTCCGGGTCGGTGTAGGCCACCGAAGGAATCACGCGCGCATCGAAGGCCGCCTTGTGCCCGGCGATGACCTCGGCGGCCACCTTGGCTTCATGGGTCGCCTTGTGCGCGAGCATCGGCTGGCCGACGATATCGCCGATGGCGAAGATATGCGGCACGTTGGTGCGCATCTGCCTGTCGACCGGAATGAAGCCGCGATCGCTCACCTTCACGCCCGCCGCATCCGCTCCGATCAGCCGGCCGTTCGGCGCGCGCCCCACGGCGACCAGCACCAGGTCGTAGAGCTGCGGTTCCGGCGCCTTCTCACCGGCGAAGCTGACGCGGATTCCGGCGTTGGTCGGCTCCACGCCGGTGACCTTGACGCCGAGCAGGATCTGCTCGTAGCGTCCGCGCAGCCGCTTCTCCAGCGGCCGCACCAGGTCCGGGTCGCAGCCCGGCATCAGCGTCGGGGTCAGTTCCACGACGCTCACCCTGCTGCCCAGGGCGTCGTACACACAGGCCATTTCCAGGCCGATGATGCCGCCGCCGACCACCAGCATGCGGCCGCCCGTCGCCGGCAGCTCGAGCGCACCGGTGGAATCGATGATGCGCGGGTCGCTCGGCCAGCCCGGGAGCTTCACGGCTTCGGACCCGGCCGCGATGATGCAGTGCTCGAAGCGGATGCGCTCGGTGCCCCTGGCGCCCTTGACCGCGATGACGTGGGGGCTCGCGAAGGTCCCCGTGCCCGTGACCACCTCGACCTTGCGCTGCTTGGCCAGGATGGACAGGCCGCTGGTCAGCTTCTTGACGACGCCGCTCTTGAAGCCGCGCAGCTTCGCGAGGTCCAGCTGCGGCTTGCCGAAGCTGATGCCGTGGGCCGCCATGGCGTCGGCTTCCTCGATGACCTTCGCCGCGTGCAGCAGGGTCTTCGAGGGAATGCAGCCGACGTTCAGGCACACGCCGCCGAGCGTGTCCCAGCGCTCGATGAGCGTGACCTTCAGGCCCAGGTCCGCGGCGCGAAACGCCGCCGTATAGCCGCCGGGTCCCGACCCCAGCACCACGACCTGGGTGCTGCGGTCAGCCTGCGCCTCGGCGCGGCCGAGCACCGAGACATCCGGAATGGCCATGCGCACCGTGTCACCGGCCACCTCGGTGGCCGCCGCGACGGCCGGCGCTGCCGCGGCGCCGGCTACCTTCGACTCGGGCGGCGCCGCCGCGGCCGTTGCCGTGCCGGAGGCCGCCGCGACGCGCCCGATCACCGTGCCCTTGCCGACCTTGTCGCCGCGCTTGACGAGCAGCTCCGTGAGGACTCCGGCGCTGGCCGACGGCACGTCCATCGTGGCCTTGTCGGTCTCCAGCGTGACGAGCGGGGTTTCGACCTCGATGCTGTCGCCGACCTTGACGAGTACATCGACGATCGGCACGGCGTCGAAATTGCCGATATCCGGCACGACCAGGTCAATCGAACTCATCAGGGCACCGCCTCGAGCAAGCCGCGGGGTTCGGCCAGAACCTGCGCCAGATAGGTCGTGAATCGGGCGGCCAGCGCCCCATCGATGACGCGGTGATCGTAGGACAGCGACAGCGGCAGCATCAGGCGCGGCACGAACGCGCCATCCCTGAACACCGGCTTCGTCACCGAGCGCGACACGCCGAGGATGGCCACCTCCGGTGCATTGATGATTGGGGTGAAGGCCGTCCCGCCGATGCCGCCGAGACTGGAAATCGTGAACGTTCCGCCCTGCATCTGCGCGGCGGTGAGCGTGCCGGTGCGCGCCTTCTCCGACAGCTCACCCAGGGAACGGGCCACCTCGTAGATGTCCTTGCGGTCGGCGTCGTGAACGACGGGAACCATCAGGCCATTGGGCGTGTCGGCCGCGAAGCCCAGGTGCACGTACTTCTTGAGGACCAGGTTCTCCCCGCCGGCGTCGAGGGACGAATTCACGGTCGGGAAGTGGTGCAGCGCGCGCACGCAGGCGCGCAGGATGAAGGCGAGCGGCGTGAGCTTGATGCCCTGTTCAGCGGCCCTGTTCTTCAGTTTGCCGCGCAGGTCTTCCAGGTCCGTGATGTCCGCTTCGTCGAACTGCGTGACATGCGGCAGATTCACCCAGCTGGCATGCAGGCGCGCCCCGGAGATCTTCTGGATGCGCGTCAAGGGCCGGGTTTCGACGGGTCCGAAGGCCGCATAGTCCACCACCGGCACGTTCGGCAGCCCGCGCCCTGCCGCGACGCCGGCCTTGCCCGGCTGGGCCGCGCCGCCGCCTAGGGCCTTCTTCACGAAAGCCTTGACGTCATCTTCCGTGATCCGGGACTTGAAGCCGGTGCCGGTGACCCGGCCCAGGTCGACCCCCAGCTCGCGCGCGAAACGACGCACCGAGGGACTGGCATGGGCGGCGGAAAATCCGCTCTCGTCGACCGCCGCTGGTGCAGCCGGCTTGGGAGGCGCCGGCGCAGCCGCAGCGGTGGCAACCGGCGCGGCAACCGGCGCTGCAGCCGGCGCGGGCCTGGCGACCGCGGTGGCCGACCCGGCGCCCGCATCGGACACGCTCACGGTTGCCACCACATCCCCCGGCGACACCGTTCCGCCCTTTCTGGCGACGATGGTTTCGATGATGCCGGCCACGGTGGACGGCACGTCCATGGTGGCCTTCTCGGTTTCCAGCGTGACCAGCGGGCCGTCGACCTCGATGCTGTCGCCGGGCTTGACGAGGACGTCGATGACGGCCACATCCTTGAAATTGCCCATGTCGGGCACTCGCACTTCGATGACGCGAGTCACGGGTAGTTCTCTTTTGTCCGGTGGTCTGGGGATGGTGATCAGGAATGCAGCGGATCGGCCTTCGCCGGATTGATGCCGAGCGCGGCGATGGCCTTGCCGACCGTGGCGCGGTCGATCTTGCCGTCATCGGCCAGCGCCTTCAGCGTCGCCACCACGATGAAATTCCGATCGACCTCGAAATGTCGCCGCAGGGCGGCGCGGCTGTCGGAGCGGCCGTAGCCGTCGGTGCCGAGGGTCACGTAGCGCTGGTCCAGCCACTGGCGGATCTGGTCAGGCACCGTGCGCATGTAGTCCGTCGCCGCCACGATCGGGCCTTCGACGTCCTTCAGGCAGCCGCGCACGTAGGGTACCCGGGGCGCCTCCTGCGGATTGAGCAGGTTGTGGCGCTCGCAGTCGAGCGCCTCGCGGCGCAGCTCGCTGAAGCTGGTCACCGAGTAGATGTCCGCCGGCACGCCATAGTCCTTCTCCAGGATCCCGGCGGCCGCGAGGCATTCACGCAGGATGGTGCCGGAGCCGAGCAGGGTTGCGCGCACCTTGCCCTTGCCGCCGGACTGCAGCGGATACATGCCCTTGAGAATGCCGGCCTCGGCGCCCTTCGGCAGGGCGGGCTGGGCGTAGTTCTCGTTCATCACCGTGATGTAGTAGAAGACCCGCTGCTGCTCGACGTACATGCGGCGCATGCCATCGTGGATGATAACGGCCAGCTCGTACGCAAACGCCGGATCGTAACTGACGCAGTTCGGAATCGTGCTCGCGTGGAGCAGGCTGTGACCGTCCTGGTGCTGCAGCCCTTCGCCCGCGAGCGTGGTACGGCCCGCCGTGGCGCCGAGCAGGAAGCCGCGCGCCTGGATGTCGCCGGCCGCCCACAGGAAGTCCCCGACCCGCTGGAAACCGAACATCGAGTAGTAGATGTAGAACGGCACCATGTTGATGCCGTGGTTGGCGTAGGCCGTGCCCGCCGCGATCCACGAGCAGGTGGCGCCGGATTCATTGATGCCCTCTTCGAGCATCTGGCCCTTCTTGTCCTCGCGGTAGGACATCAGGGTCTCGGCATCCTGCGGGGTGTACAGCTGGCCCACCGAGGAGTAAATGCCGATCTGGCGGAACAGGCCTTCCATGCCGAACGTGCGCGCCTCGTCCGGAACGATCGGCACGATGTTCTTGCCGATGTTCTTGTCCTTCAGCAGCACCGTGAGGATCCGCACGAAGGCCATGGTGGTGGAAATCTCGCGCTCGCCGGTGCCCTCGAGCATGGCCTCGAAGGCGGACAGCGGCGGAACCTCCAGCGGCGGCGCCGTGTTCCGGCGCGCCGGCAGGTAACCGCCGAGCGCTCTGCGCTTGCCATGCAGGTACTTCGCTTCCTCGGAGCCCTCCGGCAGCTTCAGGTACGGCAGCTTCGGCAGTTCCTCGTCGGAGACCGGCATCGCGAAGCGGTCACGGAAGGTCCGCAGCGCATCGGTGTCCAGCTTCTTCTGCTGGTGCGCGACCATCAGGCCCTCGCCACCCTTGCCGAGGCCGAAGCCCTTGACGGTATGCGCGAGAATGACGGTCGGCTGCCCCTTGTGGTTCGAGGCCGCGTAGTAGGCCGCGAACACCTTCTGCGCATCATGGCCGCCGCGCTTCAGGGCGTAGATGTCGGCGTCGCTCATGTTGGCGACCATTTCGCGCGTTTCGGGGTACTTGCCGAAGAAATGCTCGCGCGTGTAGCCGCCATCCTTCGCCTTGAAGTTCTGCATCTCCCCGTCGACCGTGTCCTCCATGACCTTGCGCAGCAGTCCCTTCTGGTCGCGCGCCAGCAGCGGATCCCAGCGTGAACCCCACAGCACCTTGATGACGTTCCAGCCGGCGCCGAGGTAGGCCGCTTCGAGCTCCTGGATGATCTTGCCGTTGCCGCGCACCGGACCGTCCAGGCGCTGCAGGTTGCAGTTGATCACGAACACGAGATTGTCGAGCTGCTCGCGCACCGGCATGGTGAGCGCGCCCATCGATTCGGGCTCGTCGGTCTCGCCGTCGCCGAGGAAGCACCAGACCTTGCGGTCCGTGGGCGGCACGAGGCCGCGGTGCTCCATGTAGCGCACGAAGCGCGCCTGGAAGATGGCCATCATCGGCCCGAGCCCCATCGACACCGTCGGGAACTGCCAGAATTCCGGCATCAGCCACGGGTGCGGATAGGAGGACAGTCCGAGTCCGGGTCCCTCGGCTTCCTGGCGGAAGCGGTTCAACTGCTCCTCGGACAGGCGGCCTTCGAGGAACGCACGCGCGTAGATGCCGGGGGAGGAATGTCCCTGCATGAAGACCATGTCGCCGGGATGCTGCGCGGAGGCGGCGCGCCAGAAGTGATTGAACCCGACTTCGTAGAGCGTCGCCGAGGAGGCGTAGCTGGCGAGGTGCCCGCCGAATTCGGAGGAGAGCTTGTTGGCCCTGAGAACCATCGCCACGGCATTCCAGCGCAGGTAGGCCTCGATGCGGCGCTCCAGGGCGCGGTCACCGGGATATTCCTTCTCCTGCGTGACCGAGATCGTGTTCACGTAGGCGGTGTTGGGCTTGAACGGCAGGTAGGCGCCGGATCGACGCGTATGGTCGATCAGCCGTTCCAGCAGGAAGTGCGCGCGGTCCGCGCCGTGCGTCTTCAACACCGAGTCGATGGACTCCAGCCACTCCTGGGTTTCCGTCGGGTCGAGATCTTGCAACTTGGGAAGTTCCGTCATGGCGGCTCTCAAAACTCCGCCGCCGCGGCCCCGCAGGCACGGGCGCGAACGGATGCTGTGCTAGGATGCGCAGATCGACTGCGCGTGAATTCGCGTTGAATCAAGCTAGGTAATGATCCGGATTTCACTGGCGACGGTCAAGCAAGCAAGGCGGAACGGGCCTCTTTCCGGGATGCTGCCCTCACGCCGCTCGCTCCGGCCATGACCGCTCGCGCGACATCGCTGTTGCCGGTGCAGGCGCCGCCGCGGATCGAGCGCCGGCCCCGCCTCACCGCGGGCGTGGGCGACACGCTCGATGCCATACTAGTCATCATTCCCGTGGATGCATCCCCGGCGGTGTTCTCGGCATTGCCTCATGCGCAGGCGTGGCGGCAGCTGCACGCCGGGCGGACCCGCCAGGGGCCCCCGCGCAGGGCGGCGGGCGGCGGCGCCCAATCGGGCCCGGGCTCGGGCAGCGTGCGCAGCATCAGTCTCGCGAACCCGCGCCAGACCCGACTGGTGCTGGGGGTGATGCCGCGCGATGCCGGCGCCTTCGAAACCCTCAGCCTCGCGGGGCGCATGGCGCGGGACCTCGGCAGCTGTTGCCCCGGATCGATTGCCATCGCCGCGCCGAAGCAGCCCGATGGCGTGGAGGACCGCGCGCTCGAGGCGCTGCTCAGCGCCACCCTCGCCGGGGCATTCGAGATGCCCAGTTTCCGCAGCGTTCGCAAGCCTGCGACGCGCCTGCGACAGGTCGTCGTGGTCGGGGGATCGCTGGACCTGCGCCGCATCGGCAGCACCGCACGGGCCAATGGCCTCGCCCGTTGGCTCACGGCGCTGCCGCCGAACATACTCGATGCCGGCGCCTACCGGCGCGTGCTGCGCGAACTCGCCCGCCGGCATGGACTCAGGTTCCGCTGGCTGTCGGAGGGCGCCCTCAAGCGGCTCGGCGCGGGTGCGTTCCTGGCGGTTTCGCAGGGCAACGCCCGGCGCACCGCGGGCATCGCGCACCTGAGCTATCGGCCGGCCCGGCGTCGCGGTCGCGGTCGCGTGGACCTGGCCCTGGTCGGCAAGGGCGTACTGTTCGACACCGGCGGCACGAATCTGAAGCCGCACCGGGGCATGCTCGACATGCACACCGACATGAACGGCAGCGCGGTGGCGCTGGCCACGCTGTGCGCGCTCGCCGAGCAGCGCTCGGCGCTGGCCGTGGATGCGTGGCTCGCCATCACGGACAATCGCACGGGACCCGAGGCCTACGTACCGCAAGAGGTCGTCACCGCCGTCAACGGTATCAGCATCCAGGTCATTCACACCGATGCCGAAGGTCGCATGGTGCTTGCGGACACCTTGGCGCTCGCGGGCCGGACGCGGCCGAAGCTCATCCTCGACTACGCGACGCTCACCGGCGCCTGTGTCACGGCCCTCGGGGAACGCATGAGCGGAATCTTCGTGCGGCCGGCGGCGCTCGCCGCGACGGCGCTGGCGGCCGGTGCGGCGAGCGGCGAGCGCGTCTGGAATTTTCCGCTGGACGCCGACTACGACGCGGAACTGGAGAGCCGGATCGCCGATGTCATGCAGTGCACGCCGGACGCCAAGGCCGATCACATCCTCGCGGCGCGTTTCCTGTCGCGCTTCGTACCCGAGGGCAGCGCCTGGATCCACATGGACCTGGCGTCCGCCGTACGCACCGGCGGCCTGGCCCATGTCAATACCGACATCACCGGCTTCGGCGTGCGCTACACCCTCGAACTGCTGCGCGGTGGCAGGCTGCCGCTGCCGGCCGGAACGGGCGCCCGATGACCACCCTCACGCTGCGCCGCCCCGACGACTGGCACCTGCACCTGCGCGATGGCGCCGCGATGGCCGCGGTCCTGCCGTTCACCGCGGCGCGCTTCGGACGCGCCATCGTGATGCCGAATCTGAAGCCGCCGGTCACGACCACGGCGCTCGCCATGGCGTACCGCGAACGGATCCTGGCCGCACTGCCGGCCGGATCGGCCTTCGAGCCCCTGATGACGCTGTACCTGACCGATCACACCACGCCCGGGGAGGTGGCGCAGGCCCGCGCCAGCGGCTGCGTGGCCGGATTCAAGCTGTACCCGGCCGGAGCCACCACCAACTCCGAATCCGGCGTCACGGACCTGCGCAACATCCGGCGGGTGCTCGAGCAGATGAGCGAACACGGGATGGTGCTGCAGGTCCACGGCGAGGTCACGGGCGCCGATGTCGACGTGTTCGACCGCGAAGCGCGCTTCATCGATGAGGTGCTGCTGCCGCTGTGCGTGCGCCACCCCGGCCTCAGGATCGTCTTCGAGCACATCACGACCCGCCGCGCCGTGGAGTTCGTGCGCTCCGCGCGCGCCGGAGTGGCCGCGACCATCACTCCGCAGCACCTGATGATGAATCGCAACGCGCTGTTCGCCGGGGGCATCCGGCCGCATCTGTTCTGCCTGCCGGTGCTGAAGACCGAACCGGACCGCGAGGCGCTGCTCGAGGCCGCCACGAGCGCCGATCCGCGCTTCTTCCTCGGCACCGACAGCGCGCCGCACGCGCGCCGCGCCAAGGAAGCGGCCTGCGGCTGCGCGGGAGTCTTCAGCGCGCACGCCGCCATCGAACTGTATGCGGAAGTTTTCGACAGCGTCGGCCGGCTGCCCCTGCTGGCAGGCTTCGCCTCGGAGTTCGGGGCCGACTTCTATCGACTGCCGCGCAATCCGGACTTCATCACGCTCGTCGCCGAAGCGTGGAAGGTTCCCGATTCCTATGACTTCGGCGGCGAGACCCTCGTGCCGCTGCGGGCGGGCGAGATGATCGGCTGGCGCATCGCGCCGGGCGCGCGCCCGTGAGCGAGCACGGCGAACCCCTCGCGGCGACGGCCGCGCTGATGAGCCGCCGCTTCCGCGGCTTCCTGCCGGTCGTCGTCGACGTGGAGACCGGCGGCTTCAATGCGCGCACCGACGCCTTGCTGGAGATCGCCGCCGTGTTCATCGACATCGATGCGAGCGGCACCCTCTCGCGCGGCGCGACCTTGAGCTTCCATGTGCAGCCCTTTGCGGGCGCGCGGCTGGATCCGGCCTCGCTCAGCGTGACGGGGATCGATCCCTACCATCCGCTGCGGCCGGCCCTGCCGGAACGCGAGGCACTGCAGAGGATCTTCCGCGAAGTGCGGCATCAGATGCGGGCCTACGGCTGCCGGCGCGCCATCCTGGTCGGCCACAATGCCGCCTTCGATCTGGGATTCCTGAACGCGGCGCTGGAGCGAACGGACGTCAAGCGCAGTCCGTTCCACCCGTTCTCCTGCTTCGATACCGCGACGCTGGCCGGTGCCGCGCTCGGCCAGACCGTGCTGGCCAAGGCCGTGGCCGTCTCCGGCATCCAGTGGGACGCGAGCTCGGCGCATTCGGCGTCCTACGACGCCGAGCGCACCGCCGACCTGTTCTGTTTCGTCTGCAACCGCATGCAGACCACCTATGCGGCGGCCCAGGACCGGGTCGCGCAATTGGGCTGGCTGGCGGAGGGTGCGGCGGGCGAACCCGGCGCGGAGGCCTCCCCCGACCCGTGAGGAGAAGCTAGGCGGCGACCGCGCCGTTATCCTGCAGCAGCTTCTTCAATTCGCCGCTGTGGTACATCTCCAGCGCAATGTCGCAGCCGCCGACCAGTTCGCCCTTGACGTACAGCTGCGGGTAGGTCGGCCAGTTCGAGTAGCGCTTCAGGGCCTCGCGCAACTCCGGCTCCTCGAATATGTTCACATGCTTGAACTGCGCGCCCACGGCATTGAGGGCCGCCACGGTCTGCGCCGAAAAGCCACATTGGGGAAAATCCGGCGTGCCCTTCATGAACAGCACCACCGGCGCCGAATTGATCTCGGCCTTGATCCTTTCCACGACGTCCATAATCCTGCTCCTCCGGTTTGTGGCGATTATGGGGGCAGGAGACCCAATCTTCAAACCAGCGCCCCACCCGGCGGATTAGGTACTCGTACGGATGCCTGGCCGGCAGCCAG
>DATJPN010000237.1:0-2513 GCA_035506335.1 Steroidobacteraceae bacterium | reverse complement strand
GCCGAGGCCGTCGCGATCCCGCGGGCCGACGTGCACTGGGTGGTTACCGAGTACGGTACCGCGTACCTGTTCGGCCGGTCGCGGGCCGAGCGCGCGGTCGCCCTGATCGAGATCGCGCATCCAGACGTCCGCAAGTCCTTGCTCGACGCCGCGAAAGAGAGAGGGCTCGTCGGACCTAAGCAGCAGTTGCGCAGCCGCAGCGCGTACCCGGTCGCCGAGGTGCGCGACGTGCGGCTGCGCGACGGCCGCCAGGTTCGCGTGCGCCCGACGCGGACCAGCGACAGCGGCGCCATGCAGGAGCTTTTCCACCTGCTGCCGGAACAGGACGTGGAGAGCCGCTTCCTGCAGAAGCTGAGCTCGCTGACCGACACGGTCGCCCAGTACCTGTGCAGTGTCGACTATGAGCAGGAGATGGCCTTTGCGGCCGTGGTAGGCCCGTCCGAGCATGAACGGATCGTCGCCGCCAGCTCCTACTACCTCAGTCCGGCGACCGGCCTTGCGGAAGTGGCGTACATGGTGGATCCGGACTGGCAGGGGGCCGGCCTCGGCGCGCTCCTCCATGCGCGCATGTTGGAGTACGCGCGTGGGCGCGGCGTTCGCGGCTTCAGGGCCGACGTGCTGGTGGGCAACACGCGCATGATGCGCGTCTTCGAGCGTGCCGGTCACCGGCTGAGCGTCAGGACATCTGCGGGGATCGAGGAAGTGACGATGCTATTTACCTGACCGGAGGCCAGCTCAGCCATCGGCACCAGCCGATTGCGGGCCAGCGCGCAAGCCAGCGGCTGGTTGTGGCGTGCATGCGGCGGAAGGAGGACGGACAGTGGACATAGCGGCGGGCCGGGGATGACCGGGGGGCAGCGTGCGCAGGCCGGCGTGTTCGATGCCGGGCTGCTCGCGGTGCCCGGATTGGAAGCGCTCCGCGAGATCCACGCGGGAAGGTCCCCGCAGCCGCCGATCCACTTCTGGAGCGGGCGGAGGCTAGTTGCCCTGCAGTACGGTGAGGCGTCGATCGCGCTGCCCGCCAGCGGCTGGTTTTGCGGTCCCAAGGGGCGGCTGCACCCTGGGATCTTCGCCTTCCTGCTCGACATGGCCCATCTGTACGCGGTCGTGTCCACGCTGCCTGCCGGATGCGGGTGCACGACGGCCGAGCTTTCGGTAACGGTGCTCGGCGAGCCGCCGCAGAGCGGGGCAGAGATCACCGGGCGCAGCCGGGTCATCTACTCTGACGAGCGCAACGCTCTCGCCGAGGGACTGGTGGCCGACCAGGAAGGACGACCGCTTGCCCACAGCACGTCGCGATACTTCTTGTTCGCACCCGGTGCCGCCGTCCCGTCCCGTTCTGGCGGCGGATCGCCGCCCGGGATGCAGCCCGCGGGAACCGGGGCCATGCTGCGGGAACCCGTGCCGCAGATCGCCCCGGCCGGCCCCGCGCTGCTCCAGCAGCTGAGCGGACTCGACATCCTCACAGCGCAGCTCGAAGGGCAGATACCAGCGGCTCCCGTCGACCGGTATGCGGGAATCCGGCTGATGGAGGCCCAGGACGGGCGGGTCGTGTTCTCACTGCCCGCGCATCCGGGCCTGCTGCAGGAGCTGGGAACGGTGTTCGGAGGTGTCATCGCCCTGCTGGCCAAGAGCGCCACCGGGGCGACGGTCCAGACGATAGCCCCCGCCGGCACCGGATTTACCGCCCTGGACCTCAAAGTAAACTTCCTGCGCCCGACCCGCGCCGAGGGCGAGGAACTGATCGCCACCGGGTCCATCACCCATCGCGGCAGGAGACTGAGCATCGCCAACGCCGTCATCACCTACCGAGGCCGGCGGATCGCGATCGCCACAGGCACCACCGCGCTCACCCCGCCGGAATGACGGTGGCGGAAAACGGCAGGCCATATCCGCCCGATTTTCGGCCAGTACTACAGCGACCCCAGGTACTCCGGACCGGAGGACACGCCATCTAGCGGGTTCTGGCCCACATTTCGAAATGTGATCCAGAACCATAGACCGCCGAAGGTCACAATCGAGTCTCGCGCCGATCGCCGCAGGAAATCCTGGCCCTTCACCCGGAGTGACTGTCTGAGAATCGATCGATTCTCGACACCTGGCCGCTGCCTTGATGCGCTGGCGGCCTGGCACATATTGCGGACGTGGTTATCGCCCATACGGCCGGCCATCGCCGCGGCGTTGCGTTCGCCCGCTGTCAACGGTGAGCTCGGGTGCTGAAGCCCGATCGCGCTCTTGATGGCGGGCGGCGTCCCGCACGAGCGTGCAGCCATGGTTTGGCGCGTAGTTGCGGCTGTTTCATCCGCGCGGTCCCGGGCATGGCCGTATGTGGATCAGATCAGAACTGGGTCGCAGGAGAGTGTCATGACCAGTCCTGTGAGGAAACTTGTGAGACGGGACTGGCGCGCGGCAGCGCCGGCGGAGCCGGCTATTTGATGGCGCGCCGGTGATAGCGGGAGCGGTTCAGGCGGCGGGTTGCGGGCTGGTGGCGGAGGGCGGCGGGGAGCCGTCGC
>DATJPN010000236.1:0-8946 GCA_035506335.1 Steroidobacteraceae bacterium | reverse complement strand
CTTCGAGGCCGTGACCGTCTACCATCCGGCCGGCTCCGTGCAGGATGTCGTCCTGTTGCTCTCCGGAGATGGAGGATGGCAGTCGGATACCGACCGGATCGCGCAAGCCCTGCAGCGCCACGGGGCCCTGGTCCTGGGTATTGACGAGCCCGCGCTGCTTGCCAGCTTCACCCGCGAGAAGAGCCCGTGCTTCTTTCCCGACGGTGACCTCGAGAATCTGAGCCACTACGTGCAGGCCTATTACCGGCTGCCGGCGTACATCACCCCGGTCCTGGCCGGCTACTCCGCCGGGGCCACGCTCGCCTATGCCACGGCGGCCCAGGCGTCCCCCGGCCTGTTCGCCGGCATCCTGACCCTGGGATTCACCCCGGACTACGAAACCCCGAAGCCGCTGTGCCGGGGCGAGTCGGTGCACTTCGTGCGCCGGGCCGACGGCCAGGGACTGACGCTGCTGCCGGATCCGAAGCTCGCGCTGCGCTGGGTGGATCTGCACGGCGAGGCCGACAGCGTCTGCCCCGCCGCCGCGGCGGCAGCCTTCGTCCACGCCATCCACAACGCGCAGATATCGCTGCTGCCGGGCGTCGAGCACGACTTCGCGGACCCGCACCAGTGGTCCGCGCAGCTGCATGCCGCCGTGGACATCGTGGCCGCCGGTGCGCGCACCGCCGAACCGGTCGTGCCGCTGACCCTGCGGGACCTGCCGCTCGAGGCGGTGCCGGCGACGGGCACCGGCCATGATGATGTGTTCGCCGTGCTGCTCTCCGGGGACGGCGGCTGGGCCGGAATCGACAAGCAGATCGCCCGGTCGCTGGCCGGGCGCGGCGTACCCGTGGTCGGCTGGGATACGCTGCGATACTTCTGGAGCGCACGTACGCCGGAGGGCCTGGCCGGCGATCTGGATCGCGCGCTGCGCTACTATGCCACCGCCTGGAACCGGCATCGCGCGCTGCTCGTCGGGTATTCGCAGGGCGCCGACGTGCTGCCGTTTGCCGTGAACCGGCTGCCCGAGGGCACTCGCCGCATGATCCTGACGACGTCGCTGCTCGGCCTGGGTCGCAAGGCTTCCTTCGAGTTCCACCTTGCGAACTGGGTGGGGCCGGTCGCGGGCGTGCCGATCCTGCCGGAGTTCCAGAAGCTGCCGCGCGAGCGCACCCTGTGCGTGTTCGGCGCCGGAGACAAGGATTCGCTGTGCGCGGACCTGCCGGCGGGCCCCGGCATCGTCGAGCTGTCCGGCGGCCATCACTTCGGCGGCGACTATGAGGGCCTGGCGCGCCTGATACTCGATTTCGCGGGCCGCGATCCGGGCCCTCGTCCATGACACAACACCGAAACAGCCACGCCAAGGAGTCAACGTGATCACCGTCAACGTCCTCTACCGCAACACCGGGACCCTCCAGTTCAACATGAACTACTACCTGGATACGCACATTCCCCTGATCCGCAAGCTGCTCGGCGGGGCGCTCAAGGGCGCGCTGGTGCAGCAGGGCACCGCCGGCGGCGCCCCGGGGTCGGCTCCGGAGTTCGCTGTCATCACGGTGTTGAGTTTCGAGTCGATGGAGGCCTTCCAGGCGGCGTTCGCGCCGCATGCGGGGGCGGTGATGGCGGACGTCGCGAACTTCACCAATGAACCCCCCACGCTGCAGTTCAACACCGTGCGGGCGGAATGAAGGCCGCCGCTAGGCGAAGCTGCGGCTGATGAACCAGAACATGCCCAGGCCCACGAGGGCCGCGGACAGGGTCTCGACCACGATCGGCCGCGGCAGCGCCAGGCGTACCTTCATCAGCAGTCGCACCGCGGCGAGGGCGACCAGCACCAGTGTCAGCTGGCCGACCTCGACGCCCAGGTTGAAGCCCACGAGCAACTCGGCGAGGCGTCCGGCCGGCAGTCGCATCTCCAGCAGATCCGAGGCGAAGCCGAAGCCGTGGATGAGGCCGAACACGAGGGTGACGACCAGCCGCAGCCGGCCCGAATCCCGCAGCTGGCCCGAGATCAGCAGATAGCAGCAGCAGAACATCGCGGCCCCGAGCAGCAGCGTCGCGGGCAGCAGGCCGATGCCCTGCAGCCGCGCAGCCGCCATGGCCAGCAACAGGCCGCCCAGGCCGAGTGCCACGACGCCGGGCCGATGGGTCGCCACGGCGATGTTCTCCGCGCCGATGACCGCGATGGTCAGGGCCACGAGGGCGTCGATGAATTCGGCGTGCGGCCGGATGATGCCCGTGACCGCGAGCGCCAGGGTGGCGCTGTGGCCGAGCGTGAAGCCCGTGACCACGAAGGCGAGGTCGCGCACCCGACGTGAAATCAGCACCAGTCCGAGCAGGAAGGACATGTGATCCACGCCGGTGAAGATGTGCATGATCCCCAGCTGCACGTACCTGAAGAAGCTGGCGCTGGCGAGTTCCCCGCCGGCGCTCGCCGAGGCGGCCACATCCTGGGCATCGCGGCTGAACAGCTGCTCGATGAAGTCCCCCTTGTCGGTTTCGATCTGCGCGAAGGTGACGTGGGAGGGCACGAGCGCGAAGAACGCCGAGGAGTGCAGCACCAGCCCTTCCGTCGAGGGGCACTGAAAGGTCATTTCGAACCGCCGGAACTGGTCCGTGGCGGCCTGCGCCTGCGCCGGCCCGCTCGGCGGACAGCGGCCGCCTTTCGAGGTGACCGCCAGGTGCGCCGTCAGGTACTCGCTGACGCGGGCGTTCGGCGGCGGGATCACGCCGTTCACGGCCAGGCGATTGGCTTCGATGATCGGCATGGTGAAGGTCAGGTGCACGGTCCGGCCGACGATCTGCCATACCGTGTGGGTCTCGCTCTTGGTGTGCGCGAAGGCCGGGCCCGCGAGCAGGCACAGCAGGGCCAACAGGCCGCCGCGCCGCAGTCCGGCCGTGGCGCGTCTCACGGCGACGCGACCTGGATGTCGGCCTTGCTGCGCAGGTAGCGCAGGTTGTTGGCGCGCACCCGCCGCTTGGCCTCCTCGGTGACATCGCGCCACACCTCGTTGCTCACCTCGGCGAAGCTGCGCTGTGCGGGCGCGACCCGCCTCACCATCACCACGACGTGCACGCCGTCGGCCGCGGGCACCGGATCGCTGATCTGGCCGGTGCCGAGGACCCGGGCGGCGGCAAACACGGCCGGATCCAGCCGCGCGCGTGCCGCGAAGTCGAATACGTCGCCGGTGTCCACGTGGCCCGAGTCCAGCAGCCGCCGCGAATCGACCAGATTGAACTGCTGCATCACCGGGTCGAGCGCCGCACCGTGCCGCAGCGCGGTCACCGCTGCCGCCGCGGCGCGCTGCGCCTCGGCCGGCGGGCGCTGCGGACCGACCGCGGCCAGCAGGTCGCGCATCTGCATGACGCCGTCGCGGACGTACGTCGCGCGATGCGTGTCGTACCAGGCCTGCAGTTCCGCTTCGGTGGGCCGTTGCGCCAGCACGTCGGCGAACAGCTGCAGTTCGACGCCCGCCACGAGGGCCGAGCGCACGTCCGGATCGAAGCTCGGCAGGTCCACCTCCAGGCCCCGCTGCACCAGCATCTCCTCGTCGATCATGTCATCCAGCACCTTGCGGCGCTGCTCCGGGGTCGCATCGGCGAAGCGCACGGAGTACTGGGTCTGGACCTGCGTGACGAAGTCGCTGCGCAGGATCGGCCGCTGGTTGACCAGGGCGATGTCCTCCGGCGGCACCCCGTGGATCCGGGTGCCCTTGGCCGTGAACAGGCCGAAGCCTGCGATGCCGATACCGAACGCGGCGCCGATCGCCAGCAGCACCAGCGAGCGGCGGGTGTTGACCCGGGTGAAGTCCAGGGCCGAACCGGGCGGTACGGATGCAGTGCGGTTCATCGACATCAGCTCGCTCCGGCAGGGGCGTGCGCCGCGCGCCGCGCCGTGGTGTAGAGGAATACGGACAGTTCCCGGATCTGCAGCGCGGTCAGCGTCGAACCCCAGGCCGGACACAGGCCATGACGCCCGTCATAGATGGACTGGAAAAGCGTCTGGCGATCCCCCGCATAGAGCCAGCCGGACCGTCCGGTCAGGTCCGGGGCGCCGTAGTCGACATTGCCGCTGCCGTCCTGTCCGTGACAGTCGTAGCAGCTGCCCTTGTCCATGAAGATCGCCCGTCCGCGGCGCACGGCCTCCGGATTCGCATCGGGATGGCTGAGCGCGTACACGTATTCGACGACGTCCAGGATCTCGGTCGCCGACAGCTGGCCGATGCGCCCGAGCGCGGGCATGTCGGTGATATTGTGGGCCTTCGGATGCCCGGAGCGGATGCCGTAATACAATGTGTTCTCGATATCCGGCAGGTCCCCGAGTCCGAACAGCCAGTAGGCGTCGGCCAGATCCGGGGCGCCCAGGGCGTGATTGCCGCGCAGGTCAGCGCCGTGACAGCCAGCGCAGTGCCTGCGGTACACCGCCGGCGCGCGGTCCATGGCGAAGCGGACCAGCGCCGGATCGGTGTCCGCCTGGTCCGGGTCCGCACGGACCAGGGCGACTTCGAGCCGGTGCAGATGCTGATGCCAAGCCAGCGCCGCGGCCCCCAGAATGAGGGCGACGGCGATACCGAAGGCCGCGCGGCGCGGCCCGATCCCGGGAAGGGGCCAGGAAGTCATTTTTCGATGATCGCGGTGCGCAATGCCGATGTCCCGACAATTACCGTTGGCCGAGGCGATTCGTTAACGTTAACGAAGGCCCGGTGCCCGCGCCAGCGCGATCGCCGATGAAGAGGAGAGGTCCATGAACGCCCTGGATGGCTTTCACCCGGCTGTCGCCGCCTGGTTCCGCGGCCGATTTGCGGCGCCGACGCCCGCGCAGCAGCAGGCCTGGCCGGCCATCCAGGCCGGCCGCAACGTGCTGGTCGCAGCTCCCACCGGTTCCGGCAAGACACTTTCGGCCTTCCTCGCCGCACTGGATGATCTGGTGCGGGAGGCCCAGGCCGGCACCCTTCCGGATGAGACCCGCATCGTCTACGTGTCGCCGCTGAAGGCGCTGTCCAACGACATCGACAGCAACCTCGCGGTGCCCCTCGCCGGTATCCGCGCCGAGCTGGCCCGGCTCGGCCTCGCGGATGTCGAGATCCGCACGATGGTGCGCACCGGGGACACCTCCCCGGCGCAGCGCGCGCGGATGCGCCGACAGGCGCCGCACATCATCGTGACGACTCCCGAGTCGCTGTACATCCTGCTCGGGTCGAAGTCGGGCCGACAAATGCTCGGCACGACCCGCACCGTCATCGTCGATGAGATCCACGCGCTGGCGGGCAACAAGCGCGGCGCCCATCTCGCGCTCTCGCTCGAGCGGCTCGCGGCGCTTTCGGGAAAGCTGACCCGGATCGGCTTGTCCGCCACGCAGACGCCGATCGGGGCGGTGGCGCGGTTCCTGATCGGCGACGACCCGGACTGCGTGGTGGTGGACGCCGGCCACGCCCGCCCGCGGGACCTGCAGCTGGAACTGACGGCGGTGCCGCTCGAGGCGGTGATGTCGGGGGACGCCTGGACGCTGGTGTACGACCGGCTCGCGGCGCTCGTCGCGGAACATCGCACGACGCTGGTGTTCGTCAACACGCGGCGCATGAGCGAGCGGCTGGCGCGGCAACTGTCGCTGCGCCTGGGGCCCGAGCGGGTGATGGCCCACCACGGCAGCATGGCCCGGGAGAAGCGCCACCTCGCCGAGCAGCGCCTGCGCAACGGCGAACTCGCGGTGCTCGTGGCCACCGCCTCGCTGGAGCTGGGCATCGACATCGGCGATGTGGACCTGGTGTGCCAGATCGGCTCGCCGCGTTCGATCAACGCCTTCCTGCAGCGCGTCGGCCGATCCGGCCACGCCGTCGGCGGGGTGAGCAAGGGCCGGCTGTTCCCGCTGTCGCGTGACGACCTCGTGGAGTGCGCCGCGCTGCTGCTGGCGGTGCGCGCCGGAGAACTGGACGTGCTGCGCGTGCCGGACGGCACGCTCGACGTCCTCGCGCAGCAGATCGCCGCCGAAGTCGCCTGTCGCGAGTACGGGGAGTCCGAGCTGTACGATCTGGTGAGGCGCGCACAGCCGTTCGCGCGCCTGGCGCGGAGCGACTTCGACGCGGTGGTGCGGATGCTCGGCGAGGGCTTCAGCACCCGCCGCGGTCGCCGTGGTGCGCTGCTGCACCACGATGCCGTCAATCACCGGCTGCGTGCGCGCCGCGGCACCCGCCTCACGGCCCTCACCAGCGGCGGCGCCATTCCCGACACGGCCGATTACCAGGTGCTGCTGGAGCCCGAGGCGCTGCTGGTCGGCAGCGTGAATGAGGACTTCGCCATCGAAAGCAGTGCCGGGGACATCTTCCAGCTGGGCAATGCCTCCTACCGCATCCTGCGCGTCGAACGCGGCTCGGTGCGGGTCGAGGACGCCAAGGGCCAGCCGCCGACCATCCCGTTCTGGCTCGGTGAGGCGCCCGGGCGCACCCCGGAGCTCTCGGCGGCCGTCTCCGCGCTGCGCGCGGGCGTCGCGGCGCGGCTGGGCCTCACGGCCAAGCCGTGGCTGCTGCAGGCGGCCGGCATCACGGAGCCGGCCGCCGATCAACTGATCGAGTACCTCGCGGCCGCCCACGCGGCTCTGGGATGCCTCCCCACCCACGATACCGTGGTGCTCGAGCGCTTCTTCGACGAGGCCGGCGGCATGCAGCTGCTGCTGCACGCGCCGTTCGGCAGCCGGGTCAACCGCGCCTGGGGTCTCGCGCTGCGCAAGCGGTTCTGCCGGCAGTTCAATTTCGAGTTGCAGGCGGCGGCGACCGAGGACGCCCTGATCCTGTCGCTGACCACCGCGCACAGTTTCGAGCTCGCCGAGGTCGCGCACTACCTGCATTCGAATACGGCCCTGCACATCCTCACGCAGGCGCTGTGCGCGGCGCCGATGTTCGTGACCCGCTGGCGCTGGGCGGCGGCCATCGCCCTGGCGCTGCCGCGGATGCGCAACGGCCGCAGGGTGCCGCCGCCGCTGGCGCGCATGAACGCCGAGGATCTGCTGGCCGCGGTGTTTCCGGACCAGGTGGCCTGCGCCGAGAATCTGCCCGGCGAAATCCAGATCCCCGATCACCCGCTGGTCAACCAGGCCATCGCGGACTGCCGGGGCGAAGCCATGGACGCCGAGGGGTGGCTCGCGATCCTGCGACGCATCGAGGCGGGCACGCTCGAGGTGGTGGCGCGGGATCTCGCCGAACCCTCGCCGCTGGCGCTCGAGGTGCTGTCGGCCCGGCCCTATGCGTTCCTGGACGATGCGCCCCTCGAGGAGCGACGGACCCAGGCGGTGCTCAGCCGGCGCTGGCTCGATCCGGACACGGCCGCGGACATCGGGCGGCTGGATCCGGCGGCCATCGCGACCGTGCGCGCGGAAGCCTGGCCGGACGCGCAGGACGCGGATGAGCTGCACGATGCGCTCAACTGGATGGGCTTTCTCACGGCGCAGGAGGTGGCCGAACACCCCGTGTGGAAGTCCCTCATCGGCATCCTCGCCGCGCAATCGCGCGCGCTGCAGATGCAGATCGGCGAGGCCCGCCTGTGGGTCGCGAGCGAACGGCAGGGGCAGCTCGCCGCGGCGCTGTCGGCCGCGGAGCCTGCGGACGGGCCACCGCCCGAGGAGGCGCTGGCGGCGATCCTGCACGGCCGGCTCGAGGGACTCGGGCCGGTGACCGCGCAGGCCCTGGCCGCGAGCCTGCCGCAGGTGCCGTTGCACCGGGTCGAGGCGGCGCTCGTCCGGTTGCAGACCCAGGGCGTGGTGATGCGCGGCCGTTTCAGCAACGCGACGACGCAGGATGAGTGGTGCGAACGGCGGCTGCTCGCGCGCATCCATCGCTACACGGTTCGCAGCCTGCGTGAACAGATCGAGCCGGTGGCCGTGCGCGATTTCCTGAGATTCCTCTTCGACTGGCAGCGGGTGACGCCGGGCGCGCGCATGCAGGGGCCGGATGCGATGCCGGCGGTGCTCGACCAGCTGGAGGGCGTCGAGGTCGCGGCCGGGGCCTGGGAGGCCGAGGTGCTGCCGGCGCGGATCAACGGCTATGAGCCGGCGTGGCTCGACGAGCATTGCCTCGCCGGGCGTTACGTCTGGGCGCGGATCAGCGAGCCGCTCCGGGAGTCCGATGCGGCGCGCGCCGCGGCGCCCGTGCGGGCGACGCCGATCTGCCTGCTGGCGCGGCGGAACCTGAAATCCTGGTCAGCCCTGGCGGGGGATGCGCCCGAGGCGCGACCCGGATCCGGCGCTGCCGCAGTGGCCGGGATCCTGCAGGGACAAGGGGCGAGTTTCTTCGACGAGTTGGTGGACGCGACGCGGCTGCTGCCCGTGCAGGTCGAGGAGGCGCTGGCCGAGCTGGTCGCGCTCGGATTGGTGAATTCCGACAGCTTCGCGGGGTTGCGGGCGCTGCTGCTGCCTGCCGATCGCCGGCGCGGCGCCGCCGTGCGCACCCGTCGGCGCGTGTCGCTGTTCGGCATGGCTGATTCCGGGCGCTGGTCGTGGGTGCACCGGGTGACCCCGGCCACGCGCGAGGCCGCCGTCGAGCATGTCGTGCGCACGTTGCTGAAACGCTGGGGCGTGGTGTGCTGGCAGTTGCTGCGGGCCGAGGCGGCCTGGCTGCCGCCCTGGCGCGAACTCGTGGGGTGTCTGCGGCGCCTGGAAGCCCGCGGCGAGATCCGCGGCGGACGATTCATCGGCGGTCTGTCCGGTGAGCAGTTCGCGCTCACCGAAGCGGTGGGCGCGCTGCGCGAGATCCGGCGCAGGCCCGCGAGCGGGCAGGATGTGTCCCTCTCGGCGGTCGACCCGCTCAATCTCACCGGCGTGCTGACCCCCGGGCCGCGCGTGCCGGCGTTGAGCGCCAATCGCGTGCTGTATCGCGACGGGCTGCCGGTGGCGCAGCTGATCAGCGGTGAGGTCCGGTTCCTGGTCGAGATGGACGAGGCGCAGCGCTGGCAGGCGCACAACGCGCTGATCCGCCGGCC
>DATJPN010000235.1:0-2549 GCA_035506335.1 Steroidobacteraceae bacterium | reverse complement strand
AGCTCGCACAGGTGGGGGAGCGCCGCTTCGATATGGGCCACGGCGTGATCCAGCTGGGCCGCCCAGCCCGAGATCTCCTGGCCCAGCGTGAGCGGCGTGGCGTCCTGCAGGTGCGTCCGGCCGATCTTGACGATGCCCATGAAGGCGTGCGACTTGCCCGCCAGCGTCTCCCGCAGCGCACGCAGCGCCGGTTTCAACCGGCCCTCGATGGCTTCGGCCGCGGCGACGCTCATCGCCGTGGGAAACACGTCGTTGGACGATTGTCCCCGATTGACGTCGTCGTTGGAATGCACCCGGCGGGCCACTCCCCGCCCGCCCCCCAGCAGCTCCGAGGCGCGGTTGGCCAGCACCTCGTTCAGGTTCATGTTGGTCTGGGTGCCGGAACCGGTCTGCCACACCACCAGGGGAAACTGATCGGCGTGCTGCCCCTCGATCACCTCGTCGGCGGCGCGCACGATGGCCTCGGCCTTGCGAGCATCCAGCTCCCCGAGGGCGCCGTTGACGGTGGCCGCAGCCCGCTTTACCAGGGCCAGGGCGCGGATCAGCTCCGGCGGCAGGCGCTCGCCGGAGATCCGGAAATTCTCCAGCGAGCGCTGGGTCTGGGCGCCCCACAGCGCCCCCGCCGGTACCCGCACCTCACCCATCGAGTCCCGCTCGATTCGGTATCCGCTCTCCATCGTCCGCTCAAGCTCGACGTGGGTGCGTCATGGATCGTCCCGACTAGCTCGGATTATTCACAAAAAATCCGTAAATAATCCGGGCTAACTTTCCAGTGGCCATTCCCGCGGCGCGGTAACGCATGGTGGTAGGTCCAGTGGGTGCCGGTCCCGCATCCCGCGGAATGGGTACAATCCAGGGACGCCCCCGGGAGGCTTGGTGCGTCCCGGGTCAACAACTACAAAGGCCTTTGCTAAGCCCGCATTGCTCGCGAGTCGTATTCGCGAATAATGCGGGCTAGGCGTCAGCCGTTGGCAGTCCTCGTCCGCAGCCGATCGAACAGCACCGCGATGATGATGAAGCTGCCGACGAAGGTCCCCTGCCAGAACGTGCTGATACCCAGCAGGATCAGACTGTTCCGGATCACCTCGATCAAGGCGGCGCCCACCACCGCGCCGAACGCCGTACCGACGCCCCCTGTTAGATTCGCACCGCCGATCACCGATGCCGCAATGACTGTCAGCTCCATCCCCTGACCGAGGCTGGTAGTGATCGTGCCGAGCCAGCCGACCTCGAGAATCCCCGCCATGCCGGCACAGAGGCTGCAGAACATGTACACGCTCAGCTTCATTTGACGGACCGGCACGCCGGTCAGGTTCGCCGCCTCCTCGTTGCCGCCGATGGCGAAGAGGTGGCGACCCCATTTCGTCCATCGGAACGCAAAGCCGGTGACCAGGGACATCACGACCAGGAACAGGACCGGATTCGGCACCCGGATGGGGTTCAGGAACGGAAATCCCACGTTGACGAACCCACCGCCGAGCGTCAGCAGCTGAGCCTGGTCGGGGCCGAATTCATAGACCATCCGGTTGTTGGACAGGACCATCGCGAGACTCCGGGCGATCGATAGCATGCCAAGGGTCACCACAAAGGGCGGCATGCCGACGTACGCGATCATCGCGCCGTTGAAGGCGCCGACCAGCAGGGAGACACCGAGCGCAAGGAGGACTGCCAGCCAGAAGGGTGTGCCGGTGTTCATCGACATGCCGATGACCATGCCGGAGAGCGCCAGCACCGCGCCGACCGAGAGATCGATGCCGCCGGTGATGATGGTCGCGGTCATGCCGAGCGCGATGATCGCGACGAAGGCGAAGTTGCGGGTGACGTTGAACAGGTTCTGCTGCGTCGCGAAGACATTGCTGGACAGCGACAGGATGACGAAGGCGAGCACCGCGGCGACCGACACCCAGAATGTCTGTCGACCGGCGAGCCAGCTGAGCAGGTTGCCGTGCACCTGCTTCTGAATGGATTCCTCGAGAGTCACAGCCATGTCTTCTTGCTTCTCATGTCATTGCCCGCGAACCTGTCAGGCGGACTCGATGGCGCCGGTGATGAGACCCGTCACCTCTTCGGGCGAGCTTTTCGAGATGGCCTTGTCGGCCACCTTCTCGCCCCGCCTCAGCACGACAATTCTGTCTGACACCGCAAACACGTCGGGCATCCTATGGCTGATCAGCACGATGGCGATGTCGTGGTCGCGCAGCCTTCGAATGAGGTGGAGCACCTCGGCAACCTGTCGCACGCTGATTGCCGCTGTCGGTTCGTCCATCAGCAGGATCTTGGGCTCCGAGAGCCGCGTCCTGGCAATCGCGACGGCTTGGCGCTGGCCGCCGGACATCCTGTGCACCAGGTCCCGTGGCCTCGTTTCCGATTTCAGCTCGGCGAACAGCTCCGCTGCCCGCTGGTACATGGCCCGGTAATTCAGGACACGGAACGCGCCGAGACCCATCGTGAGCTCACGACCGAGATAGACATTCGCCGCCGCGGTGAGGTTGTCGCAGAGCGCCAGGTCCTGGTAGACGATTTCGATCCCTTCGGCCCGGGCGTCGGCC
>DATJPN010000234.1:0-3335 GCA_035506335.1 Steroidobacteraceae bacterium | reverse complement strand
TTCTGCTCGAGGCGCAGCTGCCAGCTGGCCGCCGGGGGGGGCTGGCCGGACGCGGGTTCGCGGGTCGGGTCTCCGCGGTTCATCGGTTCATTCCTCCCCGCCCGTTTCAACGGGCGGCGCCAGGACCTGCAGCGCCGCGCGCAGCACCCGGAACTGCGCCGGGGTCCGTGTGCGGAGTTCGCCGTCGACCGTGATCCAGTGCGGCCGGCTGGTGCGCAGCTCCAGCCACTCGGCCGCAAGCACGTCGACCTTGTCGTGGTCGGCGTAGCTCCCGCGCCGCAGGCGAACGAGAACCGGGATCATCTCGCGCACGCGCATCGGGCGCAGGCTGTACACGTGCAGCAGGTGGTCGTCGAGGGCGGCGTCCTGCATCCGCATGCCGCCCCCGTAGCGCGGGCCGTTGCCCACGGCGACCTCGATCGTGCTCACCTTCACGCGCGCCGAGCGGGTGACGATCTCGGCGCGGAACGGCCGGTTGCGGCGCACCGCCCCCCAGACCCGCCGACGTACGCGGGTACCCCCCAGGTCGATTTCGCCCGGAGCCGGAGGTTTGCCGCGATGCGGCTTCCCAGCCCCAGGTGCGCGGCGTTCAGGAAGAGGTTGCCGTTGACGCGCCCGACGTCGACCCGGTGCGCGTGGCCGCGCATGACGATTGCGACCGCGGAATCCAGATCGGTGGGGATGCCGAGCGTCCGGGCGAGATCGTTGGCCGTCCCGAGCGGCAGGATCCCCATCGGCACCCCCGCGGCGATGACCGGCTCGACCGCGGCATTGAGGCTCCCGTCCCCTCCGCCGATCACCACCGCGCGGACGCCCTGCGCCTGCGCCGAGATGATCTCCCGCACGCGTTCCGGGCTTTCCGGGAAATGGATGTGCGCCCTTCCGCCGCGACGGCGGAATGCGCGCGCGAGCGCATCGGGGTCGACGGCGCCTTTGCGAGCCCGTCGGTTGATCAGGACGAGGACATCTTTCATGGCAGGGTGCGCCTCCGATGCCGGGTCAAGAGAGTCGGGATCCGGCTGACCGCTCCACCTCCAGACATCCATTCATAACCATGGCCGCGGGCAGGCGGAAATGGGTATTGTGTATAGTTTCATACCCATTTTTATGTACTTAAATGCTTGACCACATGTATTCCTGCCTGTATGCTACCCCGTAGGTCACCCCTGAAAGTTGTATTTTTTCATACAACTTTGCACGTATACCGGATTTGCCTGTGCCGGTTGCGGCCCATTTCAGACGAAAGGAGAGTCTCGGAGTTTTGAACCTTGAAGACCGAGAAAACAATCGCCCGAAAATGAGCCTGCTCACATCGGCCAAGCGGACGGTGCCCTTCTTAAGTTCCTGTCGCCTGTCTATCGTCCTCGTCGTCCTGCTGACCGCCATGATCTCGGCGGTCGAGGCCATAGAGCCCCTGCTGATGAAGGTGCTCTTTGATTCGCTTGGGCTTGAAAACCCCTATCACCAGTTCACGCTCGCGGCTGCCGGGTTGGTCGCCCTCGGCGTGGCGCACCAGGCCGTGTGCGCGTTCCTGAACTGGCTCACGTGGCGCGCGCGCATCACGGTCCAGTTCAACATTCAGAAATCGCTGGTGGATCGCCTGTTCTCACTGCCGATCCTCTACTTCCGGAAAAGGAGCGTCGGCGGCCTGATCACCCAGATGAACCGAGCGATCGACGGCGCCATGGCGGCCTTCTCCGAAACGACCAAGATCCTGCCGAACTTCATCTATCTCGCGATCTCGCTCGTGAGCATGTACTATCTCGATTGGCGGCTCTTCCTGCTGGCATTGGCCTTCGCGCCGCTGCCCACGATTCTCGGCACCTGGGCCGCCATCGAGCAGCAGGAGCGCGAGCAGAAGCTGCTGTCTGCCTGGACCCGGATCTTCGCGCGCTTCAACGAGGCGCTGGCCGGCATCACGCTCGTCAAGAGCTTCAGCAAGGAAGCGGCCGAGGGGCGCTGGTTCGTGGAAAACGTGGACCGGACCAACCGGATCGTGATGAAGGGCGTGCGGCGCGACACCTCGTTCGGCTCGGCGAGCGGGCTGATCGTCAAATTCGGCCGGCTGGCGACCGCCCTGGTGGGCGGCTACCTCGTGATCCGAGGCGAGGTGACGATCGGGACGGTGGTGGCCTTCATCGGCTACACCGGCGGCCTCTACGGGCCGGTGCAGGCGCTGACCGCGACCTACCAGACCTTGAAGAAGACCTCGGTCTTCCTGGGTTCCATCTTCGAAATCATGGACACGCCCGACCCGCTGAAGGACCGTCCGAACGCGAGACGGATCAAGGCGGTCGACGGCCGGGTGCGCTTCGAGAACGTGCATTTCGGCTACACCGACGCGAACCCGGTGCTGAAGAATTTCGACCTCGACATCGCGGCCGGGGAGACCGTGGCTTTCGTGGGGCCGAGCGGCGCGGGCAAGACCACCATCATTTCGCTGCTGCAGCGGTTTTTCGATCCGGCGCAGGGCACGATCTACGTCGACGGCGTCGACATTCGCACCCTCCGCAAGGACTCGCTGCGCAGCAGCATGGCCTGCGTGCTGCAGGAGCACGTGCTGTTCAACGACACGGTCCGGAACAACATCGCCTACGGCCGACCGGATGCGACCATGGCCGAGATCCAGGCCGCCGCGGAGGCGGCCAACGCGCACGAGTTCATTGCCAGGCTGCCGCGCATGTATAACTCGGCGGTGGGCGAAGGCGGGGCGCTCCTGTCGGTCGGGCAGCGGCAGCGGCTCTGCATCGCCCGGGCGCTCTTGCGGGATTCCCCGATCCTGATCCTGGACGAGGCGACCTCGGCTCTGGACGTGGAAGCCGAGGCATCCGTGCAGGCCGCGCTGGCCTGCCTGATGCAGGGACGCACCAGCATCGTCATCGCGCACCGCCTGCACACCCTGGTGAACGCCGACCGCATCATCGTGATCCGAGACGGCCGGATCGAGACGTCCGGCACGCACGCGGAACTCATGGCGACCTGCCCCTACTACGCCGGGCTCGTGCGGAAGCAGGGCGGCGGGGCGGATCCCGACACGGCACGATTGGCCGCTTGAACGGGGGGCCGAGTTGCATTATATGATCGCGCCGGGCAACACGGATGAGGTGCGGAAGGCATTTCATCCCAAAAGAAAAACTGCTATAGTAATTGATAAGGGGGGTCGATAGTGCTATCGGCTTCTTATCGATAATGAGGTGGGGTCGAATGATCAAACGGTTGGCCGTATCGCTTGCGCTGCTGTTCGCCGCCATGATCCTCGTTTTCGGCGACTGGGCCGTTTCCGAGGAAGGCGCTTCCGCCGATTCGCCGGGCATCGAGAGACGGCTGCCCGCTTC
>DATJPN010000233.1:0-8647 GCA_035506335.1 Steroidobacteraceae bacterium | reverse complement strand
GCCTGCACCTGTTCCAGGGTGCGGATCGGGGTGGCCACCACCGGTCCGGGCTCGAAGGTCAGCGCAATGCCCATGCCCTGCAGCGGGGTCATGATGTCGCTGAACAGGATCGCGGCATCCAGGGGGAAACGCCGCACCGGCTGCAGCGTGACTTCGGCGGCGAGCTCCGCGCTGCGCGTCAGCGTGACGAAGTCCACTTTCGAGCGCAGCTCGCGGTATTCGGGAAGATAGCGGCCCGCCTGGCGCATCACCCACACCGGGGTGTACGGCACCGCCTCGCGGCGGCAGGCCCTGATGAAGACTGATTCGGTGTCGCTCATGGGAGTTACGCCAGCCACGCCGAAATCTGCGGCGCGAAATAGGACAGGATGAGATCCGCGCCGGCGCGCTTGATGCCGACGAGGGACTCGAGCGCCGCGGCGCGCTCGTCGATCCAGCCGCGCTCGGCGCCCGCCTTGAGCAGGCTGTATTCGCCCGAGACCTGGTAGGCCGCGACCGGAACGGTCACGGCCAGGCGCACGCGGCGGATGATGTCGAGGTAGGGACCGGCCGGCTTCACCATGACCATGTCGGCGCCCTCGCCCACGTCCTGCACCACTTCGCGCACGGCCTCGCGCGCATTGGCCGGATCCATCTGGTAGGAGCGCCGGTCCCCGAACGCGGGTGCGGAGTCGGCCGCCTCGCGGAACGGTCCATAGAAGGCCGAGGCGTATTTCGCGGCGTAGGACACCACCGGCGTGTTCGAAAAACCATTGGCATCGAGCAGCTGGCGGATCGCGCCCACTCGCCCGTCCATCATGTCGCTGGGGGCGACGGCATCGGCGCCGGCGCGCGCATGATTCAGCGCCACCCTGGCGAGGGTCGCGATCGAAGAATCGTTGTCGATGGCGCCGTTGGGCAGTACATGCCCGCAATGCCCGTGATCGGTGGCGCTGCACAGGCACACATCGGTCCACACGAGCAGCTTCGGGCAGGCCGACTTGATGCCCGCCACGGCGCGCGGCACGAGGCCCTGCGGGTCGAGGAACGCGGAGGCCTGCGCATCCTTGTGATCGGGCGCACTGAAGAGGATCAGGGCGCGCACCCCGGTCTGTTCGATCCTGCGGGCCTCGAGGATGATTTCATCGACCGAGAACTGCGACACCCCCGGCATGCTGGATACCGGATGGCGCACCTTCGTGCCGGGTACGATGAACATCGGATAGACGAAGTCCCCGACATTCAGCTCCGTCTCGCGCACCATCGCCCGCCAGGTGTCGTTCTGCCGCAGGCGGCGCGGTCTTGTGGTTGGAAATGCCATTCATGCCCTCGCATGCATCAGTCGACAGGTGGTGTGGGCGAGTCCGGCGAGCGTGGCGGGACTCGCGAGCACGCTCGCAAAACCCCGCGACGCGAGCCGCCGGCCCGTGGTCGTGCCCAGCGTGATCGCGCTGGCCGAATCGAGCAGTTCATCGAAGGTCTCGTGGCCCAGCGCCCGGTCCAGCTCTTCGACGGCCGAGGGGCTCGTGAAGGTGACGGCGCCGATGCCGCGCCGCTGCACCCAGTCCCGGCAGGCCGGGACATCGAGGCTGCCGGCATGCGTGGCATAGGCCTCGACCTGCGTGACGGCGGCACCCGCGGCGCTCAAGCCCTCGCGCAGGGTCGGCAGGGATCGTGATCCGGCCGGCAGCAGCACCCGCGCGCCCGGCGTGAGCCGCGAGATCAGCGCCTTCACCAACCCTTCAGCGGTCTCGACATCCGGTGTCAGCGCCACCGGCCAGCCGGCCGCGGACAGCGCCTGCGCCGTACGCGACCCGACGGCCGCGACGTTCAGATACGCCGGCGGCACCGGCACCCGGCGCACGACCTCGGCCACGGCGTGCTGGCTCGCGAACACGAGCCAGTCGAATTCCTTCAGATGCCGCAGCGCCGCCTCGAGCGGCGCCGGATCGCCGGCTGGCGCGATGCTCAGGACCGGCCAGCCGAGCACCGTCAATCCCAGCGCGCGCAGCTCGCGGCTCAAGGGACCGTCCGCCGGCTCATCGCGGGTCACGACCACGGCTTTCACGGCGCCTCCCCGGGGGCGGGTGTGCGTTGCTGGGCGATGATGTCGGCCGCGCCCCGCGCGAGCAGCTGCTCCGCGACCCGGACCCCCAGGGCCGTGGCCTGCGCGAGCGGCGATGCGCCGAGCGGTGACTCATCCCGGCAGTCGATGGCGCGGGATCCATCCAGCGCGCACACGCTCGCGATGAGTCTCAGGCGCGGGCCATCCGGCGTCGCGAGCGCGCCGAGCGGCACCTGGCATCCTCCCTCGATACGCCGCAGCAGAGCGCGCTCGGCGGTCACCGCGAGGCGCGTCGCGGCATGATCCAGCGCCGCCAGCCACCGCAGGGCCGGCTCATCGCCCTCCCGCGCACACACGCCGATGGCGCCCTGCGACACCGCCGGCGGCATGACGGAGGGGTCGATCCGCGCAGCGATGTGCGCGGCGAGGTCGAGGCGATTCAGGCCCGCGGTGGCCAGCACGATGGCATCGAAGCGGCCCTGCTGCAGCCGCTCGACGCGCGTGGGGACGTTGCCGCGCAGTTCCTCCAGCTCGAGGTCCGGGCGCGCGCGGCTGAGGAACGCGCGCCGGCGCAGGCTGCTGGTGCCTACGCGCGCGCCGGTCGGCAGATCCTGGAGCGTCGCGCCGTGCCGGCTGAGCAGGGCATCGCGCGGATCCTCGCGCTCGAGCACCGCGGCGAGTTGCAGCCCGGGCGCGAGCTGGGTCGAGAGGTCCTTGAGCGAATGCACCGCGATGTCGACTTCGCCGGCGAGCTGCGCACGGTCGATCTCGCGGGTGAAGAACGCCCGCCCCCCCGCGGCCCACAGGGGAATGTCCGTGCGCAGGTCGCCCTCGGTCCTGATGTGCACCAGTTCGACCGCCGGCGCGCCCGGTTGCGCACGGATCAGGGCCGCGACCCGGTTCGCCTGCCACAGGGCGAGCGCCGAGGCGCGCGTGCCGATGCGCAGGGCGGGCCCGCTCATGGCGCGGGCTCCGGGATGAAGCGATAACCCACGCCCCACACCGTGAGGAAGTGCACCGGATTCGCCGGATCGCGTTCGAAGCGCTTGCGCAGCTTCAGTATGAAATTGTCGACGGTGCGGGTCGAGGGGAACACGTCATAGCCCCACACCTTCTCCAGCAGGTCCTCGCGCGAGACGATCTCGCCGGGCTTCTCGGCGAGCACCTTGAGGATCATCGCCTCCTTCTCGGTCAGCTCCTGCTCCTCGCCGTTCCAGGAGCGGCCGCGGAAGGCCCGGAAGTCGACTTCGTTGCCGGCGAACTTCAGGACGTCCGACCCTGCGGTGCGGGCGCTCGCCCGGTACCATTCCCAGCGGCGCAGGATCGCGCGCACCCGCAGCAGGAATTCCTGCAGGTGGAAGGGCTTGGCGAGATAGTCATCGCCGCCGGCCTCGAGGCCGCGGATGCGGTCGGTCGCCTCCCCCAGAGCGGTCAGGAACAGCACCGGCGTCTTGGTGCCGCGCTCGCGCAGCGTCCGGCACACGGCAAAGCCGTCCAGGCCCGGCAGCATCGCATCGAGCACGATGAGATCGCAGTGGTGGGTATCGAACCACTCCACGGCCCGGCGCCCGTCGCTCACGGTATCGACCCGAAAGCCTTCGGCGCGCAGGTTCTCGACGACACCCGCCGCCAGGTGCGGATCATCCTCGACCACCAGGACCTGATAGACCGGCTCGCTCATGCGTGCGACTCGGCCTGTGTCCCGGCCATAGGCCAGGTGAGCCGGAACTCGGCACCCCGGCCGAGGCCCTCGCTGCTCGCGCTGACGCGGCCGCCGGTCAGCTGCATCAGCCGCTGCACGATGTAGAGGCCGAGGCCCGTCCCGTAGTAGCTGCTGCCCGCGCCGGCATTCAGGCGCGAGAACTTGCGGAACAGCTGCGGCTGGTCGTCGGGCCGGAACCCGATGCCGCTGTCGCGTACGGCGAGCTCGACTTCCTCGCCCTGGGCCCGGGCGGCGAGCGTGACCGTGCCGCCGCCCACCGGCGCCACGGCGGCGAGTGCGTTCTCGAGGATGTTGCGCACCACGACATCCACCGCGATGGGGTCTGCCAGCACCCGCAGATCCGCGGGCACCTGCGATTCGATGGCGATGTGGTCGGTCTGCGCGCGCTCCAGGTACTGGCTGACCACCCGGTTCACGGTGGCATCGAGCAGCACCGGCTCGCGCTTCAGATCCCAGCGGCCATGCGAGAGCCGCGAGCTGTCGAGGATCTGTCCGACCATCGTTTCCATGCGGGTCAGATCCGAGAGCATCCGCTCCAGCAGCGCCCGGGAGCGCTCCGGGGGCAGCTGCCGCAGGTTCATGGTCTCCACCGACAGCTGCAGGCTCGCGAGCGGCGTCTTGAACTGGTGCGAGACCAGCGCGAGGAACTGCTCCTGTTCATTCAGGACGCGCGTCTCGGCGCGCAGCGCCGCGAAGATCACTCCGATGCAGGCGCACAGCGCGAAGAGAAAGAACCCGCCCTCCCACTGGTACTGGGTGAGGCGGTGCTGCTGCTCCGCAAGGAGCGCCGCCCGATGCTCCGGCGCGAGTTCGACCTTCTGCGCATTCACCGCAAGGTCCGGAAACGTCTCCTGGACCCGTTGCAGCGGCGCGCCGCCGTCGAGCAGCGCCCGCGCGGCGGCGGCCTGCTGGTCGTACAGCCTCGTGAGAGCCGCGGTCTTCTCCACGCCGCGCACATGCTGATCGTACAGCCAGTAGCCGACCTGCACCGCGGCCACGACGACCAGCAGCAGCACCGTGATCTGGAACAGCCGGGTGCGTTTCATCGTCTCAGGCGCCCGCAGCCACGGCCACGGACTCGGCCAGCGCCGCCGCGAAGCGCTGCAGGTCATCCTCGCAGTGCGCCAGCGACACGAAGGTGACCTCGTACGCGGAGGGTGCGATGTAGACGCCGCGCGCCAGCATCGCGTGGAAGATCTTCCGGAAACGCTCGGCCGCCTCGGGAGTGAGCGTGCCGGCGCGCCGCAGCGTCGGCTCATCGTGCAGCGACAGCCACAGCAGCGACCCCAGGCGGACCAGGTGCAGGGGAAAGGGCGCGGTGCCGACGATGGGCGAGAGCAGCTGCTCGAGCCGCGCGCCGCGGGACTCCAGCTGCTCCCAGGCCGATTCACGTTCGAGGATGTCGAGCGTGGCGATACCGGCGGCCATCGCGACCGGATTGCCGGAAAGCGTGCCGGCCTGGTAGGTGTCCCCATCGGGCGCCAGGCGGCTCATGATCGCGGCAGAGGCGCCGAAGGCGCCCACGGGCATGCCGCCGCCGATGATCTTGCCGAAGGTCGCCAGGTCCGGCGTGATCCCGTAGTGCTGCGCGGCGCCGCCGCGCGCGACGCGGAAGCCGGAGATCACCTCGTCGAATATCAGCAGGCTCCCGTGACGCCGGGTCTCCTCGCGCAACAGGTTCAGGAACGCCCGGCGCTGCAGGAGCAGGCCATGGTTCGCGGGCACCGGCTCGATGATCACCGCGGCGATGGCGGCGCCTTCGCGCGAGAAGAGATCCCGCAGGGCCTGCTCGTCATCCAGCGGCAACACGCGGGTCGCGGCCGCGAAGGCCGCCGGAACCCCGGCCGAGGAGGCCGTGCCGAAGGTCGCGAGTCCCGAGCCCGCGGCCACGAGCAGGTGATCGGCATGGCCGTGATAGCAGCCGGAGAACTTCACGATGAGGTCGCGGCCGGTCGCGGCGCGCGCCAGGCGGATGGCGCTCATCGTGGCCTCGGTGCCCGAGGACACGAAGCGTACCTGCTCGAGCCCCGGATAGGACGCGACGACGCGCTCGGCGAGTTCGACCTCCGCCTGGCAGGGCGCACCGAAGGTCGTGCCCTGGCGGCAGGCCCGGCTGATGGCCTCGAGCACCTGCGGATGGGCATGACCCAGGATCAGCGGCCCCCAGGACCCCACGAAGTCCAGGTAGCGATTGCCGTCGACATCGAAGAGATAGGGGCCGGAGCCGCGCGCGATGAACAGCGGCGACCCGCCCACGGCGCGGAAGGCGCGCACCGGCGAGTTGACGCCTCCGGGGATGACGCGCATGGCGCGCTCGTAGAGCTTCGCGGATCGGACGTGCGCTTCGGTCTTGTGCATGGCTCACTCGTGATCGCGGGCGTCGGCCTTGCGGGACAGGCGCGCCTCGCGGAAGAAAGCGTCGGTGACCTCGGGCGCCGCGTATTCGGCGGCGGCGCGCAGGCCCGACAGCGGCAGATGCGCGAGGCGATGCGCCAGCGTGCGGCCCCAGTCGGCGAGCTCCCGGCGCTGGCCCGCATCGAGGTCCTGCAGCACCTCGCGCAACAGGCGCTCGACCTCACCGGCGGTGATGCGCTCGAAATCATCGCGCAGACGCGCGAGCTGCGGGCCGATCGCACGCGCCGCGAGCTCCATGCGCAGGCGCGCGAGGTGCGAATCGATGGCCGCGCGCACCGGCGCGAGCCGCAGCAGGTGCGCGACCCGCCCGTCCCGGGCGCTCTGGATCAGCTCATCCATGCCCACGCGCGTGAAGCCGAGCATGCGGGCCGCATCGGCATCGACGTTCGGCGGCAGCCCGAAATCCATCAGCAGCGGCCGCAGGGCTGCGAGTTTCACGAGCACGGCGCGGTCGATCACGGGCTCCGCGGCGCCGCTCGCGCACACCAGCGCGAGGCATCCCGGCGCGGCCGGATCGGCCGCGAAGTCCGCCAGCGACACGGCGGTCGCCCCCAGTTCGGCGGCGAGTTCGCCGGCGGCATCGAGGGAGCGGTTGATCACCTGCAACGTCACGCCCCGCTCGCGCAGCCGCATGCCGCAGCGGCGCGTCATGGGTGAGACGCCGACCAGGCCCACCGGGCCGGCTCGGCCGTCGAGGTGCTGCAACACCCGCTCGACCGCCAGATCCGCGAGCGAGGGCGCATCGTGGGATGCGAGGCGCTGGGCGTGACGGGCCATGTTCATGGCTTCGCTCAGCACCCGATCGAGGAGCGGGCCGCTCACCTGCGCCTCGCGCGCCGCCTGCCAGGCCGCGCGCAGCTGCACGTAGATCTCCTGTTCTCCGGCCTGCGCCGAGTCCATGCCGCAGGCCACCAGCAACAGATGCTCCACGGCGGCCTCCCCGGTCCAGGCCCGCAGCGCCGCCGAGGCCTCGCCATTGACCGGTTCGCGCCCCGTGAGCGCGCGGAACACCTCGGTGCGCCGGTCGACGGCCGCGTCGGGGGTGGCATAGAGGATTTCGACCCGGTTGCAGGTGGACAGGTACAGCACCTCGGCGCCGTGGAGGGCTTCGTGCAGCACGCTCAGGCGCTGCCCGAGCGCATCCTTCGGGACGGCAAACTGCGCCACCTGCTGGGCGGTCGCGTGCCGATACGACACGCCCACGATGCCGATTCTGTGCATGCCGGCAGCACACCACCGCCGAAAGCGCGAAGTGTCACCAAACGGTCACGGCCGCGGGCGTGGCCCTCACCTGCGCGGCAAGGCCGCGGCGTCCCGGGCCAGGGCCTCGATGCCCGCCCAGTCCCCGCCGTTCACCATGGCCGCCGGCGCCACCCAGGATCCGCCCACGCACAGGACATTGCGCAGCTTCAGGAACGAGGGGGCGCTGTCGCGGGTAATCCCGCCGGTGGGACAGAAAGCGACGTTGGCGAAGGGGCCGGCGAAGGCCTGCAGCATGGGCACGCCGCCGGCCTGCTGGGCCGGGAAGAACTTGAGCGTGTCATACCCGAACTGCAGCGCCTGGAGGATCTCCCCGGGGGTGACGATCCCCGGCAGCAGCGGGTACGAAACCCGGCTCGCCGCCTCGGCCAGTTGCGGCGTCAGGCCCGGGGTCACCGCGAACTGCGCGCCCACCCCGGCCGCGCTCACGAAGTCCTCAGGCTTCACGAGCGTGCCCGCACCGACCACGGCATCGGGCACCGCGACCCGCATGGCCTCGATGACCGCGAGGGCCACCGGCGTCCGCAGGGTGATCTCCAGCACCGTCAGGCCCCCCGCGTACAGGGCCCGCGCCAGCGGCGCCGCGTGCTCGAGCTTCTCCACGGTCAGCACGGGAATGACCGGCGCCAGCGCCAGGACATCACGGATCTTCATACACCATCCTTGTAGGCCGCGACGCCGGCGCCCTGCTCGGCGCCGGCCGCGTAGGCCCTGAACAGACCGAAGAGCTCCCGGCCCGTGCCGGTGTGATTGGCGCTCAGGTCCACCGCCTCGACCGCGCGCCCCTGCAGCGTCTCCTCGGTCACCTTCGCCTCCAGAACACCCGTATGGCTGTCCAGGCGAATGACATCGCCGTCGCGCAGCCGCGCGAGCGCGCCGCCCTGCATGGCCTCGGGCGTGACGTGGATCGCCGCCGGCACGTTGCCCGAGGCGCCCGACATGCGCCCGTCGGTGACCAGGGCCACGTGGAAGCCGCGGTCCTGGAGCGAGGCGAGCGCCGGCGTCAGGGCATGCAGCTCCGGCATGCCGTTGGCGCGCGGCCCCTGGTAGCGCACGACGACCACGGCATCGCAGTCGAGCCGCCCGGCCTTGAAGGCCTGCAGAACCTCCTCCTGGTCATTGAAGATGCGCGCGGGCGCCTCGACCACCCGATGCGCGTCCTGCACGGCCGAGGTCTTGATGACCGCGCGGCCGAGATTGCCTTC
>DATJPN010000232.1:0-11198 GCA_035506335.1 Steroidobacteraceae bacterium | reverse complement strand
ATGAGCTCCTGGGTCGCGGTGATCTGCTTGCGCGAGAAGGTGTCACCCGGCTTCACGAGCAGGTAGTTCTTCAGCTCCGCCTCCGGCACGACAAACGTCCCGGCGAGCTTCACGTCCGCAACCTTGTAGACCTGGCCCTCGTCCACGTTGATGGTGATGAAGATGTCGTCCTTTTCCGGCGCGATGGCCACCTGCGTCGAGTCGATCTGGAAATTCGCGTAGCCGCGGTCCATGTAGTAGGAGCGCAGCTTCTCCAGGTCCCCGTCCAGGGACTCGCTGGAATAGCGGTCATCCTGCTTGTACCAGGACAGCCAGTTCGGGGTCTGCAGTTCGAATCCCTTGTTGATCTGCCGGTCGGTGTAGGCCTTGTTGCCGACGATGTTGATCGTGCGGATGCGGGCGCGCGAGCCTTCCTTGATGGTGATCTTGATCTTCACCCGGTTGCCCGAATCCTCCTCGACCTTCTCGTCGATCTTCACCGCGTACTTGCCGCGGCTGAAGTACTGGTCCGTGAGGTAGCCCTTGACCTCCTCCAGCACCGAGCGGTCGAAGGTCTTGCCCGTGGCGAGGCCCACGTTGCGCAGCGACTTCTGCAGGTCCTCGGTCTTGATGTCCTTGTTGCCGGTGATCTCGAAGCTCTCGATGGCCGGCCGCTCCACCACCAGCACCACCAGGGTGCCCTCGTCGCGGCGTACCTGCACGTCGCGGAAGAAGCCGGTCGCGTACAGCGACCGCACCGCCTCGCGGACCCGCGCCGGCGTGACGTGATCGCCGATGTTCACGGGCAGGTAGTTGTAGACCGTGCCCTCGGAAATGCGCTGCAGCCCCTCGATCCTGATGTTCGTGACCGAGAAGTCGGCGAGCCCAAGCTGCGGTGACTCCGGGACCGGCGGCTCGGCCGGCTGCGCCGCGGCGGCACCCGCGGGCGCCGGCGTCTGGGCCGAACATACTGCCGAACCCGCGCACAGCGCGAGGGTGGTCACCAATCCAAATCGCTTCATGAACAGCTTGCCGGCCCGGGTGTTGTTGGAAATTAGAGTGAAGCGCCGCTTCTCCTGGCGCCTCGGGGACCGCCTATGCATGCACGGACCTCGTCGCTGCGCCGTGGTTGCGGCAGCATTCCAGGGCCAGCTCGCGCGCTTCGGCGTCTGCCTGCAGTACGTCATCGAGGCTGCGTATCGACTCCCCGGCAGCCCTGCCCCCCCCGGCCCTGGAAAGTACCCATTCAATGACCGTGGCAATGTCCGGAAAGTTCAATCGGCGCTCCAGGAAGGCAGTGACGGCGACTTCGTTCGCCGCATTGAGAATGGCTGGTGCAAGCCCGCCAGTGTCCGCTACAGCCCGAGCCAGAGCAAGACAGGGAAAGCGGGTCGTGTCGGGAGCCAGGAAATCCAGCTGCCGGGTGCGAACCAGATCCAGGAAATCCGTGCCGGCCTCGATGCGCTGCGGCCAGGCGAGCCCGTAGGCGATGGGCGTGCGCATGTCCGGACAGGCCAGCTGGGCCAGCACCGAGCCATCGATGTACTCGACCATCGAATGCACGACGCTTTGCGGATGGATCAGGATCTGCACCCCGGAAGGCGGCAGGCCGAACAGGAAACACGCCTCGATGAGTTCGAGGCCCTTGTTCATGAGGGAGGCCGAATCCACCGAAATCTTCCGCCCCATCACCCAGTTGGGGTGCTTGCAGGCCTGCTCGGGCGTCGCGCCGGCGATGGCCTCGGCGGACCAGTCGCGAAAGGGACCGCCGGAGGCGGTCAGCAGGATGCGGCGCACGCCCTCGGGCCCCGCTCCCGGATTCGAGCCGGGCGGCAGGCACTGGAAGATGGCGTTGTGCTCACTGTCGATGGGCAGCAGCTCGCAGCCCGATGCGCGTACCGCCGACATCAGCAGCGGCCCGGACATGACCAGTGATTCCTTGTTGGCGAGCAGCAGGCGCTTGCCGGCCCGGGCCGCGGCGAGCGTCGAGCGCAGGCCCGCGGCGCCGACGATGGCGGCCATGACCTGATCCACCTCGGGCAGCGTCGCCAGGGCCTCGAGCGACCCGGGCCCGCCCAGCACGCGGGTCCGCAATCCGAGCTCCCGCACCCGCTGTTCGAGCACCCCGGCCGCGGCCGGATCGGTGAGCGCGGCGATGAGCGGCTCGAACTGCCGGATCTGCTGCAGCAGCAGCTCCACGTTCCGGTGCGCACCCAATGCCACGGCCCGATACCGATCCGGGTGACGGGCGATCACGTCCAGGGTATTGACGCCGATGGAGCCGGTGGCCCCGAGAACCGCGATGCCCTTCATCGGGTGACTCCCAGCATCGAAAGTCCCAGCAGCAGCGCCGGCATGGCGCTGGTGAGGCTGTCGATCCGATCCATGACGCCGCCATGCCCTGGAAACAGCGTACCGCTGTCCTTCACTCCGGCGAAGCGCTTCATCAGGCTCTCGGTGAGGTCACCTACGATCGAGAAGCCCACGACCCCCAGGCACAAAGGCACGAACCGCAGCGCCGGCTCGTCAAACCACCAGCCGCCCCATAGGGCGACGAGCGAGGCCAGCGCCAGGCCTCCGAACACGCCCTCCCAGGTCTTCCCGGGGGACACCTGCGGCGCCAGCTTCATGCGCCCGAAGCTGCGCCCCGCGAAATAGGCACCGATATCGGCAGCCCAGACCAGGCACAGCGCGAACAGCAGCCACTGTTCCCCGCGCGGCACATCCACGCGCAGCCGCACCATCGCGACCCAGGCCGGCGTCAGCGCCAGAAACCCGGCCAGTCCGGCCGACCACCCGGCCGCATGGCGCGGTGCGAATATCACCCACAGCAGGGCGATCACCCACCAGGCCACCGCGACGACCAGCAGCAGCAGGCACAGCGGCTGCGCCAGGGTCAGCTGCCACATCATGGCCAGGCAGGCGGCGACCGCGGCCACGTACAGGATTCTTCCGGACCGGCGCTGCAGCTTGAGGAACGCCGACCACTCCCAGGCGCCGGCGAGGACCAGGGCGGTGACGGCGATCTTGGTCGCGAAGGGCGGCAGCCACAGCAGTATGGCCAGCAGCAGCCCGATCAAGACGGCGGCGGTGATGATCCGGGTCTTAAGCACCGCGCAGGCTCCCGATCTGCTCCGGCGTGCGGCCGAAGCGCCGATCCCGGGCCCCGAAGTACGCCAGGGCGTGGTCCAGTTCGGCGGCATCGAAGTCCGGCCACAGGCAATCGGTGAAATACAGCTCGGTGTAGGCGAGATTCCACAGCAGGAAATTGCTGATGCGGCGTTCGCCGCCGGTGCGGATGAACAGGTCCGGATCCGGCAGGCCGGCGAGCTGCAGCGCCTGGGCCACCTGCTCTTCGGTGATGTCGGCCGCGCGCAGCGCGCCGGCGGCGCATTTCGCGGCCAGCGTGCGCACCGCGCCGGTGATGTCCCAGCGGCCGCCATAGCTCATGGCGATGTTCAGCGAGAGCTTGCCGTTGGCCGCGGTGCGCGCCTCGGCCGCGGCCAGGTAGGACTGCAGGCGCACGCCCAGGCGTTGGCGGTCGCCGATGAAGCGCAGGCGCACCCCGTTGGCGTGCAGCGCGGCGAGCTCCCGGTCGAGCGCCTCGACGAACAGCTTCATCAGCAGCGACACCTCTTCGGCCGGCCGGGACCAGTTTTCGCTGGAGAATGCGAAGACCGTGAGCGCCCCGATACCGCGGGCCGCACACGCCTCGACGCAGGTGCGCAGTGCATCGATGCCGGCCTTGTGCCCGGCGTGGCGCGGCAGCTGGCGCGCAGCGGCCCAGCGGCCGTTGCCGTCCATGATGATCGCCACATGCGCAGGCAGACTCACAATCATGCAGGCCGCTCAGACCTGCATGATCTCCTTTTCCTTCGCCGCCAGCAGCTGGTCGATGTCGGCGACGTGCTTGTCGGTCAGCTTCTGCACCTCGGCCTCGCCGCGCCGCTCGTCGTCCTGGGAGATGAGCTTCTCCTTGAGCAGTTCCTTGATGTCCGACATGACATCCCGGCGCACGTTGCGTATCGCCACGCGCGCGCCTTCGGCGTCCTGCCGGACCACCTTCGTGAACTCGCGGCGGCGCTCCTCGGTGAGCGGCGGCATCGGGATGCGGATGATGGTGCCCGCGGTCATCGGATTGAGTCCGAGGTCGGACTTGTGGATCGCCTTCTCGATGGGCCCCACCATGCCCTTCTCCCAGGGCGAGACGACGAGGGTGCGGCCGTCTTCGACCGCGATGCTCGCGACCTGCTGCAGCGGCACGTCCGACCCGTAGTAGTCGACCTTCAGGTGCTCGATGAGGCTCGGATGCGCGCGCCCGGTGCGCATCTTCTTCAGGTCCGCCTGGAACTGCGTCACGCACTTGCCCATCCGGGCCAGGGCGTCTTTTCTGATGTCTTCGAGCATGGTGGGCCCCTATTCGAATGTGACCGAGGTACCGACTTCCTCGCCGCGCGCGATGCGGGTCAGGTCACCGGGATTGTTCAGGTTGAACACACGCAGCGGCAGGCGGTTGTCGCGGCACATGACGATGGCCGTGGCATCCATGACGTTCAACCGGTCCTGCAGGACCTTGTCGAAGGTCAGCTGCGTATAGCGCTGGGCGGCGGGGTTGCGCACCGGATCATCCGAGTACACGCCATTGACCTTGGTGGCCTTCAGCAGCACATCGGCGCTGATTTCGATGGCGCGCAGCGATGCGGCGGTGTCGGTCGTGAAGAACGGATTGCCGGTGCCGGCGGCGAAGATCACGACGCGGCCCTTCTCGAGGTGGCGGATGGCGCGACGCCGGATGTAGTCCTCGCACACCTGGTTGATGCGGATCGCCGACATCACCCGGGACTGCATGCCGGAGCTCTCCAGCGCATCCTGCATCGCGACCGCGTTCATGACCGTGGCCAGCATGCCCATGTGATCGGCCGTGACGCGGTCCATGCCGGCCCGGGCGAGACCCGCGCCGCGGAAGATGTTGCCGCCGCCGATCACGACCGCGACCTGCGTGCCCATCTGGATGATGTCCTGGATCTCCCCGGCGATGCGCTTGAGCATGGCCGGATCGATGCCGTAGTCACCGCCGCCCATGAGGGCTTCGCCCGACAGCTTCACCAGGATGCGGGAGTACCGGGAACGCGTGCCATCGTTCATGTGGTCTTCGTCCTCGTATATGAAGAAAACCCCGCCGAAGCGGGGTCTTCATTCCGGTCCTATTTCTTCGGGTCTGGATCGAAACTCTTCACCTGCGCCATGACTTCGGCGACGAAGTCGTCCTGCTTCTTTTCGATGCCGGCGCCGACCTCGAAGCGCTCGAACGCCGTGACGCTCGCCTTGGCGTTCTTCAGCAGCTTCTCGATGGTCTGGTCGGGATCCTTCACGAACGCCTGGCCGGCCAGGGTGATCTCCCCGAGGGACTTGCGCAGGCGGCCCTCGACCATCTTGGCGACGATCGCCGGCGGCTTGCCCTCGCTCTGGGCCTGGTCGGTGAGGAAGGCCCGCTCCTTCTCGATCACATCCGCCGGCACGTCGGCCATGGTCACGTATTTCGGGTTGCTCGCCGCGACGTGCATCGCGACATCGTGCGCCAGCACCGGATCCCCGCCCTCGACGGCCACCAGCGAGCCGATGCGGGTGCCGTGGACATAGGCGCTCACGTGACCGGTGGAGGTCAGCACGGCCAGCCGCCGCACGCTGATCTTCTCGCCGATCTTGGCGACCAGCGCCCGGCAGCGCTCGTCGATGGTCTCCCCGCCCTCCAGGCGCTCGTTGAGGAGGGCCTGCAGCGATTCCGGCCGCACCTGCAGCGCCTTGGCCGCCACGGCCTGCGCGAAGGCGCCGAAGTCGGCCGCGCGGGCCACGAAATCGGTCTCGCAGTTGACCTCGACCATCGCGGCCGCATGGCCATCGGCGGATCGCTCGATGACGATGACGCCCTCGGCGGCAATCCGGGTGGCCTTCTTGTCGGCCTTGGCGAGCCCCTGCTTGCGCATGTACTCGGCGGCGGCATCCAGGTCACCCTGGGTCTCGACCAGCGCCTTCTTGCACTCCATCATGCCGGCGCCCGTGCGCTCACGGAGCTGCTTCACTGCATCTGCTGTGATGTTCATAGGAATTCCACGCAATGGCCCCGGGCCGGGTGGCGCCGGGGCGACTCAAATCGATCTTCAGCCGGCCGAATCCGCGCCCTCATCGGTACCCGAGGCCTGCGCACGGCGGCGCACGACACCGCCGCGACCGGCCGGAGCGGCAGTCTCGGAGACGGCAGCCGCCGCCGCCGGAATCTCCGCGCCCTCGTCCAGATCCTCCAGGTCGGCCGCCGTGTCCTCGGCACCCTCCGGAGTCTTCACCGGCAGACGGCGACGGACCGGCGCCTTCTTGCTGCGCAGCGGCGCCTGCGGCTTCGGACGGGGCTTGCCCGTCTTGCGGCGCGGCTGGCCGGCTTCGTCCAGCTCGACGAATTCGTCTTCGCCGACCGCGACCTGCGGCACCGAGGCCTTGCCCTCGAGCACCGATTCGGCGATCCCCGAGGCGTACAGGACGATGGCGCGCATCGCGTCATCGTTGCCGGGAATCACATAGTCGATGCCGTCGGGGCTGCAGTTGGTGTCCACGACCGCCACCACCGGTATGCCCAGTTTCCGGGCCTCGTGAATCGCGATCTTCTCGTGCCCGACATCGATCACGAACATGACATCCGGCAGGGATTCCATGGCCTTGATGCCACCCAGGCTGCGCTCGAGCTTTTCCATTTCGCGCCGCAGCTGCGTGGCTTCCTTCTTGCCGCGCTTGTCGAGCGCGCCGCTGCTGTGCAACTCGGTGATCTCGGCCAGCCGCTTGATGGACTGCCGGATGGTCTTGAAATTGGTCAGCATGCCCCCAAGCCAACGCTGGTTGACGTAGGGCATGCCGCTGCGGGTGGCCTCCTTCTGGACGGCATCGCGCGCGGAACGCTTCGTACCCACGAAGAGCACCTTGCCGCCGTCGGCGACGATGCCCTTGATGAAGGCCGAGGCCTGCGCGTACAGGGGCTGGGTCTTCTCGAGGTTGATGATGTGGATCTTGTTGCGTTCACCGAAGATGAATGGGGCCATCTTCGGGTTCCAGAAGCGGGTCTGGTGTCCGAAATGGACACCCGCTTCCAGCATCTGTCTCATGGACACGCCGGGCATACGAACTCCTGCACTGTAGGGTTGAACCTTGCGCGTATCCCTGGTGACCACCCGGACATAAATGTCCAAGGCACCCAGCCACCGAGGTTGGTGATACGCGTATGGAATTTCTCGTCGTTGCCAACGAGGGCCGCGCTTTATACCATGAACGTCCCGTAGGAACAATGTCTTACGGATTACCCGCTAGAAGCTAATGCACATCACCATCAAGTCCCCCGAAGAGCAGCAGAAGATGCGCGAGGCCGGCCGGCTGGCCGCCGACGTGCTCGACATGATCGGCCCCCACGTCGTGCCGGGCGTCACCACCGAGGAGCTCGACCGCCTGTGCCATGAGTACATCGTCAACGTCCAGGGCACGATCCCGGCGAACCTCAATTACCGCGGCTTTCCGAAGACCATCTGTTCCTCGGTGAATCACGTCGTCTGCCACGGCATTCCGAACGACCGCAAGCTCAAATCCGGGGATATCGTCAATATCGATGTCACGGTGATCAAGGACGGCTTCCACGGCGACACCAGCCGCATGTACTACGTGGGCAAGCCCCCGGTGGCCGCGCAGCGGCTGACCGAAGTGTGCTTCGAGGCCATGTGGCGCGGCATCCGCACGGTCAGGCCCGGCAGCCAGCTGGGCGACATCGGCCACGCCATCCAGGAGTACGTCGAATCGGTCGGGTTTTCCGTGGTACGGGAGTACTGCGGCCATGGCATCGGCCGCGTCTACCACGAAGATCCGCAGGTCCTGCACTACGGGGAGCCGGGGACCGGACTCACGCTGCAGCAGGGGATGACCTTTACGGTGGAGCCGATGGTGAATGCCGGCAAGCGCCATGTGCGCCTGCTGCCGGACGGCTGGACCGTGGTGACCAAGGATCATTCCCTGTCGGCCCAATGGGAGCACACCTGCCTGGTCACGCCCACCGGCGTCGACATCCTGACCTTGGGCGCGGCGGACCGTCATTGACATGGCGACCCCGGAGTCCCTCGAGGAACTGCTGCCCGACGCGCTGACCGCCCCGCCCTGGCCGCTGCTCGCTCGCTTGCCGGCGCTGCTGGCGGCGCACCCGGGTTCGCGCGAGGAATACCGCAGGCAGCTGGGTCTGGCCCACGAGGAGCTGAAGACCCGGTTCCTGGCCGAGGAGCCCGTGGAAGTCCTGGTCCACGCCCGGGCGGCGCTGATCGATGCCGTGCTGCGCCAGGCCTGGTTCGAACACCTCGGGAATCGGGAACGGCACTGGGCGCTGGTCGCCGTGGGCGGCTACGGCCGCGGCGAACTGCATCCCTGCTCCGACATCGACATCCTGCTGCTGGTACGCGAGCCGCCCAATGATGCCGAACGCTCGCAGGTCGAGCGGCTGATCACCTTCCTCTGGGACATCGGGCTGGAAGTGGGCCACAGCGTCCGCACGGTCGCCGAGTGCGTCCAGGAGAGCGCCGCCGATGTCAGCGTCATGACCACGCTGCTCGACGCGCGGCTGCTGCACGGGGACGCCGCGCTGCTCGATGACATGAATGCGGCCTTGAGCCCACCGGGCATCTGGCCGGAGAAGGAGTTCTTCGAGGCCAAGCTCAAGGAGCAGGTCGAGCGTCACCAGAAGGCCAACGACACGGCCTACAACCTCGAGCCCAACGTCAAGACCGGCCCGGGCGGCCTGCGCGACATCCAGACCATAGGCTGGGTGGCCAAACGGCATTTCGGGGCCGAATCCCTGGATGGCCTGGCGCGGCGCGGGTTCATCACCGCGAGCGAGCTGCGCCGCCTGCGCCAGGCGCAGGCCTTCCTGTGGAAGGTGCGCTTCGGCCTGCACGTCATCACCGGACGGCGCGAGGATCGTCTGCTGTTCGACCATCAGCTGAAGCTGGCGCAGACCTTCGGCTACGAGGATGCCACCTACACCCTCGCGGTCGAGCAGTTCATGCAGCGCTACTACCGCACCGTGATGGACGCGAGCCTGCTCAATGAACTGCTGCTACAGCTGTTCCGGGAGGCCATCCTCAGCAATGACGATGACATCCGGCCGCTGAATGCGCGCTTCCAGGTGCACAACGGCGCCCTGGAGGCGCGTCGCGAGGATGTGTTCGCGCGCACGCCTTCGGCGCTGCTGGAGCTGTTCGTACTGCTGCAGCAGAACCCCGACATCAAGGGCGTGCGTGCCTCGACCATGCGCGCCGTCACCCGCAGCCTGTGGCTGATCGATGAGGAGTTCCGCCAGAATCCGCGTCATCACCGGCTGTTCATGGACATCCTGCGCGCACCCGTCGGCGTGACCCACGAGCTGCGCCGCATGAACACCTACGAGGTGCTCGGGCGCTACATCCCCGCTTTCGGCCGCATCGTCGGCCGCATGCAGTACGACCTGTTCCACGCCTATACGGTCGATGCGCACACCCTGTTCGTGCTGAGCAACCTGCGCCGCTGGGCGATCCCCCGCTACGACCACGAGCTGCCGGCGCTCTCGCGCCTCATGCAGCAGCTGCCGAAGCCGGAGATCGCGTATCTCGCGGCGCTGTTCCACGACATCGCCAAGGGCCGCGGCGGCGACCACTCCGAACTGGGGTCGGTGGACGCCGAGGCCTTCTGCCTCGAACAGGGGCTGTCCCGCTACGACGCCCGCCTGGTCGCCTGGCTGGTGCGCAATCACCTGGAACTGTCGGTCACGGCGCAGAAGCAGGACATCACCGATCCGGAGGTGGTGAGCGCCTTCGCCCGCAAGGTCGGGGACGAGACCCACCTGGACCATCTGTACGTGCTGACCTGCGCCGATGTGCGCGGCACCAACCCGAAGCTGTGGAATTCCTGGAAGGCCTCGCTGTTCCACGAGTTCTACGAGCGCGTCAAGCGCGCCCTGCGGCGCGGGCTCGAAAGCCCCATCGACCAGGAGGAGCTCATCCGCGAAACCCAGGCCGCGGCACGGCAGCTGCTGGTCGGACACGGCATACCGGGAGAGGACATCGAGCGGCTCTGGGCGCGATTCTCGGCGCAGTACTTCCTGCAGTACACCCCGGAGGAGGTTGCCTGGCACACCCGGCTGCTGGTGGAGCGCCAGCCCGGCCCCGGCGACACGCTGGTGGCGATCGAACCGCGCAGCGTCCGCGGCACCACGGCGGTCCTCGTGTTCGTGCCCGAAGGCATCCAGGGCTTCGCGCGTACCACCGCGGTGCTGGACCAGCTCGGACTCAACATCGTCGATGCACGCGTGTCACCCACCGACGATGGCTTCACGCTGGGGCTGTACCACATCCTGGAGGACGACGGGGCGCCGATCACCGACCAGGACCGTCAGTCGGAGATCGAACACGCCGTGCTGCAGGCTCTGCAGCGCGCCGATGCGAGCATGCCGGTGGTCTCGCGCCGTGCGCCGCGGCAGGCGCGCATGTTCAACACGGCCACCCAGGTCTCGATCACCGTCGATGAGCGCAACCGGCGCTCGGTGCTCGAACTGGTGGCGGGGGATCGGCCGGGCCTTTTGTGCGACGTCGGCAAGGTGCTGATGCAGCAGCACATCGAGCTGCGCAAGGCCAAGATCATGACCGTCGGTGAACGTGCCGAGGACGTGTTCTATGTGACCGATCTGCAGCACCGGCCGCTCGATGAGGCGGCGGCGCAGCGCCTGAAGGAGCACCTGCTGCAGGCGCTGGATCAGCGGCCGGCGACATGAATCCGCGCCTGCGCTCGCTGCATACCTACCCCTTCGAGAAGCTCGCGAAACTGCTGGCGGGCGCCGCGGCTCCAGCGCATCTGAAGCACATTCCGCTCTCCATCGGCGAGCCGCAGCACGAGCCGCCGCCGTTCGTGCTCGAGGCCCTGCGCCAGGGAGTCGGCCGGCTGGGGGCCTACCCGGCCACGGCCGGTACGCTCGAGCTGCGCAGCAGCGCGAGCCGCTGGCTGCAGCGGCGCTTCCGGCTGCGTGCCGGCAGCGTCGATCCGACGAGCATGGTGCTGCCCGTCAACGGCACGCGTGAGGCGCTGTTCGCCCTGGTGCAGGCGGCCGTCGACGCGAGCGCCGAGCCGGTCGTGATCACGCCGAACCCCTTCTACCAGATCTACGAAGGCGCGGC
>DATJPN010000231.1:0-7208 GCA_035506335.1 Steroidobacteraceae bacterium | reverse complement strand
GTCGGTGGAAATCAACTCGGCCACGCTGCCACGGGTCCGCCTCAACAACAGTTACGCGAGCCTGATCGGCCGCAACGCCAGCCACGCCACCATGCGCGCCCAGCTGCAGGAAGCGCGCTGGCTGCTCAAGAGCCTGGAGATCCGCAACGAGACCCTCATCAAGGTGTCGCGCTCCATCGTCGAGCGGCAGACCGCCTTCCTCGAAGAGGGGGACGAACAGATGCGGCCGATGATCCTCAAGGACATCGCCGAGGCCGTGGACATGCACGAGTCCACCATCTCGCGGGTCACCTCGGGCAAGTACATGCACACGCCGCGCGGCGTCTTCGAGCTGCGCTACTTCTTCTCCAGCCAGGTCGAGGGTGCGGACGGCTCCGGGACCTCCTCCACCGCCATCCGCGCGAAAATCCGCAAGCTGGTGAAGGACGAACCGTCCGAGAATCCCTTGAGCGACGGCAGGATCGCCGAACTGCTCTGCGGCGAGGGGATCCCGGTCGCCCGCCGCACGGTCGCCAAGTACCGTGAGGGCATGGGCATCGCGCCGTCGAACGAGCGGCGCAGGGCAAGTTCCAGGTAAAAAGCAAATGCGTCACCAAAGAGGAGACGTCCGATGAGGCTAAACGTCAAGGGTCATCACATCGAGATCACGCAGGCAATGCAGAATTACGTGGAGAAGAAACTGGCGCGCATCGTGCGTCATTTCGACCAGGTGATCGATGTCCACTGCGTCCTGACCGTGGAGAAGCTCGAACAGAAGGCCGAGGCGACGCTGCACGTCAGCGGCTGTGACATCCACGCCGATGCGTCGGATCCGAACATGTATGCGGCGATCGACGCCCTGAGCGACAAGCTCGATCGGCTCGTGACCAAGCACAAGGAGAAGCGCGGCGATCATCGCGCCAGCGAGGGTCGCGAGGCCCGTCTCTAGAGCACACCGGTGCGCCCGGGCAAATCCGGGCGCACTTGCACGGCCGCAGCCGCAAAGCTAGTGTCGGCGCGTGCGCATCATCGTCATCAGCGGGTTGTCAGGCGCGGGCAAGAGCGTTGCCCTGCATATGCTCGAGGACCTCGGGTATTACTGCATCGACAACATGCCCGCGGCGCTGCTCAAGCCCTTCGTCTCGCATACCGTGCGCAGCGCCGAGGCGAGCTACCAGCGCACCGCGATCGGCCTGGACGCGCGCAACACCCCGCAGGAAGTCGCGACCGTTCCCGCGCTGCTCGATGAATTGAAGCGCAGCGGCATCCATTGTGAAGTCGTGTACCTGCTCGCCGGCGACGATGAGCTGCTGCGCCGTTACGCGGAGACCCGCCGCAAGCATCCGCTCAGCTCCGACCAGCGCGGCCTGCCGGAGGCGATCCAGCTGGAACGCGAGCTGCTCGCGCCCATCGCCAACGCCGCCGATCGCATCATCGACACCTCCCACATGGGGCTGCACGACCTGCGGCATCTGGTGCACCGGACCGTCGGGCACGAGGCCGACGGTCCGCTCACGCTCACCTTCGAGTCCTTCGGCTTCAAGCGCGGCATTCCCGGGGACGCGGACTTCGTGTTCGACGCCCGCACCTTGCCCAATCCCTACTGGGAGCCGACGCTGCGCCATCTCACGGGCCGCGATCCGGCGGTGATCGAGTTCCTGCAGGGCCACCCGGCGGTGCAGGACCTGATCGATGACATCGAGCGCTTCATCACCGGGCGCATCGCGCAGTACCAGGCGACCAGCCGCGGCTACCTCACCATCGCGGTGGGTTGCACGGGTGGCCGCCATCGCTCGGTGTACATCGTCGAGCAGCTGCTCACCCGGTTCACGTCGCGCTTCCCTCAGGCCATCGCCCGGCACGCCGGCCTCCCCGCCGGTCAGTAGGAGCGGCCGACCAGCACGAACTCCCGCGCCGGCTCGCCGCTGAACACGCAGCGCTGGTCGGTGATCGGCTCCTGCGCCAGCGGCGCGTTGCGCACCGTGAGCTTGAGGCTCTTCAACTGCTGCTCGACCTTCGCCAGCGCCGCGCCATGCGGCCGGGCCCACGCCACCTTCGCCCAGCCCCGGAACCCGGCGCCGGAACCGTCCTCATCGGCGAGGTCATCCGCAGACCTGAAGTGGGCGGCGAGCGACTCGAAGCCCGTGATATCGGTGCGGATGTTGCCGAGCATGCGCTGCCGGGCCGACTCATGCAGCGCCTCATGGATGCCGCCGAGGAGCGCGCCGATCTGCTCCACGAACTGCTGCCGCGGCAGGATCCGGGTGTGCACCTTCTCGCCGGCGCGCGCGCTGTCGCGCCGGATGTAGCTGACGTTCCCGGAGGCCACGTCCCGCGCACCGATGTCGCAGATCACCGGCACGCCGCGCTTGATCCAGGTCCAGCGCTTGTCGATGGCGCGGCCGGCCTTGCGGTCCACCAGCGCGCGCACCGGTTCACCGAAGGCCTGCGCGCCGTTCAACTGCGCCGCGAGCGCTTCGCAGTACTCGAGCACGGAGGCATCCTCGGGCTTGTCCCGCAGCATCGGAATCAGCACGATCTGCCGCGGCGCGATGCGCGGCGGCAGGCGCAGGCCGTCATCATCGCCATGGGTCATCACCACGCCGCCGACGAGGCGCGTGGAGACGCCCCAGCTGGTGGTGTGCGCGAACGCCAGGTCACCGGCTTCGGTCTGGTAGCGGATGTTCTGGGCCTCGGCGAAATTGGTGCCGAGGTAATGGGCGGTGCCGGCCTGCAGCGCCTTGCCGTCCTGCATCATCGCCTCGATGGAGTAGGTGTTGTCCGCACCCGGGAAGCGCTCGTGCGCGGGCTTCTCGCCCGCGACCACCGGCATCGCCAGCACCTCCTCGGCGAAGGTCCGGTAGACCTCGAGCATGCGGAAGGTCTCCTCACGCGCATCCTGCGCGGTGGCATGCGCCGTGTGCCCTTCCTGCCAGAGGAATTCGGCGGTGCGCAGGAACAGCCGCGGCCGCATCTCCCAGCGCACGACATTGGCCCACTGGTTCAACAGCAGCGGCAGGTCCCGATGAGAGCGTACCCAGCGATGGAAGGCCGCGCCGATCACCGTCTCCGAGGTGGGCCGCACGATGAGCGGCTCCTCCAGGCGCGCCTCCGGATCGGGCTTCAGCACCCCGTCGATCATCTTCAGGCGATGGTGCGTCACCACCGCCATCTCCTTCGCGAACCCCTCGACATGCTCGGCCTCGCGGGCGATGTAGCTCAAGGGAATGAACAGCGGGAAGTAGCAGTTCTCGTGGCCGGTGTCGCGCAAGCGGCGGTCGAGGATCTCCTGCATCCTCTGCCACACGCCGTAACCCCACGGACGGATGATCATGCAGCCGCGGACGCCGGACTCCTCGGCGAGGTCTGCCTGGTCGACGACCGCCTGGTACCAGGCGGCGAAATCGGCGGCGCGGGTGACGAGAAGCGCGTGTTGCATGCCATGTCCTGTTGAAGCCGGGTCTGCCCGGACCGGGCCGGCTATCTTACGTGACGCGGGCGCCGGATGAGACCACGCCCGGGTGCACGAGCGGCTCCCCGCCCATGAACTCGAGCAGGGTGTCGCGGGCCTGCATGGCGTCCTTGTACCCCAGTGAGATCAGCTCCCGGGTGAAGCCGGCTTCGAACATCAGGTAACTGGCGAGCTGGCTGCCGCTGGCATCCTTGGCGCCGATCACGTGCAGCAGCGTCCGCAGCCCGCGCGGCATCTGCCGCACATGCCGCGCCGCGATCAGGCGCGGATCGACGCTCGGCGCCAGCATCAGGGTGTCCACGTGGCGGAGCACCCGGGTGTGGACCTGCACCCCCTCCGGCAGGTTGTCCACGAGCTGGTTGTAGCGCTCGGTCTCCTCCAGATCCGCGTACACCTGGTCGCTGAACAGGGTGTCCAGCATGAAGCCGAAGATCTGGCCCGGCGAGGGCATCGCCTCGTGCACCGCGGCCGGCGCCACGCCGGCCTCGCGACGGGCCCGCACGCCGATGATCAGCAGCCGGTCGGCGCCGAGGTGGATGGCGGGGCTCAGCGGATTCAACTGGCGCATCGAGCCGTCGCCGAAGAACGTGCCGCCGAGCTTCACCGGCGGAAACAGCATCGGAATGGCGGCGCTCGCCATCAGGTGATCCAGGTCGAGCCGCTCGCGCCGGCCGGCCCGCTGGGTCCGGGCCCACTCGCCGATCACCGGGGCGCCCTCGAAGAAGGCGATGGACTGGCCGGTCTGGTAGCAGGTGCTGCTCAGGGCGAGCCCGCGCAGGTGGCCACGCTCGATGCTGGTGCGCACCCCCTCCCAGTCGATCCGCGCGCCCAGCAGCGACCGCAGCGGCGAATTGTCCAGCAGGGAGTGCGGCGTCGTGGCCACGACACCGCCGGACACCAGGGCGGCGAGCCAGCGCGTGCCGCCGAGGAGCATGTGGCCGGTGTCCACCTTGAACACCTGCGAGACGCGGAAGTTCGCCCAGACGTCGGCGAGGCCCGCCACCGCCGCCCGCCAGTGGAAGGCCTGCGAGGCGAGGACACTGGCGGCGACCGCGCCGGCCGAGGTGCCGCAGATCACCGGAAACGGATTACGCGCGCGCGGCAGGAGCTCGGTGAGGGCCTGCAGCACGCCGACCTGGTAGGCGGCGCGCGCACCGCCACCGGTCAGGACCAGCCCGACGACCGGCCGGGCGCGCATCAGGTCAGGTTGACCTTGAGGATCTGCATGGAATTGGTGCCGCCCTGCACGCCGGACAGCTCACCCTTGGTCACGATCACGAGGTCCCCCTGGTGCACCAGGTCCAGTTCGAGCAGGCGCGCGAAGATGGCGTTGTAGAGTGCCTCCACCGTATTGCAGCCGACCACGTCGAACATCACGGGGAAGACGCCGCGGTACATGGTCACGCGCCGCGCGGTCGCCTCGTTGCGCGAGAAGGCGTAGATCGGGATGTCGGACCGCAGGCGCGACATCCACAGCGTCGTGGCGCCGGTCTCGGTGAGGGCCACGATGGCCTTCAGGTCCATGTGATTGGCGGCGTACATCACGGCCATCGCGATGGCCTCTTCGGTGCCCTTGAACATGCTGCCGTCGTCGCGCTGCCGTGGCCGGGCGTGACCGAACTGGTACTTTTCGGCGCCGCGGATCACATCCGCCATGGCCTCCACGGCCTTCAGCGGATACCGCCCGGTGGCCGTTTCGGCCGACAGCATGACCGCATCGGTGCCGTCCATCACGGCATTGGCGACGTCGGAGACCTCGGCGCGGGTCGGCACCGGGTTCTGGATCATCGATTCCATCATCTGCGTGGCCGTGATCACCACCCGGTTCAGGGCGCGCGAACGGTGGATGATGGTCTTCTGCAGGCTCGTCACCTCTGCGTAGCCCATCTCCACGCCGAGGTCGCCGCGCGCCACCATCACCACATCGGAGGCCTCGATGATGCTGTCGAGGTTCGTGATGGCCTCGTGGCGCTCGATCTTGGCGACGATGCGGGCATCGCCGCCGGCCTCGCGCACCAGGCGCCGCGCGAGCTTGATGTCCGTCGCGTCGCGGGCGAAGGAAACGGCCACATAGTCGATCTTTTCCTCGGCCGCGAAGCGGATGTCGTCGCGGTCCTTGTCCGACAACGCGGGCGCCGAGATGCCCCCGCCCTGGCGGTTCAGTCCCTTGCGGTCGGAAAGCGGCCCGCCGACCCGCACCCGCGTCTGGATGCGCGTGCCCTCGACGCTGACCACGTCCAGGACGATCTGTCCGTCGGACAGCAGCAGCACATCCCCGCTCACCACGTCATGCGGCAGGTTCTTGTAGGCGGTGCCGACGACGTTGCCGTCGCCGCCCTTCGGATCGAGCGCGGTATCGAGCGCGAAGGCGGCGCCTTCCTCGAGCAGGATCGGGCCGTTGGCGAAGCCCTCGATGCGGATCTTCGGCCCCGACAGGTCCAGCAGCAGGCCGACGCATTCCTGGCACTGCGCCGCGGCGCTGCGCACGAGGTCCAGCCGGCGTTTCAGGTCGGCGCGCGTGCCATGCGAGGCGTTCAGGCGCACGACGCTCAGGCCCGCCTTCATCATCTCCATGAGCACCTTCGGGTCATCGGTCGCCGGACCCACGGTGGCCACGATCTTGGTGCGCTTCAGGTTGTTGACTGCGTCCACGGTTCCTTGCGAGCCCCCGGGGGCTGTCACGAACGTTCTTCGAGCACGGCGACCGCCGGCAGCTTCTTGCCCTCGACGAACTCGAGGAAAGCTCCGCCGCCGGTGGAGATGTAGGAAATGCCCTGCTCCACGCCGTACTTCTCGATGGCCGCGAGCGTATCGCCGCCGCCGGCCAGGGAAAAGGCCTTGCTGTCCGCGATGGCCCGGGCGAGAGTCCGCGTACCCTCGCCGAACTGGTCGAACTCGAAGACTCCGACCGGCCCGTTCCACAGGATCGTGCCGGCCGTACGCAGTTGCGCCGCCAGCTGCCGTGCCGTCTGCGGACCGATATCGAGGATGAGCTCATCGGCTCGCACCTCGGCGACCGCGCGCACCGTCGCCGGCGCGGTCGCCGCGAACTCGGTCGCCACGACCACATCGACGGGCAGCGGAATCTGCGCACCGCGCGCCTGTGCCTGGGCGAGGAGCCTGCGGGCGGTATCGAGCATGTCCGGCTCGTGGAGCGATCTGCCGACGGGCAGCCCGACGGCCGCGAGGAAGGTATTGGCGATGCCGCCCCCGACGATCAGCTGGTCCACCTTCGCGAGCAGCGACTCCAGCACCGTGAGTTTCGTGGAGACCTTCGATCCGGCCACGATGGCGACGAGCGGCCGCGCCGGCTTCTCGAGCGCCTTCTCCAGGGCCGTCAGTTCGGCGACGAGCAGCGGGCCGGCGCAGGCGATCGGCGCGAAGCGCGCGACACCGTGCGTGCTCGCCTCGGCCCGGTGGGCCGTGCCGAAGGCGTCCATCACGAACACGTCGCACAGCGCGGCCATGGCCCGCGCGAGCGCCTCCTGATCCTGCTTCTCGCCCTTGTTGAAGCGCACGTTCTCGCACAACACGAGCTCACCCGGCGCGCAGTCGAGGCCCGAGAGCCAGTCCCGGCGCAGCGGCACCGGCTGCCCGAGCAGCTGCGCCAGGCGCCGGGCCACCGGCGCCAGAGAGTACTGCTCCTCGAAGACGCCCTCCTTGGGTCGTCCGAGGTGCGACATCACGAACACCTTCGCACCGGCGGCGAGGCCCATGCGCAGCGTGGGCAATGCCGCGCGGATGCGCGCATCGCTGG
>DATJPN010000230.1:0-12422 GCA_035506335.1 Steroidobacteraceae bacterium | reverse complement strand
CCCGAGCGCACGCAGCTCGGCGCGCGTATAGGCGGCGCCGGTGGGATTGCAGGGGCTGTTCAGCAGCACCAGCCGCGTCTTCGGCGTGATCGAGGTCGCGAGCTGCCGCGGGGTGATCTTGTAGCCCTGGGACGCGCCGGCGAAGGGCATGACGGGCAGGCCGTCGGACAGCAGCACCATGTCCGGATACGACACCCAGTAGGGCGCCGGGATGATGGCCTCATCGCCCGGATCGAGCACGGCCATGCACAGGTTGTAGAGCGTCTGCTTGGCGCCGCTCGACACGAGGATCTGCGGCCGCTCGTAGTCGATCGCATTGTCGCGCTTGAACTTCGCGATGATGGCGTCCTTCAACTCGTTCGTGCCATCCACATTCGTATAGCGCGTGAAACCGGCCTTGATCGCATCGATGCCCGCCTGCGCGATGTGCGCGGGCGTGTCGAAGTCCGGTTCACCGGCGCCGAGGCCGATGACGTCATGGCCCTCGGCCTTCAGGCGCGCGGCGCGCGCGGTCACGGCCAGAGTGGGCGAGGGCTTGACGCGCTGGACGCGTCTTGAGACGGGTAGGCTCATGGATTCCTGGAGGCGTCGCGAAGGAAGGCAGTGACACGTATATTACGGGATTGCGCCCGGAGCCACCAATCCGACTATGGAACGTCTGCCGTTTCGACTCCAAGCCGAGTATTCCCCCGCGGGAGACCAGCCGGCGGCCATCGAGCAGCTGTGCGAGGGCCTGAACAACGGGCTCGCTCATCAGACGCTGCTCGGCGTCACGGGCGCGGGCAAGACCTACGTCGCCGCCGAAGTGATCAACCGGGTACAGCGTCCGACGATCGTGCTGGCGCACAACAAGACCCTCGCGGCCCAGCTGTACGGGGAATTTCGTGAGTTTTTTCCGGACAATGCGGTCGAATACTTCGTCTCGTATTACGACTACTACCAGCCCGAAGCGTACGTGCCCTCGACGGACACCTACATAGAGAAGGACTCCTCGGTCAACGAGCACATCGAGCAGATGCGCCTCTCGGCCACGAAGGCGCTGCTGGAGCGCTCCGATTCGATCATCGTCGCCACCGTCTCGGCGATCTATGGCCTGGGGGATCCGCAGGCCTACCTGTCCATGGTGCTGCACGTCGTGCGCGGGGATCGCATGGATCAGCGCCGATTGCTGCGGCGCCTGGCCGACATGCAGTACACGCGCAACGAGCTCGACCTCACGCAGGGCACCTACCGGGTGCGCGGCGATGTCGTGGACGTGTTCCCCGCCGAGTCCAGCCGTGAGGCGGTGCGCATCGAGCTCTTCGATGACACCATTGATTCCATTTCGGTTTTCGATCCGCTGACCGGCCAGGTGATGCGCAAGCTGCCGCGCTTCACGATCTATCCGGGAACCCACTACGTGACCCCGCGGGAGCGGCTGATCGGTGCCGTCGACCAGATCCGCGAGGACCTGCGCGTGCGCCTCGCGCAGCTGCGCGACGGGGGCAAGCTCCTGGAGGCGCAGCGGCTGGAGCAGCGCACGATGTTCGACATGGAGATGATGCAGGAGGTCGGCTATTGCGCGGGCATCGAGAACTACTCGCGCTACCTCTCGGGGCGGCAGCCGGGTGATCCGCCGCCGTGCCTGTTCGACTACCTGCCGCCGAATGCGCTGCTCTTCGTCGATGAGAGCCACCAGACGATCCCGCAGCTCGGCGCGATGTACAAGGGCGATCGCTCGCGCAAGGAGACCCTCGTCGAATACGGGTTCCGGCTGCCCTCGGCGCTGGACAACCGGCCGCTGAAGTTCGAGGAGTGGGAACGGGCGGCACCGCAGATGATCTTCGTGTCGGCGACGCCCGGAAGTTACGAGAGAACCCACTCCGCGCAGGTCGTGGAGCTGCTCGTGCGCCCCACGGGCCTCGTCGACCCGCAGGTCGAGGTGCGGCCGGTGCGCACCCAGGTCGATGACGTGCTCTCGGAGATCCAGCGCTGCGTGGCCCGGGATGAGCGGGTGCTGATCACTGTCCTCACGAAGCGCATGGCGGAGGACCTGACCGACTACCTGCACGACCACGAGGTCCGGGTCCGCTACCTGCACTCGGATGTCGAGACCGTCGAGCGCACCGAAATCATCCGTGACCTGAGACTTGGCCGATTCGATGTGCTGGTGGGCATCAATCTGCTGCGCGAGGGCCTGGACATGCCCGAGGTGTCGCTGGTGGCCATCCTCGATGCGGACAAGGAGGGCTTCCTGCGCTCGGACAATTCCCTGATCCAGACCATCGGCCGCGCCGCCCGGCATATCAACGGGCGGGCGATCCTCTACGCGGACCGGATCACGGGCTCGATGCGCCGGGCCCTCGATGAGACCGAGCGGCGCCGCAACCGCCAGATCGAGTTCAATACGCTGCATGGCATCACGCCGGTGGGCATCAGGAAGGCGGTGAGCGACATCATGGAGGGGGCCCGCTCGGCGGCCCCACAGCCTTCGGGCAAGCGCCGCGGCCGGGAGCGGGCGATCGCGGCCGAGGAGGGGGCCTCGCCGGTGAACCTGGAGCCGGCGGCGATCCTGCGGCAGATCAAGGCCCTGGAGAGCCGGATGTTCGCGAAGGCCCGGGAGCTGCAGTTCGAGGAGGCCGCGGCGCTGCGCGACCAGATCGAGAAGCTGAAGGCGCTGGAACTGGGCCTTGCTCCTGCGGCGCGGGGTCGCGCGGCGGGGTGAGCGTTGGCTTGCCTCCACAGGTAGGCTTCGGTATCTTGCCGGTCCCCTTCGCAGGTCGCTGCTGTGCGGGAGAATGCAGGCGCGTAGCTCAGTGGTAGAGCATCACCTTGACATGGTGGTGGTCGGTGGTTCGATCCCACTCGCGCCTACCAGATTCGAAAGGGCGCCCGCGGCATCGGGCGCCCTTTTTCTTAGACCTTAGGTTGGATCATCCATGCCTGTCGTGACATTGCCGGATGGCAGTCAGCGTCCGTTCGACCACCCGGTGACGGTGGACGACGTGGCGGCGAGTATCGGCGCGGGCTTGCGCAAGGCCGCCCTGGCCGGGCGCGTGGACGGGAAGCTCGTCGACACCTCCTTCACGATCGATCACGACGCGACCGTGTCGATCGTCACGGCGAAGGACCCCGCGGGCCTGGAAGTCATCCGTCACTCCACCGCGCACTTACTGGCGCAGGCCGTCAAGCAGCTGTTCCCGCAGGTCCAGGTCACCATCGGACCGGTCATCGAGGACGGCTTCTATTACGATTTCGCCTCCCCGCGCCCGTTCACCCTCGAGGACCTGGCCGCGATCGAGGCGCGCATGGTGGAGCTCGCGCAGGCCGACCAGAAGGTCACGCGACGGGTCATGGACCGGGATGCGGCGGTCGAGTACTTCAAGGGCTTGGGGGAACGCTACAAGGCCGAGATCATCGCGAGCATTCCGGCCGGGGAGGCGATCTCCCTCTACGGGCAGGGCGACTGGGTCGATCTGTGCCGCGGACCGCACGTGCCCTCCACCGGCAAGCTCACCGCCTTCAAGCTGACGAAGCTCGCCGGCGCCTACTGGCGCGGGGACTCGCGCAACGAGATGCTGCAGCGGATTTACGGCACGGCGTGGCCGGACCGCAAGCAGCTCGATGAGTACCTGAAGCGCCTCGAGGAGGCCGAGAAGCGCGATCACCGGCGCATCGGCCGGGAGCTCGACCTGTTCCACATGCAGGAGGAGGCGCCGGGGGCCGTGTTCTGGCACCCGAAGGGCTGGGCGGTGTTCCAGTCCCTCATTGCCTACATGCGCCAGAAGCAGGGACCGAGCGGCTACCAGGAGGTCAACGGCCCGGAGCTGATGGACGTCTCGCTGTGGGAGAAGTCCGGGCACCTGGAGAAGTTCGGCGAGAACATGTACGTCACCCGGACGCCCGATGAGCGCGTCTATGCGATCAAGCCGATGAACTGTCCGGGACATGTCCAGATCTTCAAGCAGGGCCTCACGAGCCATCATGAGCTGCCCGTGCGGCTCGCCGAGTTCGGCAAGGTGCATCGCTACGAGCCCTCCGGCGCCCTGCATGGATTGATGCGCGTGCGCGCCTTCACCCAGGATGACGCCCACGTTTTCTGCACCGAGGAGCAGATCACCACCGAGTCGGTGGCGATCACGAAGCTGCTGCTCGATATCTACCGGGATTTCGGCTTCGACGACGTGCGCATCAAGTTCGCCGACCGGCCGCCGAAGCGGGTGGGCGATGATGCGGTGTGGGATCGGGCCGAAAGTGCCCTGAAGGCCGCCACGGTGGCCGCCGGCATCGAGTACACGCTGAACCCGGGCGAGGGCGCCTTCTACGGCCCGAAACTCGAGTTCGTCCTGAAGGACACGATCGGGCGCGACTGGCAGTGCGGCACCCTGCAGGTGGACCTCAACATGCCGGTGAGGCTCGGGGCGTACTACATCGATGAGCACAGCCAGAAGCGCACGCCCGTTATGTTACATCGGGCCATCTTCGGCTCCCTGGAGCGCTTCTTCGGCATCCTGCTCGAGCACCATGCCGGAAGGCTCCCGACCTGGCTTTCCCCGCACCAGGTGGCGGTGCTCAATATCACCGACCGGCAGGCCGCTTACGCCTGCGAGGTGGCGGAAGCTCTTAAAAAACATGGAGTTCGCGCCATCACCGACTTGCGCAACGAGAAAATCGGCCTTAAGATCCGCGAGCACACGCTCCAGCGTGTCCCATATTTGATGATCGTCGGCGACAAAGAGGTCGCCGCAAACCAGCTTGCAGTGCGCACACGTGGCGGCAAGGATCTGGGTTCGATGTCCGTGGAGACGTTCATTGAACGCCTGCAGGTCGAGCTCAGCAGCCACGGGCGCCGAACTTTGGAGGATTGACGCATCGCTATTGCATCCAAGCGCGTCCGGCGCAATGAGGAGATCACATCGCCCAATCTGCGGGTGATCGCGGCGGACGGTTCCCAGGCCGGAGTAATGACCCGATTTGAGGCTCTGGCGATGGCCACGGCCGCGGAATTGGACCTCGTCGAGGTGTCGCCGACGGCGGAACCGCCGGTCGTGCGCATCATGGACTACGGCAAGTTCCTGTTCGAGGCGAACAAGAAGGCCCATTCGGCGAAACGCAAGCAGAAGCAGATTCAGGTCAAGGAAGTGAAATTCCGGCCGGGTACGGAAGAGGCGGATTACCAGGTCAAGCTGCGTAATCTGACCCGCTTCCTGACCGAAGGTGACAAGGCCAAGGTGACCCTGAGGTTCCGTGGCCGTGAAATGGTGCACCAGGATATCGGGCGCAAGCTCCTGGCGCGGGTGTCGGCCGATCTGTCCCAGCTGGGGACGATCGAGCAGAACCCGATGATGGAGGGAAAGCAGATGATCATGGTATTTGCACCGAAAAAGAAGTAACGACTGTAAGGTCTTAATAAACCTACCGGTTTTAAGATTTTTCGGTCGTTCGCCCGCCAGCGGGTGCCCGAGAGGGCATCTTGCGAACGGGGCTACAAACAGGAGTTGATGAACATGCCCAAGTTGAAGACCAACCGGGCTGCGGCCAAGCGTATTCGCAAGACTGCGAAGGGCTACAAGGCGTATGCCGCCGGCCGCCGCCATAACCTCGGCCACAAGTCCCGCAAGCGCAAGCGCCACGCCCGCTCCGGCGGCAGCAGTCTGATCCACGAGAGTGATGTCGGCCGTCTGCCGGCGCTGCTCCCGAATCACTAGTCCTTTCGCTTACGGAGACATTCCATGGCACGAGTCAAGCGTGGCGTCACGGCACGAGCCCGCCACAACAAGGTTCTGGGAAAGGCGAAGGGTTACTACAACGCCCGTCGCAAGGTTTACCGCGCCGCCAAGCAGGCGGTCATCAAGGCCGGTCAGTACGCCTTTCGCGACCGGCGCGCCAAGAAGCGCGAGTTCCGCGCCCTGTGGATCGCGCGCATCAACGCCGCGGCCCGCATCCATGGCCTGAGCTACAGCCGCATGATCGCGGGCCTCACCCGGGCCGGCATCGAAATCGACCGCAAGATGCTGGCGGATCTCGCCGTGCACGATGCGGACGCTTTCGGCGCGATCGCCAGCCAGGCGAGGAACGCACTCGGCACCGCGGCCTGATCTCACGGGCGTGGGCGATCTGGGCTCCGTGGTCGAGCAGGCGCTGCGCGAAGTCGCTTCGTGCAGCGCCCTCGCGGCCCTCGAGGAGTGCCGGGTCCGATGGCTCGGCAAGAAGGGCGGTCTCACCGAGCAGTTGAAGGCCCTGGGCGCGCTCCCGGCGAGCGAGCGCCCGGCCGCCGGCGCGCGCATCAATGAGGCGAAGAGCCGCGTGCTCGAAGCCATCGAGGCCCGCCGCGCCGATCTCGAACGGGCCGCCGATGAGGCGCGCCTCGCCTCGGGCCGCATCGATGTCACCCTCCCGGGCCGGGGCGAGCGGCGCGGGGCGCTGCACCCGGTCACGCGCGCCCGGCTGCGGGTCGAGGCCATCTTCCGCGGCGCCGGTTTCGACGTGGCCGAAGGCCCCGAGATCGAGGACGAGTTCCACAACTTCGAGGCGCTGAACATCCCCGCGAACCATCCGGCGCGGGCGATGCACGACACCTTCTACTTCGCCGATGGCCGGCTGCTGCGCACCCACACCTCCCCGGTGCAGATCCGCGCGCTGCTCGCGCGCGGCGCGCCGCTGGCCGTGATCGCCCCGGGGCGTGTCTATCGCAGCGATGCGGACGTGACGCACTCGCCGATGTTCCACCAGCTCGAGGGCCTGCTGGTCGACGAGAACGTGAGCTTCGCGAACCTGAAGGCCATCCTGCATGGCTTCGTCGAGGCCTTCTTCGAACGCGACCTCGCGATGCGCCTGCGGCCGTCGTACTTTCCCTTCACGGAGCCGTCGGCCGAGGTCGACATGTCCTGTGTGTTCTGCAACGGCGCCGGCTGCCGCATCTGCAAGCACACCGGGTGGCTGGAGATCTGCGGCTGCGGCATGGTGCACCCAAACGTGCTTAAGGCGAGCGGCGTGGATCCGCAGCGCTACAGCGGCTACGCCTTCGGCGCGGGCATCGATCGGCTCGCGATGCTGCGCTACGGCGTCAACGACATGCGCCTGTTCTTCGACAACGACCTGCGCTTCCTCGAGCAGTTCCCGGCTTTCTGACCCGATAGGTCTTCATGAAGATCCCCGTTTCCTGGCTGAGCGAGTGGCTGACGGTGCCGTGGCAGGCGCCGGAACTGGGTGCGCGGCTGACCATGGCGGGCTTCGAGCTCGAGGCGCTGAACCCCGCGGCGCCCGCCTTCAGCGGCGTCGTGGTGGTGCAGATCCTCGAGGCGGTGCCGCACCCGCAGGCCGACAAGCTGCGCGTGTGTCGGGTCAACACCGGCTCCGGTCCGGCGCTGCAGATCGTCTGCGGCGCCGCGAATGCCCGCGCGGGCCTGCGCACCGCGCTGGCCGGGGTCGGGGCCGAACTGCCCGGCGGCCTCACGATCGGCGCGGCGACGCTGCGCGGCGTGGAGTCGCGCGGCATGCTGTGTTCGGCGCGCGAACTCGGAATCGGCGAGGGCGGACTCGGGATCCTCGAACTGCCCGAGGATGCCCCGCTCGGCGCGAGCCTGCGCGACTACCTGCACCTTGATGAGACCGTCCTGGAATTGAACGTGACGCCGAATCGTGGCGACGCCATGTCGATCCTCGGCATTGCGCGTGAAGTCGCGGCGCTCACGGGGGGCGCGCTCACCGGTCCGGCCATCGCGCCGGTGCCGGCCGCGCTCACCGACCGGCAGGCCGTGCGCCTGGAGGCCGCGGGTTGCCCGAAATTCGTCGGCCGGGTGATCCGCGGGATCGACAATTCGGGATCCAGTCCGATGTGGCTGCGGGAGCGCCTGCGGCGCGCGGGCGTGCGCGCGATCTCCCCGGCGGTGGATGTCACGAACTACGTGCTGCTGGAGTTGGGTCAGCCGATGCACGCCTACGACCTCGCGAAGGTGTCGGGCGATATCGTGGCGCGCATGGCCGCGGTCGGTGAGAAGGTCACGCTCCTCGATGGCCGCGAAGTGAGCCTCGATGCCGACATGCTCGTGATCGCCGATGCGGCGGGCGCCGTGGGCGTGGCCGGCGTGATGGGCGGTGAGCGCACCTGCGTGAGCGCTGCGACCCGCGACGTGTTCCTCGAGGTGGCCTGGTTCGCGCCCGAGAGCATCGCCGGGCGCGCGCGGCGCCTGGGTCTGCACACGGATGCCAGCCAGCGCTTCGAGCGCGGCGTCGATCCGAGCGGCCAGGAGCGCGCCCTCGAGCGTGCCACGGCCCTGCTGCGGGCCATCGCCGGCGGCGAGGCCGGTCCGGTCGTGACCACCGAAGAGCGCAGCGGATTGCCCGTGCGTGCCCCGGTGAGCCTGCGCCGCGAGCGGCTGACGCGGCTGCTGGGAGTGGCCGTCCCCGATGCCCGGGTGAGTGCCATCCTGGGGAACCTGCAGATGCAGGTGACGACGACGGCCGCGGGCTGGACCGTGCAGCCGCCGCCCCATCGCTTCGACATCCACATCGAAGAGGACCTCATCGAAGAGGTCGCGCGCATCATGGGGTTCGAGGCGATTCCGGAAGCACCCGCCGCGCGGCAGCAGGTCTTTCCCGCGATACCCGAGACCCTCCCGCCGGAGCGCAGCCTCCTCGATGCGCTCATCGCGCGCGGCTACTGCGAGACCATCACCTTTGCCTTCGTCGACCCGGCCCTGCAGGCCGCCTTGTTCCCGCAGGCGCAGACCTTGAGTCTGGCGAATGCGATCGCCTCGGACCTGTCGGTCATGCGGGTGTCCCTGTGGCCCGGTCTCGTCCGCGCGGCGCTGGAGAATCAGCATCGCCAGCAGGATCGCATCCGCCTGTTCGGCCACGGCGCCCGATTCATCGTCGCGGGTCAGGCGGTGTCGGAGGTGGATTCGCTCGCGGGGCTCGCGGTGGGCCGGCGACTGCCCGAGCAGTGGGGCAGCCCCGAGGCGCGTGAGGCGGCGGATTTCCACGACGGCAAGGCCGACCTGCAGGCCTTGCTCGACGCCACGGGGGCCGCGGAGGAGTTCGGCTTCGAGGCTGCGACGCATTCGTGTCTGCATCCGGGACGCACCGCGCGGGTGCTGCGCGCGGGAGCACCGGTGGGGTGGCTGGGCGAACTGCATCCGCGCCTGGTGCGCGAGCTCGGTTTCGCGCACACCCCGGTGATGTTCGAGATCGATGTTGTTGCATTGCGGGTGAAATTGCCGCAGGGCCGCGAGATTTCCCGCATGCCGCAGGTGCGTCGGGACCTCGCCGTGGTGTTGCCCGAGAAAGTTACTTTCGGTGAGCTCTCCGAGCGTGTAGTCTTGGCGGGGTCAAGCTTCCTGCGAAATGTGCGTGTATTTGACGTATATCGCGGCGCCGGCATAGAAGAAGGGCGAAAAAGCGTTGCCTTGGGCTTGATTTTCCAAGATATTTCTCGCACGCTAACCGATGACGAAGTGGACCGCGCAGTAGCGGCCGTGGTGGCTGATCTGCGTGAGAATCTGGATGCGAGATTACGAGAATAAGCCAATGACGGCTCTCACGAAGGCTGAGATGGCGGAGGCGCTCTTCAATCAGCTGGGCCTCAACAAGCGCGAAGCGCGCGAGCTGGTGGACCTGTTTTTCGAAGAAGTGCGCGCGGCCCTGTCGAAGGGCGAACAGGTGAAGTTGTCCGGCTTCGGGAACTTTGACCTCCGGGACAAGAACCAGCGCCCGGGGCGCAATCCGAAAACCGGCGAAGAAATTCCGATTACGGCCCGACGTGTCGTAACCTTCCGTCCTGGGCAAAAGCTGAAAGCGCGGGTCGAGGCCTATGTTGGAGCCAAAGAATAACGACACGCTGCCGCCGATTCCGGGCAAGCGTTACTTCACGATCGGTGAAGTGAGCGAGCTGTGCGGCGTGAAGCCGCACGTGCTGCGTTACTGGGAGCAGGAGTTCCCGCAGCTGAAGCCCGTCAAGCGCCGAGGCAACCGCCGCTACTACCAGCGCCAGGACGTGATCGTCATCCGCCAGATCCGCAGCCTCCTCTACGAGCAGGGCTTCACGATCGGCGGGGCCCGCAACAAGCTCACCGGTGAAGAAGCACGCACGGATGTGAGCCAGAGCCAGCAGATCGTGCGCCAGCTGCGACTCGAACTCGAGGAAGTGCTGAAGCTCCTGCGCCGTTAGTCTTTCGCGTCCCTCCCTCCTTCATTGTTCCGGCGGTGATCCCATGAGCATTCAGGTTCGCCGGCAGATCCTTCCCGGGCTGGCACTGGCCCTCGCCGCGAGCGTGCTGTTCCTGGCGCCCGCGCGATCGGCGGACCTGGACACCGCGACCCATCAGCAGATCCTCGCGGCGACCTTCGAGGTCGTGCAGCTGAAGCCGCCCGAACAGACCGTGACCTATGAGCGGGCGCTGCCGCTGGAGCTCATTCCCTATCAGCAGCGCGTCGACAAGTACCGTTCGATCGGCACGGCCTTCGCGATCGGCCCGAACCGCTACGTGACCGCGGGCCACGTGCTGGTGCTCGGTATGGGCAGCCAGTTCGGGCCGCCGGCGCTGCGCGATGCGGCCGGTGAGGTGTACGACATCGACCGCGTCTTGAAGTACTCGGATGACCAGGACTTCGTGGTCTTTTCCCTGAAGCGCGAACCGGCCACCCGCAAGACCCTCGCGATCGGCAGCAATCCGCCCCTCAACGATCCGGTATTTGCCGTCGGCAACGCGCTCGGGCAGGGCGTCGTGATCCGCGACGGGGTCTACACCTCCGACACGCCCGAGGAGGCCAATGGCCGCTGGAAGTGGCTGAGGTTCACGGCGGCGGCCTCGCCGGGCAACAGTGGCGGGCCCCTCGTCGACAAGAACGGCCGGGTCATCGGCATCGTGCTGCGCAAGTCCGAGTCCGAGAATCTGAACTACGCCGCACCCATCGCCCTGGTCGCGGCCGCTCCGGAGAACGCCGCGACCATCGACAATCGCGCCAATTTCCGCCTTGCCGTGATGGATGCGGCGGAAGTCATCGAAACACACGAGCGCCTGCCGCTGCCGGCGAGTCTCGCGGACTTCTACGCCGGCCTGCGCAAGATCATGGTCGCCCTCGTCGCCCACAGCGAGGCCCAGGTGCTCGAGCACAACAAGGACCACATCTTCCCGAACGGCGCCGGTGCGGATGTCCTGTTGCACCAGGTCTACCGCTCGCCGATGCCGCGCGTGATCCACCAGCAACAGGACCGCAACTGGGTCCTCGGCAGTCCGCAGGTCCAGGAAGCACGGCTCGACCACAACGGCTTCGTGCGCTACGGAGGATTCCTCTACCGTCTGCGCCTGCCCGATGACGTGCGGCTGGCGAGCCTGTATTCCGACTCGGCCGTGTTCATGGACCTGATGCTGCGCAGCGGCTATTCCTTGAGCCGCCAGGTCGGCACCGACAGCGTCAAGGTGACCTCGCTCGGCAAGGCCATCGAGGAGTCCCGCCACACCGACAATTACGGCCGCCTCTGGCAGGTGAAGATCTGGGCCATTCCCTTTGACGATGCCTTCCTGGTGACGCTCAACCTGCCGACGCCGGAAGGCTACGCATCCCTCTTCATGACCGCGCGCGGCTACCTGCGCGATATCGTCCTCGACCAGGAGAAGCTCCTGTCGAGCTTCATCTACGCGACGCCGGAGGGGACCCTCGCGCGCTGGCGTGAGTACCTGCCCCTGAAGGCCTACCAGCCCAAGGCCATGGCTGACCTCAAGATCGATATCGCCGCGGACTACAGGCACCTGCACATCGCCAGCCGCCGCCTCGAGCTCGACGTCACATCCGACATGCTGTCCCTCGCGGCCGACAGCATTCTGTCACTGAATTACGGCTTCTACCCCGATGGCGCCACGGTGGTCTGGGATGTGGGCGGCATCGCGGTGGGCGAGGGCACGAAGGTCAACTACCTCGATGTCCGCCGGGCGCTCGCGCCCGATGCCACCCTGCCCGATGGCTTCCAGAACAGCTGGAAGAAGGTGATCGCCGGGGACTTCCCGTTCAATGGCGTGGCCGCCAGTGACAATGGCGGCATGAAGGCTTCGATCGCCGTGCCGCCCGGTGGAACCACTCCGGTAACCCCTGACGAGGTCAAGGTTCGCTACCTCCTCACCGTGCGCAACGAGGGTGCCCCGAGCCAGGATGCGATGCGCGCCAAGCTGGACGCCTTCCTGAAGGCCTTCAAGCCGCTTGAGCATTGACCCGATCAAGCGGGTATAATTCGAGGTTCGGAACGTGGCGCAGTCTGGTAGCGCACTTGCATGGGGTGCAAGGGGTCCCGAGTTCGAATCTCGGCGTTCCGACCAGCTTTTTCCGACTACTTAATCTCGGGTTGTGTCCACCTTTGTGTCCACTTTCGGAAACGGCCGGAGACACCCATGCTTAATTGGGACGGATTGACCATCGAGCAAAAGGTTGACCAACTCAAGCTCGCGCTC
>DATJPN010000229.1:0-4830 GCA_035506335.1 Steroidobacteraceae bacterium | reverse complement strand
GGCCAAGGGCAACCGCCTGGACATTCCGGATGCGATCATCGAGGCGGGTGTCGATCACATGATGGGCATGGTCAAGCACTGACCGCCGGCGGCAGGGCGGTTTTTTCCCAGGACACCGTGCCCGATCCGATCATCGACCCGAAGGCGAGCGCCCACAACACGGTGGCGATGGACTCGCACGCGCTGGGCACCCTGCAGTACATCCGCGCCTCGATCGATGCGGCCGGCCTGCTGGCCGTTCCCGGGTCGGCGGGGATCGCGATGGGCGCGGTCGGCATCCTCGCGGCAGTGCTGGTCTCGTTCAGCACCCTGTCGCTGCACTGGCTGCAGGTCTGGCTGATCGCGGGCCTGGTCGGCATTGCCTGTGGCACGGCCCTGATGGCGCACCAGGTCCTGAGCCGCGGCAGCGCGCTGTACCGCGGGCCCTTGCGCAGATTCCTGATGTGCCTGTGCCCGCCCCTGCTGGTGGGTGCGGTGCTGACCTGGCAGCTGTGGCTGCATGGCCAGATCGGTCTGATTCCGGGTGTCTGGCTGCTGATGTACGGCTGCGCCGTGATGGCCGCCAGCACCCTCACCCGCCGGGCGCTCGCCGTGATGGGCACGCTGCTGGTGCTGCTCGGCGTGGCTGCGCTGCAACTGCCGGTGAGCGCGCAGAACGCCATCCTGGGGCTCGGTTTCGGCGGCCTGCACCTGCTGTTTGGTATCCTGATCCACGCACGGACCCGGGAGGATGCACCATGACCACCAGAACCGGCGCGAAGCGCCAGGCGCCCGCGGCCGCCCCGCCGGCCCCGCAACCGGCGCCGCACGCCGCCACGCCCGACGACGACCGCTTCGAGCGGCTCGTCTATGGCCGGGTGCGGCTCGGAATCATGAGCGCCCTGGCGGTCAATGAGCCGCTGACATTCAACGACCTGAAGGCGCTGTTCGCGGTGACCGACGGGAATCTCGGAGCCCATGCCCGCAAGCTCGAGGATGCCGGCTACGTCTCGTGCCGCAAGACCTTCGAGGAGCGCCGGCCGCGTACCGAGTACCGCCTGACCGCGACCGGCCGCAAGGCGCTGGAGCGGTACCTGCAGCACATCGAGGCCGTCATCCGGGCGACCCGCCGTGCACAGTCCACAGGTTGATGTTTTCTGGCCTGTATGCTTTGCAATATAGAGTACTCTTGATTGCGCATGCACCTGGCAATCATCATGGATGGCAACGGGCGCTGGGCCGGACGCCGCGGGCTGCCGCGCACCGCCGGACACGTCGAAGGCGCGCGCACGGTGCGCCGGATCGTCGAGGCCGCCGCCGCCGCCGGCGTGGGCACCCTGACGCTGTACGCCTTCTCCTGCGACAACTGGGGCCGACCCGAACCGGAGGTCAGCGCGCTGCTGAAGCTGTTCCGGCACTACCTGCTCACCGAAACCGATCACTGCGTGGAACAGCAGGTGCGCCTGAACATCATCGGACGCCGGGACCGGCTCGGACCGGCCCTGCTGCGCGCCGTGGAACACGGCGAGCGGCGGACCGCCGGCTGCACCGGCATGCACCTGCGCATGGCGGTGGACTACTCAGCCCGGCACAGCATCCTCATGGCCGCGGCGGCCGGCGGCGGCACGGCCGGCGACGAGGCCGATGGGTTCGCGCAGTTCCGTTCGCGTCTGGATGCGGTGAACCATTCGGCGCCGGCGCCCGATGTGGACCTGCTGATCCGCACCGGCGGTGACCAGCGCCTGAGTGACTTCCTGCTGTGGGAATGCGCCTACGCCGAGCTGTACTTCACGGACTGCCTGTGGCCGGATTTCGCCGCGGCCGATCTGCACGGTGCGCTGGCGAACTTCTCCGGCCGGCGGCGCCGCTTCGGCAGGCTGGACGAGCCGCTCACGGCGCAGGCGCGGACCTGAAGGCCCCGGCGGCGCGTCGCAGCTGCACGGCCTCCGCGATGTGTGCCGGCCCGATGACATCGCTCTGCTCCAGATCCGCGATGGTGAGCGCGACGCGCAGCACCCGGTGATAGGAGCGGGCCGTGAGGCCCAGATGCTCGAACACCCGTTCGAGCAGCTCAAGCCCGGCCTGTGACGGCCGCGCCAGCTGCTGCAGCCGTGACTGCGACAGCTCGGCATTCAGGCAACCATTGCGCCGCATCTGCCGCTGACGGGCCCGCGCGACGGCGGCCGCGGCATCCCGTGTCGAGAGCGCGGGGAGCGGGCGCGCATCCGGCGCACGCGCCGCGCCCGGCAGGCCCGCGATGTCCGCCAGCGGCACCCGCGGCACGTCGACGAACAGGTCGATGCGATCGAGCAGGGGCCCGGAAATCCTGGCGCGGTACGCGTCGACCTGTGCCGGCGTGCAGCGGCACGTGCCGCTGGCATCGCCCAGGTACCCGCAGGGACAGGGATTCATGGCGGCCACGAGCTGGAAGGCGGCCGGATACTGCGCCTGCACGCGCGCCCGGGACACCACCACGGTGCGATGCTCGAGCGGCTCACGCAGGCTCTCGAGCACCCGCCGCCCGAACTCGGGCAGCTCATCGAGAAACAGCACACCGCGATGCGCGAGGCTCACCTCCCCGGGACGCGCCTGCGGTCCGCCACCGACCATGGCATTGGCCGAAGCCGTGTGGTGCGGGGCGCGAAAAGGGCGCGTGAGGAAGCCCGGCGCACCCGCATCGGCCGAACTCACCGACGCGATGGTGGCCACCTCGAGCGCCTCGGCCGGCGACAGCGCGGGCAGCAGCGCGGGCAGGCGCTGGGCGAGCATGGTCTTGCCGGAACCCGGCGGGCCGCTCATCAGCAGGCTGTGCGACCCCGCCGCGGCGAGGAGCAGCGCGCGCTTCGGAAGCTCCTGCCCATGCACGTCCGCGAGGTCCAGCGCCGCCGCGGGTGCCAGGGCCCGCGGCTCTTCGCTCCCCGCAACGCCGCGCAGCGCGGGCCCGGAGGACTTGCCGGTGAGCTGCGCACACACCTCCAGCAGGCTGCGGGCGCCGCGGGCGCGCCCATGACGGACGACCCGGGTGTCGCGCACGTTGGCCCACGGCACGATGATCTCGTGACCCTCCGCGGCGGCATGCGCCGCGGCCAGCGTCAGGCCGCGCACCGGCAGCAGCTCCCCGCTCAGGCTCAACTCACCGTAGTACTCGCACGGCGGCGCGTCCGCCGCGCCGCGGGCGGCGGGCAGCTGCCGCGAGGCCATGAGGATCCCCAGGGCGATCGGCAGATCGAAGCGCCCGCCCGCCCTCCTTGGGCAGTTCGGCGGGAGCGAGGCTCACGGTGATTCGCCCGCACGGAAACTCGAATCCGGAATTGGCCAGCGCGGCACGCACCCGTTCCTTGCTTTCCTTCACGGCGGTCGCGGGCAGGCCGACGATGCTGAACACCGGCAACCCGGCGGCGAGATTCACTTCGACCCGGACCAGGGGCGCGGTGAGTCCCAACTGGCCCCGGCAGAAGGTCGCGGCGATGGCCATCAGGCCGGGCCGGCACTCCGGGTGGCCTGCTCGAGGTCCTTGAGCCGCGCCTCCAGATCCGCCAGCCGGGCACGGGTGCGCTCGAGCACCCTGGTCTGGGCATCGAACTCCTCGCGCGTGACCAGATCGAGCCTGCCCAGGGTACTGCGCAGGACCGCCCGGAAATTGTTCTCCAGATCGGCCTGGGCGCCGCGGACCGCGGCGGGGAGGCTGGCCAGCAGGCGCCTCGCGATCTCGTCGATGGATGACGTTTCCATGGATTCATGACTCCTCATCGTTGCCCCTCATTGACGCACACGCCGCAATGTGGGCGCCATATTGGTGCAAAACAGGGTCCCAAACGCTCGTAACCTATAGAATTCCCGGAAGAAATTCACATGGCACGGAATCTGCACCCTTCCAGCGCGCTGCCGAAAGCATACCCGCGCCCTGGGTGCGGTGTCTGCTTGCGAAACTGGCGCAAGACGCGATGAAAACGAAACTACACCGGGAGAGACCATGCTCACCGCTCCAATGACCTCGCAGCCCACCCGCAAGCCCAAGTGGCTGGCGCAGGCGGGCACCCCCTTGAGATCCCTGTTCCGTGCCGTCACTGGGCGGTCGGTTTTGTTGATGGCCCTGGCAACGGTCACGTTCGCCGCAGTCAGCTTTGCTCCCGGCACGAGCTTCGCGGACGCGGGTTCCGCCCCGGCTTCATCGGCTCCCGCCGCATCCGCGCCGGATGCTTCGGCCCCGGCGGCAGCCAGCTCGGCTCCGGCCAGCTCCGCCCCCGCGGCGGCGGCTCCGGCTCCCCAGCCTAACAAGGGCGACATGGCGTGGATGATGACCTCCACCGCCCTCGTGCTCTTCATGTCGGTTCCGGCGCTGGCGCTGTTCTACGGCGGCCTGGTCCGTGAAAAGAACATGCTGTCGGTGCTCATGCAGGTGTTCGTGGGCTTCTCCCTGATCACCGTCCTGTGGTGCGTGTACGGCTACTCGCTGGCCTTCACGGAGGGCCCGAATCCGTTCATCGGCGGCCTGAGCAGGCTGTTCCTGAACGGCACCTTCAATCCGGCCGATGGCAGCTTCGCCCTGGGCGGAACGTTCAGCAAGGCGACGCCGATGTACGAAATGGTCTTCGTCGCCTTTCAGGCCACCTTCGCCGCGATCACCGTCTGCCTGATCCTCGGTTCCATCGTCGAGCGCGTGAAGTTTTCCGCCGTGCTGATTTTCTCGGTGCTGTGGTTCACCCTGAGCTATGCGCCGATCGCGCACATGGTCTGGTTCTGGATGGGACCGGACGCCTACACCGATCCGAAGGTGGTGGATGCGATCAACGCCAAGGCCGGACTGATCTGGCAGTGGGGGGCGCTGGACTTCGCGGGCGGCACGGTGGT
>DATJPN010000228.1:0-3446 GCA_035506335.1 Steroidobacteraceae bacterium | reverse complement strand
CCCCGCATGCGGGTCGGCGACATCATCGGCGAGCCGTTGCTGGTCTACCGGAAGACGAACGGCCGGGTCGACCGTCGAGCCCGGGTGGCGGACCTGCTGCGGCAGGTTGGCCTCCTGCCCGACCGGGCCGAGTGCTATCCGCATCAGCTCTCCGGCGGCCAGCGGCAGCGGGTCGGCATCGCGCGGGCGCTGGCCATGGAGCCCCGGTTCATCGTCTGCGACGAGCCGGTCTCCGCGCTGGACGTCTCCGTCCAGGCCCAGATCATCAACCTGCTGGACGACTTGCAGCAACAGCGTGGCCTGACCTACATCTTCATCGCGCATGACCTGGCCGTCGTGCGGCACCTCTGCCATCGCGTGGTCGTGATGTACCTTGGCCACGTCATGGAAGTCGCCAACCGGGATGAGCTCTACGCGTCCCCCAAGCATCCCTATACCACCGCCCTGCTGGAGGCCGCGCCGGTGCCGGATCCCCGGCTCGAGCAGTCCCGCCAGCGGCGGGCCCTGGGCGGCGAAGTTCCCTCGGCCCTCCATCCGCCGCCGGGCTGCGTGTTCCATACCCGTTGTCCGAAAGCGGTGGCCGACTGCCGGAAACACATCCCGGCGCTCCGCGATGTGGCAGCGCAGCATTTGGTGGCCTGCGACAGGCTATAAGGGGCGAAGCTGGTCCATGGCCACGTATATCGGGAAACGACTGCTGCTCATGATTCCGACTCTCCTCGGCGTCGCCACCCTCATCTTCTTCATGCTGCGGGTGGTTCCCGGGGACATCGTCGAGATACGGCTCAAGGGTGAGGGCGGCAGCGTCTCGCAGGAAGTGATTGCTCAGGAGCGTGAGCGCCTGGGGCTGAACAAGCCGTTGATCGTCCAATTCGCCGAGTGGATCAAGGGGCTGGCGACCCTGGACCTGGGCATCTCCATGTGGACGTACCGGCCGGTGGTCACGGAGATCGGCATCCGCCTGGGGCTCTCCCTCCAAATCGCAATCATGGCGGCGATCATCGCCGTCCTCCTCGCTATTCCCTTAGGGACGATCTCTGCGCTGTACCGGGATACCTGGATAGACTACGTCGTGCGCGTCATCACCATCGGCGGGCTCGCGGTCCCGTCCTTCTGGCTGGCGATGATGATCATCCTGCTGCTGCTCTCGCTGTTCGCCTGGTCGCCGCCCGTGATCTACACCCCGATTTACCGGGATCCGGTGGCGAACCTGGCCCAGCTCGTGTGGCCCGCGCTTGCGGTCGGCTACCGCTATACGGCCGTGGTGGCCCGGATGGTGCGCTCCTCGATGATCGAAGTCATGCGGGAGGATTACATTCGAACGGCCCGGGCGAAGGGATTGTTCGAGAAGCTCGTGGTCGTGCGGCATGCCATGGGGAACGCCTTGCTGCCGGCCATCACGCTGATCGGGCTGGAGTTCGCCTTCCTCATCGGCGGGCTGGTCGTGACGGAGCAGGTCTTCAACTTGAACGGTATCGGCCGGCTCTTCGTCGACGCGGTGGCCCGCACGGATTTCACCCTGATCCAGGCGCTGGTCATGCTCATCGCCGTCCTGTCCGCCTTCATCAATCTGATCGTCGACCTGCTCTACGGGGTCGTGGACCCCAGGATCCGCTACCGATGAGAAGCGCGGCAGTCGCGACGGTCCAGGCGGAGCCGTCGGGGGGTCTCCGCGCCGCCTGCCACGCCATCCGGCGGTTCGCCATCGGGCAGCCGCTCGGCGCAGCCGGCCTCGTGGCGATCCTGGTCATGCTGCTCGCGTCGCTCTGCGCCAAATGGATGGCGCCTTTCGACCCGGTCGCCATCGATTTCGGGGCCATGCTCACGCGGCCGTCGGGGGCGCATCTGTTCGGCACGGACCAGTTCGGCCGCGATGTCTTGTCGCGCATCATCTACGGGGCGCGGACGGCGCTTCTGGTCGGTTTCTGGTCATCGTTCCTCGGCTGCACGGCAGGCACGATCATCGGCATCGCGTCCGCCTACTTCGGCGGCCGCGTGGATCTGCTCCTCCAGCGCTTCACGGACGTTTTGCTGTCATTCCCGATCATCGTGCTGGCGCTCCTGGTGGGGGTCATGCTGGGCTCCAAGCACGTCGCCGGCGTCGACCTGAACCTGATCCTGGCCATCGCCCTGCCCATGCTTCCGCGCGCCGTGCGGGTGATCCGGGCGGCAGCCCTCACGGTCCGCGAAATGCCCTACATCGACGCGGCGCGGGCCGCCGGCTATTCGCACTGCCGGATCATGTTTCGCCACATGGCGCCCAACGTGATCGCGCCGTACCTGATCATCATCACCGCCTTCATCGCTCAGGCCATCCTGCTCGAGGCCTCCCTGACATTCCTCGGCCTCGGCGTCGCGGAGCCGACGCCGGCGTGGGGGTTGATGCTGTCGGGAACCTCCTCCGATTTCTACCGGGAAGCGCCGTGGATGATCGTCTTCCCCGGGGTTGCCATCTCGGTCTCGGTGTTTGCGTTCAACCTGTTCGGCGACTCGCTGCGCGATTGGCTCGATCCGAAGTTCCGGGTGTGAGACGTCGCCGAGTGACGAAGGGAGAGACGACGATGCCAAAGGATGCCGGGAAACTCACGCGCGAGCTCGTCGCAATGGCGAAGGCACAAGGCGCAAGCCTGGTGGGAGTAGCGCCCGTGCAGCGGTTCGACGGCGCACCGAAGGCTCACCACCCGGCCGAGCTGTTGCCTGGCGCGCTGTCGGTCCTGACCTTCGGCATTCGCTTGCTGGATCGGGTCCTAGAGTGGCCCGACCTCTTGCAAGGATCGCCCTTTGTGCCGGAAGGCATGCGGCGGGACGCCCTGCACAAGCTCTTCTACCGCCGCTCCGGGTACGACATCGTCAACGATCACTTGAACACGGTCGCCCTGCTCCTCGCCAATTACCTGGAAGACCTGGGCCACCGTTCGGTGTACTTTCCGGCCACCTACGGGCCTCTGCCCGAGAACATGCAAGAGATGCCGGCCATGTTGTCCCAGCGGCATGCGGCGGTCCGCGCCGGGTTGGGGGAGTTCGGCCTCAACAATGTCGTGGTCACCGCACGCTACGGCCCGCGCATCCGATTCAACTCGGTGGTGACGACGGCTCGATTGACGGCCTCGCCGCTTCTGAAGAAGAAACTGTGCCCGGGCACGGATTGCAACATCTGCATCGAGAAGTGCCCAGCGGAAGCCTTCACCGTGCTGCCGAAGGCCGATGCAGACGGTGTCTGGCTTGATCCAGTTTCGAGGACGGATTGGCGCATTTGTCGGGAGCGCCGAGAACCGTTGAAGTGCGCCGGGCACTGCTTGCGGGTCTGCCCGGTGGGCCGTTCAGCGCAGTCGGTGGCCTCCTAGCAGGTCGCTGAAAAAGGCCAATCTGCTGCGTTAGTGCGCTCCCGCGGTGCTGCGGCGTACGCGCTCAGTACGCCTCGCACCTCGGATCGCGCGCCGCCTTGC
>DATJPN010000227.1:0-2102 GCA_035506335.1 Steroidobacteraceae bacterium | reverse complement strand
TTTTCGTCTTGATCCCCGGCCGCGGAAGAGTTTACATTTCATCCGGCGACCGGCATCCCCTCCGTGGTTGCAGGACACGCCTACCTTTTTCACTTGCCGACAATAACGCACAGGTCTTCACTCTGAAGGAACCCCACGGCGGTTTGCCCTGTCCCGATCAGAAAGGAGCCAGCATGGCGGGGGTAGACGGCGGCATCCAGTTTCCGGCACAGACGCTGCGCCTGTGGACGGAACAGATCTTCCGGAAGGTCGGGGTGAGCCGGGAGGATGCGGCGCTCCTCACCGACTCGATGATCGAGGCCAACCTGCGCGGCGTGGACACGCACGGAATCACGCGCGTCCTCTGCACCTATGTCAAGCGCATCCAGGTCGGGGTGATGAGCGCGAAGACCAGCCTGAAGGTGGTCCGCGACCATCCCTCCACGGCCTTGATTGCCTGCCACAACAGCATCGGGCAGGTCGGGTCCGACTACGCCATGCGACTCACCATCGAGAAGGCCAAGAAGACCGGCGTGGCCTTCGTCGCCACGACACACTCCAACCACTACGGCGCGGCCGCCTACTGGGCGATGATGCCCCTCGAGCAGGGAATGATCGGCTTCAGCTCGACCAACGCCCCGGCGACAGTGGCCCCGACCGGCGGCCGGACGGCCCTGCTCGGAACCAATCCGTTCGCCATCGCGATTCCCGCGGGCAAGGAGCAGCCCGTGGTGCTGGACCTCGCCACCACCGTGGTCGCCCGCGGCCGCATCATGCTGTACGCCAAGCAGAACAAGCCGATGGAGCCCGGCTGGGCCTTCGACGAGCGGGGCCTCCCCACCACGGATCCGCACGCCGCGCTGAAGGGCCTGCTGGCGCCGATCGGAGGCTACAAGGGCTACGGCATCGGGCTGGCCATTGACCTGCTGTGCGGGGTGATGACGGGATCGAACTACGGCGGCCACTTCCCCGGATTCCTGGCCGACAACATGACCGAGCCGACCGATGTCGGCAGCATCTTCGCCGCGATCAACGTCGAGAGCTTCATGGACCTGGCCGAGTTCAAGGCGCGGATGGACAAGGCCATCGTCGAGGTGAAGACGTCGGAAAAGGCCGCGGGCACCAAGCGGATCTACATCCCGGGTGAGATCGAGTTCGAAATGAAGGCCGAGCGACTGCGAAACGGCATCCCGATGCCCGAGGCGGTGGTCAAGGATTTCGTCGCGCTCGGCGAGGAGCTGGGCGTGCCGTTTCCGAAACCGTAGCGGTCAGCAATCAGCGTTCAGCAATCAGCGCGGGACTGCTGAGAGCTGAATTGCTGAGCTGACCACTGAGAGCTGAAAGCTAGCTATCAACCTCAATGGAAGGAGACGAAACATGGGCAGCATTCCGAAATTCCAAGTGATCCAGGGCTGGGAGAAGTTGCCGCCGGGATACGTGCATGCGGACGTGGACGGCGCGGCGGTCGACTCCAAGGATCGCGTCTACCTGCTCACCAGGAAGGACGCCCGGGTCATCATCTACGAGCCCGATGGCCGCTTCGTCGCCTCCTGGGGCGAGGGGATCTTCACCCCGCGGACGCACGGCATCTTCATCGGGCCGGACGATTTCGTCTATACGGCCGACGACGGCGATCACACCGTCCGCAAGTTCACCAAGGACGGCAAGCAAGTCATGATGATCGGGACGCCCGGCGTCTGCTCGGACACCGGCTACGACATGAAGGAAGGCATCAAGAGCATCAAGCGTGGCGGCCCGCCCTTCAACCGGCCGACCAAGGCGATCGTGGCACCGAACGGCGACATCTATGTGGTGGACGGCTACGGCAACGCGCGGGTCCACCGCTTCACCGCGGACGGAAAGTTCGTCCAATCCTGGGGCGAGCCGGGCACCGGCGCCGGCCAGTTCAACCTGCCGCACAGCCTGGCCATCACCCCCGACAACAAGGTGATGGTGTGCGACCGCGAGAACGATCGGATCCAGTTCTTCACCATGGACGGCAAGTACCTCGACCAGTGGACGCACGTGCAGCGCCCCACCGACATCTGCATCCGGGACGGCAAGGTGTACGTGTCGGAGTTGTGGTGGCGCACCGGCCAGGCCTCGGTCGTACACGGCCCCAT
>DATJPN010000226.1:0-32798 GCA_035506335.1 Steroidobacteraceae bacterium | reverse complement strand
TCGAAGAACAGCTTCTTCGACAAGCACCTGACGGCCAACCTGTCGGCCTACCTCTATGAGGACAAGGGCATGCAGTTCCAGGCCGAGGACCTGATCAATTTCCAGGGCGGCGTGGACAATATCCCGAAAGTCCAGGTGTATGGCCTGGAGGGCGAGATCGCGGCGTTGATGCCCGCGGGTCTGCGTTTCGACGGCAACTTCGCCTGGGAGAAGGGCCGGATCACCTCGCACTTCCTGGCCCTGGACAACGACGCGGGACTGGCTGCCGACGCCGCCTGGCTGCAGCAGTGCGATTACAGCTGCTATGGCGACCTGTTCACGGGTTCACCGGGATTGAACGCGCTGCGCCAGGCGGCCTACAAGGACGTGTATGGCAATGCGCCGCCGAGCCTGCCCGAGTGGACCCTGACCGGCGCCCTCAGTCACACCTTGAGCATGGCCGATGGATCATCGTTGCTGTCGCGCTTCCAGATGCAGTACCGCAGCGACTATGCCGACACGATCTTCGGCAAGACACCCACCTACCGGGCGCCCTCGTATACGATGGCCAACCTGTACTTCGACTATTTCTACAAGACCAGCGGGCTGGATGTGTCATTAGCGGTGAACAACGTGTTCAATCGATTCCAGGTCGCGTCGCGTTTCACGAACCAGTTCGGGGGCGAGACGACCCAGCAGTGGGCGCCGCCGCTCGAGTGGGTGTTCACGGTTCACTACCAGTTCTAGAGGGGCGGATGAGTTGAATCCAGAGGATCAGGGCCCGGCGCGGGGGGGCGCGCCGGGCATATCGCGCCGACATTTCCTCAATCACGCCGGCGCGCTCGGCGCATTGGCCGGGCTGGGCGCCGCGGGGCTTCGCGCCCGCGCGGCGCCTCTCAGCCAGATCAAGGTCGGCGTGGCGCTGGTGGCTCCGGCCGCCGAAGTGGGCTGGACGCGCCAGACGGTGCTCGCCGTGGAGGCGGTTCGCGCCGCCTTCGGCTCCCGGGCCGTGGTCGATGTCATCGAGAACGTCTTCGAACCCCAGGATGCCGAACGGGTATTCCGCGGCTTTGCCGCCTCGGGGCACCATCTGGTCGTGGGCACCAGCTTCTCGCACAGCGTGCCGATCACGCGCGTCGCGCGGCAGTTTCCGCAGGTGATCTTCGATTGCTGCGCCGGCGTCACGATGGGCGCGAATCTGGCGAACTTCGAGGCGCGCTACCACGAGGGCACGTTTCTCGGCGGCGTTGCGGCCGCCCGGATGTCGAAGACCGGCAAGCTCGGCTTCATCGGCGGCTATCCGGTGCCGGATATCGTCGGCCCGGCGAATGCCTTCCTGCTCGGCGCGCAGAGCGTGAATCCGGCGGCGACCTGCTCGATCATCTTCATGAACTCATGGGAGGATCCGGGCAAGGAAAAGGACGCGACCCTGGCGCTGATCGCCAAGGGTTGCGACGTGCTCGCGGCCATGACGGACAGTCCGGTTGCCGCGCAGACCGCCGAGCAGAAGGGCGTCTGGTCCATCGGATATGCCAGCGACGTGCGCAAGTACGCGCCGACCCGGCTGCTGACCTCGATGATCCTGGACTGGAGCGGCATCTATCTGCAGGACACGCGCGATGTCCTCGCCGGCACCTGGAAGCCCCAGACGCGCTGGTGGGGTCTGAAGGAGGGGGTGGTGCAGATGTCACCCTATGGCGCCGCGGTTCCCCAGGCGGTGCGCGCCCTGGTGGATGATCGCGAGGCGGCCATCAAGGCCGGCCGCCTGCAGCCCTTCGGTGGCGAGATCCGTGACCAGGCCGGAGTCGTGCGAGTGCCGGCCGGAACGGTGCTCAACGAGAAGGAATCGCGCAGCATCAACTGGCTGGCTGCGGGCATGCAGGGCAGCCTGAAGAGCTGAATGCGGCCGCGGCTCGCCCTCGAGTCCATCACGAAGCACTATGGCAGCTTCGTGGCCAACGATCGGGTGTCGCTGACGGTCGCGCCCGGGGAGATCCACGCCGTCCTGGGCGAGAACGGCGCCGGCAAGAGCACCCTCATGAAGATCATCTACGGCGCCATCCGCGCGGATGCCGGTGAGATCTTCTGGGAGGGCCGCCAGGTGAGCATTCCCAGTCCCGGCGCCGCCCGCGAGCTGGGTATCGGCATGGTCTACCAGCACTTCTCGCTGTTCGAGACCGTCTCGGTCGTCGACAACATCGCCCTGGTCAATGAAGGTCGCTTCGACCGCCCGGCCCTGGCGGTCCGCATCCGTGAGCTCGGCGAGCACTATGGCCTGCCCGTGGATCCACAGCGGCTGGTGCATGACCTGTCGGTTGGCGAGCGGCAGCGCGTGGAGATCCTGCGATGCCTGCTGCAGAAACCGAAGCTGCTGATCCTGGATGAGCCCACGTCGGTCCTGACGCCACAGGCGATCGGACGCCTGTTCGGGGTGCTGCGCTCGCTCGCGGCCGAGGGTTGCAGCATCCTCTACATCAGCCACAAGCTGGAGGAGATCCGCCAGCTGTGCGACGGCGCCACGATCCTGCGCGGCGGCAAGGTGGTCGGTTCGGTCAAGCCCGCCGCGGCGAGCGCCGCGGAGCTCGCCGGCATGATGGTCGGGGCGGCCGTGGCGCCGGTGACCCGGCCACCCGCGGTGACGGGCGCGCCGCGGCTCGCGGTGCGCGGCCTGTCGCTGCAGCCGGCCGACCCGTTCGGCACCGCGTTGCGGGATATCGAGCTTGCGGTGCACGCCGGCGAAGTGGTGGGCATCGCCGGCGTATCCGGGAACGGGCAGGCGGAGCTGCTCGACGCCTTGAGCGGCGAGGTGGCCTGCGCGGCCGACCGGATCATGCTCGACGGCGTACCGGTGGCCCACCTCGGCGCCGGTGCGCGCCGGCAGCGCGGCCTGGCCTTCGTTCCCGAGGAGCGCCTGGGCCGCGGCGCCGTGCCGGGCATGTCGCTGGTGGAGAACGCACTGCTCACGGGACATCGTGCCGGCCTCGTGCGCCGGGGGTTCATCGATGCCGACCGGGCGGCGGGTTTCGCGAACCGGATCATCGAGGGGTTCGGCGTCAGGTGCTCGGGTGCCCGGGCCGTGGCCGCGAGCCTCTCGGGCGGCAACCTGCAGAAATTCATCGTCGGGCGTGAGCGCAGCCTCGATCCGACCGTGCTGATCGTTTCACAGCCCACCTGGGGAGTCGACGTGGCGGCCGCGGCCTTCCTGCGGCAATCCTTCATCGACCTGAGCCGCCAGGGCGCGGCGGTGCTGGTGATTTCCGAGGAGCTGGAGGAGCTGCTCGAGATCTGTGACCGCATCGCGGTCTTGTTCCGCGGCCGGCTGTCGCAGGCGCTGCCGCGCGAGGCCATCAGCATCGATCGGCTGGGCCTGCTGATGACCGGCGTGGACGCGACGGCGGCCGTGGCATGAACGGGATGTACTTCGAACGTCGCGCCGTGCCCTCGCGCGTGATGGGACTGGCGGCGCCCGTGCTGGCGCTGCTGGCCATGATGCTGTGCGCCGTTCCGATGCTGCGCCTGGCGGGCCTCGATCCGGTGGCGACCCTCAGGGTGTACTTCCTCGAGCCGCTGTCGACCGGCAATGGCATTTCCGAATGGCTGCTCAAGGCGAATCCCCTGATCCTGATCGGATTGGGCCTCACCGTCGGCTACCGCGCGAATGTCTGGAACATCGGTGCCGAGGGCATGTACACCATCGGCGCCATCCTCGCCGCAACCCTCGCGCTGCGCTTCGCCGACGGCGTGCACCACTGGCTGCTGCCGGCGATGATGCTCGCCGGCATGCTCGGCGGCATGGCCTGGGCGGCGATACCGGCGTTCCTGAAGACCCGCCTCAATACCAGTGAAATCCTCGTCAGCCTGATGCTGACCTACGTGGCGCAGCTGCTGCTGTCCTGGCTGGTCAATGGTCCGATGCAGGATCCCCAGGGGCTCAACTACCCGCAGACGGCGCTGTTCAGCGAGTCGGCCACGTTCTCACCGCTGGTGCCGGGGATGCGGGTGAACGCGAGCATCTTCATCACCCTGGGCGCGGTCGCGCTGACCTGGTTGCTGCTCGAGCGCAGCTTCCTGGGGTTCCAGCTCAAGGTGAGCGGTGCGGCGCCCGCGGCGGCCCGCTACGCGGGCTTCGCGCAGGCGCGCCTCACCTGGATCAGTCTGCTGGTGAGCGGGGCGGCCGCGGGCCTCGCCGGCATGTTCGAGGCCGCAGGCCCCCTGGGCCAGCTCTCGCCGGTGATCTCTCCCGGCTATGGCTTTGCCGCCATCATCGTGGCCTTCATCGGCCGTCTGCGGCCCATCGGCGTGGTATTCGGCGGGCTGTTGCTGTCGCTGCTGTACCTCGGGGGCGAGGCGGCGCAGATGACCCTGAACGTCCCGGCCGCATTGTCGCGCAGTTTCCAGGGGCTGCTGCTGTTCTGTCTGCTGGCGGCGGACGTGCTGGTCGAATACCGGATCCGGGTCAGGGCATGAACACGAGGCCGTGGACATGGACCAGCTGCTGATACCGCTGCTGAACGGCACGCTCGTGGCGGCCACGCCGCTGATCTTCGCCGCCATCGGCGAGCTCATCACCGAGCGCTCGGGCGTCCTGAACCTGGGAGTCGAGGGCATGATGCTGATCGGGGCCGCGACGGCCTTCGGCGTCGCGCTCGGCGGACATCCGGCGTGGTTCTCGGCCGGGGTCGCCATGCTGGCCGCGGGGCTCGCCGCGAGCCTGTTTGCCGTCCTCGCGCTGGGGCTCGCCGTCAATCAGTACGCGGCGGGGCTCGCACTGACCATCCTCGGCTCGGGGCTGTCCGCCCTCATCGGCCGGCACTTCGGCGCAAGCTCCGTGACCTCGATCGCGAAGATCCACATTCCGGGGCTGTCCGACCTGCCGCTGGCCGGCTCCGTGCTCTTCGGGCAGGATCCGCTGGTCTACCTGGCCCTCGCCCTGGCGTGGCTCGCGTGGTGGTTCCTGAACCGCACGCGCGCCGGCCTGGTGTTGCGCGCGGTGGGTGAGGCGCCACAGTCGGCCCGCGCCATCGGCTACCCGGTCCTGCGGATCCGTTATCTCGCGACGGCCTGCGGCGGCGCGATGGCCGGACTTGCCGGGGCCTATCTGTCACTGGCGTACACGCCCTTGTGGGTCGATGACATGACGGCCGGACGCGGCTGGATCGCCCAGGCGCTGGTGGTGTTCGCGACCTGGCGGCCCGGCCGGGTGGTGCTCGGCGCGTGGCTGTTCGGCGGGGTGACGGTCGCGCAGTTGTTCGCGCAGACCTTCGGACTGCGCGTTCCGACGCAGTTCATGAGCGCACTGCCGTACCTCGCGACCATCGTCGTGCTGGTGGCCATCTCGCGCAATTCCCAGACGCTGCGGCTGAACACGCCGCTGTCGCTGGCCCAGCCCTTCCGGCCGGACCGCTAGCGTGGCTCACCCGCAGGCATCCGAGCGCGGTTTTCTGGGAACCTTCCTGCACGCACCCGTGCGCGGCCAGCTGCAGTGCCTGAAGGATGCCCTGATCATCGCGGGGGCCGATGGCGCGATCACGGCCATTCATCCTCACGATTCCCCGCTCGCGCGCACCGAGGCTGCGCGACTCGCGGCCAGCGGCGGCCTGGTCCGCCTCGACCCCGGGCATTTCGTATTGCCCGGAATGGTCGACCTGCATGTGCACGCGCCGCAGTGGCCGCAGCTGGGCATGGCTCTGGACCTGCCGCTTCAGGACTGGCTGCAGAAATACACCTTCCCGCTGGAGGCGCGCTATGCCGACACGGCCTTCGCGGCGCAGGTATACGAGTCCCTGGTGGCGAACCTGCTGGCCAATGGCACGACCACGGCGCTGTACTTCGGCACCATTCACCTGGCCGCCACGCAGATCCTGGCGGATGTGTGCCTGCGCCGGTCACAACGGGCCCTGATCGGCCGGGTGGCGATGGACAACCCCGGGCAGTGTCCCGACTTCTACCGCGACAGCAGCGCGGCGGCCGCCGAGCGCGAGACCCGGGAGTTCATCGAGTACGTGCGGACGATGCCCGGCGCCGCGGGGCTGGTCCACCCGGTGATCACGCCGCGGTTCATCCCCTCGTGCACCGATGAGCTGCTGCGCCGGCTCGGGAACCTCGCCCGGGAGTCCGGCTGCCGCGTCCAGACCCATTGTTCCGAAAGCGACTGGGAGCACCAGTATGTACTGGAGCGCTGCGGACGCACGGACACGGCGGCGCTGGATTCGTTCGGCCTGCTGTCACGGCGCACCGTGCTGGCCCACGGCAACTTCATGAGCGATGCCGATGCCGCGCTTGCCGCCGCGCGCGGCGCCGGCGTCGCGCATTGTCCATTGTCCAATGTATATTTTTCGGATGCGGTGTTTCCGCTGCGCCGCATGCTCGAGGCGGGCGTGCACGTCGGACTCGGGACGGACATCGCCGGCGGCGCCAGCGCATCGCTGCTGGAGAATGCCCGCCAGGCCATCATCAGCTCCCGCATGCTCGAATCGGGCGTCGACCCGCGGCTGGGGCGCGCCGAGCGGCGCCGTCCCGACTCGCGCATCGATGCCCTGACGGCGTTCTGGGCCGCGACCACCGGCGGCGGCATCGCCCTGGATCTGCCGGTGGGCCTCTTCGAGAAGGGCTACCAGTTCGACGCCTGCGTGATCGATGCGGCGGCAGCGCACGGCAACCTGCGAGTGGCCGACGGCGATTCGCCGCAGACCGTGCTGCAGAAGATCATCTACGAGGCGGCGCGCGCCGACATCAGCCAGGTGTGGGTGGCGAACCGGCGGGTGATCTGACCGCCGCGGCGGGAAAGATTCCCGACATCGGCGTGAAGCCGGGCAGGTGCTTGATCCGCTCGCCCCAGCGCCGGATGGCGGGGTAGGGCAGCCGGGAGATGCCGCCTTCCTCCGACAGCATCACGTACGGGAAGCAGGCCAGGTCCGCGATGGTCGGGTGATCTGCGCTGCACAGCCACGGCCGGCCGGCCTGTTCGGCGAACCAGAGGTGCTCATCGAGGATGCGCAGCAGGCCGTGCGCGCCGGCACGGCACTTGCGGATGTCCGCATCCATGAACATGGTGTCATGCAGACGCGCGGCGCCCGCCGTGGCGGTGAGGGCGTCGGCGAAGCCCAGCCACTGGGATATCTCTCCGAGCGCCACTGCATCGTGGCGGGGGTACCAATGCCCGGAGGCGTCGTAGCGGCTGGCGAGGTAGACCAGGATGGCCTGGGCATCGCGCAGCACGAGGCCATCATCATCGATGACCGGCAGCTGTCCCAGGGGGTTCAGTTTCAGGAACCACTCGCTCTTGTGCTCGCGGCCGGGATGGAAGTCCATGGTGCGGGCCGTGAACGCAACGCCGAGCAGGTGCAGCAGCAATCGCACCTTGTAGCAGTTGCCTGACAGCTCGTAGTCATACAGCCTGATCATGCCCGGGCCGCCTCCGCGCGGTCGCGCACCGCGCTCATCAGCGCGTTGTGGACCTTCAGGACCGACAGACGCTCGAGCGCCGTGACTTCACCGTGCAGATGCGCATGCAGGATGCACTGCTCCCCCGTGACCGGCTGCAGCATGAAGCGCACGGAGCGGTGCGCGGCCGGGGCCACATCGAGCGTGAATTCATCCACGAGGCAGACGGCATGGTCGGCATAGCCGTGCAGCAGCTGTCCCGTGACCGCGGCGACGGGGGCCCGCGTGAAGATGCTGCGCAGGGCGAGCCCGGGCGGCGCAGCCGCCGCATTTGGGGGCACGGCATCATGAGCGAGGTTCACCCAGATGAAAGCGCCGTCCTCGAACACCGGATACACCCGGGCGCGGATGTTGCTCGCGGGCTTCTGGCCGGGGTGCGCCGGGATATGCGTGCAGTGCCCGGAACCGGTGGCGAAGCGCCAGGCGTGATACTGGCAGCGCAGCTCCTCGCCCACGCAATCCCCCAGCGTCAGTCGCACGCCGCGGTGCGGGCAGCGGTTCTCCCAGGCGTTGAGGGCGCCGGAGGCGCTGCGCCAGAGCACCAGCTCCTGGCCCAGCAGCTGGGTGTGGGCCACGGCACCGTGCGGCACCTCGCCGCAGGCGCTGACGGCGAACCAGCGATTCATGTCGCGCCGGCCGGCACGGTGCCGTAGCGCACGCCGACCGAGGCCAGCCACCGCCGGTAGTGGGCCGAGGAATTGTCCGCGCGCACCGAAACTTCCGCGCGCGGATCGAGCGGCAGGCGCTTCGGGATCTGGTTCTCCAGGATCGGACGATCCTGGCCGAAGATCAGCTGCTGGAACCAGCGCAGGGAGCCGACATCCACGTTGTGCGGCGGATAGGCCATCAGGATGTGCGCGACGCAGCGCTCTTCGGTGACCGGCTGCACGAGCAGCGCGATCATGTCCATGCGCTCCTTTTCCACCGGATTGGCCTTGAACAGCTCCACGATATAGGGGCGTCGGACGGCGTAGATGTAGTCCACGTCGAAGCCCTCGGAGTCCATCGGGGAGGGGTGAGGCTGATAGACCCGGCACCCCGTGGCCAGTATCCCGCCGTCAGCCAGCGGCTCGACCTTGTAGGCATGGATCTGCGTGTGGGGTTCCTCGCCCAGGTAGCCCGCGTGCACGAAGGCCAGATGACCCAGATCGAGGAAATTCTCGACCGCGCGCAGTCCGGAGACCGCCACGCCCACCGACCCGCCGGTGCAGACGATGCGGTCGGCTTCCCTGGCTTCCGGAAAGTCGACGATGTCGCGGCCGGGGGTGCCCAGGCACAGCCACACCAGGCCATAGCGGATATCGACATGTTGCAGGGGGCCGTGGCACAGGCTGCCGGTGCCGCTCGCCCGGATGGTCCCGTCGGCGGCGAGCACGAGAGTGAGCGGCACGCCGAGCAGCATGGTGTGCAGGATTCGCGTGCGCTGCAGCTGCGCCAATTCACCGACCGGATGCCAGTCATCCCAGAGCACGGACTCGGGTTGCGATGGGTTCACGTCATGAATCCTGGGTCAGTACCTGGCTGATTCTCGCATACCAGCCCTGCTTGAGCGGCGGTTCGATGAACGAGGCTTCGATGGAATTGCGCGCCAGCTGTGCCAGCTGTGCGCGCGAGAGCCCGAGGGCCTCGGTCACGGCCAGGAAGTTGTCCTGGAGATAGCCGCCGAAATAGGCCGGATCATCCGAATTGACCGTGACGCACAGGCCCTGCTCGAGCAGGCTCTTCAGGTTGTGGTCCGCGATGCTCGCGAACAGTCGCAGGCGGACGTTCGACAGCGGACATACCGTGAGCGGAATGCGTTCGCGCGCCAGGCGCGCCACCAGCGCCGGGTCCTCCACGCAGCGCACCCCATGGTCGATGCGGCGCACGCGCAGCACGTCGAGCGCCTCCTCGATGTAGGCGGGCGGGCCTTCCTCTCCGCAATGGGCGACGGCGAGCAGGCCTTCGCCGCGGGCCCGGTCGAAGACGGCCGCGAACTGCGACGGCGGGTGGCCGATTTCCGTGGAATCCAGCCCGACGGCCGCCAGGCGGTGGCGCCAGGGCAGGGCCTGCTCGAGGGTCCGCATCGCGTCCTCGGCCGGCAGATGCCGCAGGAAGCACAGGATCAGCCGGTGCGTGATCCCGGTTTCCCGGCCGCTCTCGTCCAGCCCCTGCGTCAGCCCGCTCATCACCACGTCGAGCGGCACGCCGCGGGTCGTGTGGGCCTGGGGATCGAAGAAGATTTCGGCATGCACGATGCCGTCCGCATGGGCCCGGCGCAGGTAGGCGCCCGCGAGCACGCGAAAGTCCTCCGCGTCCCGCAGCACGTCGGTGGCGGCGTAATACAGGTCGAGGAAGGACTGCAGATCGTTGAAGCTGTAGGCCGCGCGCAAGTCGGCGACGCCGCGGTACGGCAGCGTGATGGCGTGCTTCGCGGCCAGGGCGAACACCAGCTCCGGCTCGAGCGTGCCCTCTATGTGCACATGCAGTTCTGCTTTGGGCAACGCCCTGATGAATTCGGGGGTGGACAGCGGCATGGGCGCAGGGTCGCGGGAAATGGAATTTCCACCACTGTACAACAAAGGATCATGGTGATTGCATCCGCGTCGCCAATGTCGTTAGCATCGATCCATGGGCCAGCTGACGACGCATGTCCTGGATATCAGTGCGGGCTTGCCCGCCGGCGGCGTGCGCATCGAGCTGCACGAACACACCTCCGCGGGCCTGCGCCTGCTCACCGCCACGACCACCGGCGCGGATGGCCGGGTGGGCGCGCCCCTGCTCGCCGGCGCGCAATTCAGGGCGGGCAGTTACCTGCTGACGTTTCACACCGCGGAGTATTTCCGCTCGCGCGGCGTGAAGCTCGCCGAACCGGCGTTCATCGAGCGGGCCAGCATCGACATCGGCATCGCCGCGGCGGACGAGCACTACCACGTGCCGCTGCTCATCGCTCCGTGGAGCTACACCGTGTATCGGGGCGGATAGCGCATGGACACCGGTGCCGGCCCGCCGGCCAGCGAAGTGCAGTTCCTGCTCAATGGGCAGTTAGTGTGCGAGCCGGCCCTGCCGTGCACCATGACGGTGCTGGAATATCTGCGGGAGGTCCGCGGACTCACGGGGACCAAGGAAGGCTGTGCCGAAGGCGACTGCGGCGCCTGCACGGTCGTGACGGGCACGCTGGCGCCGGACGGCGGCGGCATCCGCTACCGCGCGATCAACTCCTGCATCCGCTTCATGGCGACGCTCGACGGCCAGGAACTGGTGACGGTGGAGGATCTGCAGGCCGAGGATGGCACGTTGCACCCGGTGCAGCAGTCGATGGTGGACCATCACGCCTCGCAGTGCGGCTTCTGCACGCCGGGCTTCGTCATGTCGCTGTTCGCGCTCTACCTTGCGGGCGGCGCGGCGACCCGCGAGCGCGTGGTGCACGCGCTTGCCGGAAACCTGTGTCGCTGCACCGGCTACCGGCCCATCATCGACGCAGGCCTCGCGATGCGGGAGTATCCGGTGCCTGCGCGGTGGCCTGCCGAGGCGGCGCACGGCGAGCCGCGCCGCGCGGCCCTCGCATCGCTGGTGCGGCGGCAGGCGCTGCGCCTGCCCGGCTTCTATGCCCCACGGACGGTGGCGGAGGTCGCGGCCGAACTGCTGCGCGAGCCGCGCTCCCTGCTGCTCGCCGGCGGCACGGATGTGGGCCTGTGGGTCACCAAACAGTTGCGCGATCTGCCGCCCATCGTCTACCTGGGGGCCGTGGCGGAACTGCAGCGCATCGAGTCGTCCGCCGCCGAGTTGAGAATCGGCGCGGCGGTCTGCCTGACCGATGCCTGGCAGGCGTTGGTGGCCCGCTGGCCGGCGCTGCGGGAGGTCGCGGAGCGCTTCGGCTCCCCGCCGGTGCGCAACTCCGGAACGCTGTGCGGCAATCTCGCGAATGGTTCGCCGATCGGCGATGCCCTGCCGCCGCTGATGGCCCTGGGCGCGCAGCTCGAATTGCGCCGCGGGGACGACACGCGCTGGCTGCCGCTCGAGAAATTCTATCTCGGCTACCAGGTGAAGGACCTCGCTCCCGGGGAGTTCATCGTGTCCGTCCGGGTGCCGGATTCGGGCGAGGCGCGGGTCGGGGTCTTCAAGCTCGCCAAGCGCATCGACCAGGACATATCCGCGGTGTGCCTCGCCTGCGTGGTCCGCGTCGAGGCCGGGCGCATCGTGGCGGCGCGGATCGCCCTGGGAGGAATGGCGGCGGTGGCCGCCCGGGCGCCGGCCGCCGAGCGTGCATTGATCGGCGCACCCTGGTCGCAGGCGAGCTTCGCGGCGGCCGCGGCGAGTCTGGCCAAGGACTTCACGCCACTGTCGGACATGCGCGCCAGCGCCGACTATCGGCTGACCGGGGCCGCCAATCTGTTGCAACGCTTCTTCCTGTCCCACGAACCGGACGCGCTGGTCCGGGTCGGCGAAGTACCCCTCGAAACCGGCGCCGGAGCGGGCGCATGAGCGCCGTGCACGACAGCGCTCACCTGCACGTGAGCGGCCGCGCGCACTACACTGACGATATCCCTGTTCCGGCCAATGCGCTGCACGCCGCCTTCGGCATGAGCACCTGCGCGCATGCGCGCGTGACCCGGTTGAATCTCGAGCCGGTGAGGGCGGCCTGCGGGGTGGCCGCGGTCGTGGCCGCCGCCGACGTGCCCGGCGACAACAACTACGGCGCCGCCGTCCATGATGATCCGATCTTTGCCCCGGACCTCGTGCAGCACGTCGGCCAGCCGCTGTTCGCCGTGGCCGCGGCGAGCTATCGGCAGGCGCGGCGCGCCGCCCGGCTCGCCGAGGTCGATTACGAGCCGCTGCCGGCGATCCTGGACATCCGCGCGGCGCTGGCCGCGAACAGCTTCGTCCTGCCCAGCAACACCCTGGTGCGCGGGCAACCGCGGGCGGTGCTGGCCGAAGCGCCGCACCGCCTCAGCGGTACTCTCGCGGTGGGCGGCCAGGACCATTTCTACCTGGAGGGCCAGATCGCCCTGGCGATTCCGCAGGAGGATGGCGGCATGCTGGTGCACAGCTCGACCCAGCATCCTTCCGAAGTGCAGCAGATCATCGCGCACGCGCTGGCCGTTCCCGCGAGCCTCGTCACGGTGCAGTGCCGCCGCATGGGCGGCGGCTTCGGGGGCAAGGAAACGCAGCCGGCGCTGATCGCGGCCGCCGCCGCCGTCATGGCGCGGGCCACGGGACGCCCGGTGAAGCTGCGCCTGGACCGCGACACCGACATGCAGATGACGGGCAAGCGGCACGACTTCGTGTGCGACTACACCGCGGGGTTCGACGCTTCGGGGAGGATCCTCGCGCTGTCGGTGATGCTCGCTTCGCGGTGCGGCTATTCGGCGGACCTTTCCGGTCCCGTCAACGATCGTGCGGTGCTGCATCTGGACAATGCGTACTACCTCGAGCATGTCGAGATCGTGAGCCACCGCTGCAAGACCCACACCGTCTCCAATACGGCGTTCCGCGGCTTCGGTGGTCCGCAGGGCATGCTCATGATCGAGCAGATCCTGGACCAGGTCGCGACGTACCTGCGCCTGGATCCGCTCGAGGTCCGGCGGCGCAATTTCTACGGCGACACCGCCCGCAACGTCACGCCGTACGGCCAGGTCGTGCAGGGGAACCGTACGGTCCCGATCGTCGATGAGCTGGTCGGCAGCGCCCGTTATCACGAGCGGCGGGCGCAGATCGCACGGTGGAACGCCACGCAGCCGCATATCCGGCGCGGCATCGCGCTCTCCCCGGTCAAGTTCGGGATCTCCTTCACGGCGACTCACTTCAACCAGGCCGGCGCACTGCTGCACGTCTACACCGACGGCTCCGTGCTGTTGAATCACGGCGGCACGGAAATGGGGCAGGGCCTGTTCACCAAGGTCGCGCAGGTCGTGGCGCGGGAACTGGGCCTGCCCCTGTCGGCGATCCGCGTCTCGGCCACCGACACCTCGAAGGTCCCGAATACCTCGGCCACGGCCGCCTCCTCGGGCGCGGACCTGAACGGCAAGGCGGCGCAAGCCGCGGCGCAGGTCATCCGCGAGCGGCTGGCGCGGTTTGCCGGTGAGCGCTACCAGGTGTCGGCGCAGGAGATCCGCTTTATCGACGGGCAGGTCCTGGTCGGCGCGCAGCGGATGAGCTTCGCACAGCTCGCGAGCCAGGCCCATCGGGCGCGGATATCGCTGTCCTCGACCGGCTACTACCGGACGCCCCGCATCCAGTGGGACAACGCGCGGATGAGCGGGCAGCCGTTCTTCTACTTCGCCTTCGGCGCCGCCGTCAGCGAGGTGGCGGTCGATACGCTCACGGGCGAGTGCCGGCTGCTGCGGGTCGACATTCTCCATGATGTCGGCAATTCGCTGAATCCGGCCCTCGACCTGGGCCAGATCGAGGGGGGCTTCCTGCAGGGCGTCGGCTGGCTCACCAGCGAGGAGTTGTGGTGGGATGATCAGGGAAGATTGCGTACCCACGCTCCGTCCACCTACAAGATCCCGTCGGTCGGGGACTGGCCGGCGCTCGCCAACGTCCGGCTCTTCGAAGGACACCCGAATCACGAGGAGACGATCTACCAGTCCAAGGCGGTCGGTGAGCCACCGTTGATGCTCGCCATCTCCACGCTCCTGGCGATTCGCCACGCCGTGGCCAGCTGCGGTCCGCAGGGTGCGATGCCGCAGCTGTCGGCGCCGGCCACGCCCGAGGCGGTCCTGCGCGCCATCGCGGCCCTGCGCAAGGTGGGCTCGTGAGCAGCGCTGCGCCGCGATGGCTGCCCGCGCTGATCGACAAGCTGGCGCTCGAACCGGCGGTCGTGCGGGTCGTGGTCTGCCAGGTGCAGGGATCCACGCCACGCGAGCCGGGTGCCTGCATGCTCGTGGACCCGGCGGGCCTGACCGGAACCATCGGCGGCGGACGGCTCGAATGGGAGGCGATCGAGGCCGCCCAGGCGATGCTGCGGCAGGGCGCGCGCGCGGCACGTGTGATGAATCGGGTGCTCGGTATCGACCTTGGGCAGTGTTGCGGCGGGGTCGTCGCGATCTGGCTGGAGTGCTTCCCGCAGGAGTGCCGGCCGCAGCTGCAGGCCCTCGCGGCGGCCGTGACGGGTCCGCTGGTGCTGTCGACCACGGCCACGGCGGATGGAGTGCGCCAGAGCGTCAGCGGCGGTGCCGCCGCGGCGCAGGCGCCCGCCACGCGCATGCTGCGCGGCCGCGACGGTGAGATCACCCTCCTCGAACGCCTGGATGAGTCGCTTCCCGAGGTGTGGCTGTACGGGGCCGGCCACGTCGGCCGCTCGCTCGCCGGCATGCTGGCGCAACTGCCGCTGCGGCTGTTCTGGCAGGACTCGCGTCCGGGACAGCTGCCGCCCGAGGCCGGCGGTTATTCCCGATGCGTGTCGCAGCCGCGGTTGGTCCGCAGCGTCTGCGATGCGCCCCCCGGCACGCACTTCGTGGTGATGACGCACGACCACGGACTCGACTACGATCTTTGCCGCACGGTGCTGTTGCGTGATGATGCGGGCTGGCTGGGGTTGATCGGATCGCACAGCAAGGGTGCGCGCTTCCGGTCGCGACTGCGGCGCGAGGGATTTCGCGCATCCGTCATCGAACGCCTGGTGTGTCCCATCGGCGTCGCCGGGATCGGCAGCAAGTGGCCGGCGGCGATCGCCGTGGCGGTGGCGGCGCAGGTGCTGCAGATCCTGACGCCGTCCGTGACCGCCGGGACGGGCGCGAATCCGGACGTGGCGCCGCGGTGCGCGGCGCAGCACTGTGAATCCTGTGGCAGGCATGATGAGAAGATCAAAGGCACCGTGGTGACCGGGACGTGAGCGGCTATCTGCTGGACTGGGGCAGCCTGCTGGTGCGCTGGATCCATATCGTCACGGGCATCGCCTGGATCGGATCCTCGTTCTACTTCGTGTGGCTCGACAACCATCTGCAGGCGCCGGAGCAGCCGGACGGCGAGCCCGGCGTGGCCGGGGAACTGTGGGCCGTGCACGGCGGCGGATTCTACCGGGCGCGCAAGTACCGGGTGGCACCGGCGATCCTGCCCCGCACGCTGCACTGGTTCTACTGGGAGGCCTACAGCACCTGGCTGTCGGGCATGGGGCTGCTCGCCCTGCTGTATTTCCTGCAGGCCGACGCCTACCTGATCGATCCTTCGGTGCAGCCGCTGTCCCGCGCCGCCGCGGTGACCCTGGCGCTCGGCATTCTGGCCGGCAGCTGGCTCGTCTACGACGGCCTGTGTCGCTCGCGGCTCGGGCAAAGCAACCGCAGGCTGGCCATCGCGGTCGCGCTGCTGGTATGCATACTGGCCCGGGTCGTGTGTGCGCTGTTCGGCGGCCGCGGCGCCTTCATCCTCTTCGGTGCCGCGCTCGGCACCATCATGGTGGCGAACGTCTTCTTCGTGATCATCCCGGGTCAGCGCGAGCTGGTGCGGGCGCGGCAGCAGGGGCGCGAACCGGATCCGGGTCCCGGACTGCGCGGCAAGCAGCGCTCGGTGCACAACACCTACTTCACGCTGCCGGTGCTGTTCGTGATGATCAGCAACCACTACGCCATGACCTACGGCGCGCAGTACAGCTGGCTGGTGCTCGTCGCCATGAGTTTCGCCGGCGTGTGCATCCGCGCCTGGTTCGTGGCGCGCCACCGGCCGGAGGGCCGCGAGGGGTTCGCCTCGCTGCTGCCGCTGATCATGGGCCTGCTGGCCCTCCTCATCGTCATCATCGGGCTGTATCCGGATGAGCGCTCGCAGGCCGCGGCGGGCGCGACGCGGCTGACGAAGGCCCAGGCCGAGGCGATCCTGGGCGCACGCTGCGTCCCCTGCCACGCGCATCAGCCGACCCAGCCGGGCTTCAACGCGCCTCCCGCAGGCATCGTGCTCAATTCCCCGGACCAGTTGCGCGCGCATCTGAGCGACGTGCGCCGGCAGCTCGCGCTGCGCACGATGCCGCTGGGCAACCTCACCGGCATGACCGATACCGAGCGGGCGCAGCTGCTGCAATGGATCGGCGCGGATGCCGGGGGTGGGCTGCATGCTCAGCATTGAAGCGCTCAACGCCATGTCGGTTCAGGAGTTCACCGCCGCGCTGGGGGGCGTGTTCGAACACTCGCCCTGGGTGGCGGCCAGGGCGGCGCTGCGGCGTCCGTTTTCCGGCCGCGACGAGCTGCACCGGGCCATGTGCGACGAGGTGGCGCGGGCGAGCGCCGCCGAACAGGATGCCCTGATCCGGGCGCATCCGAAGCTCGGTGCCCGCGGCCGCGCGCGTGCCCAGCTGACCCGCGCCTCGGCGGGCGAACAGAGCCGTGCGGGCCTCAACGCCTGCACCGATGAGCAGTTCGCCGAGCTGCTGCGCCTGAATGATCTCTACGCGGCGTGCTTCGGCTTTCCGTTCATCCTCGCCGTTCGCGGCCACACGCCGGAGTCGATTCTCGCCGCCTTGACGCAGCGCCTGGGCAATGAAGCGGCGGCCGAGCGGGCCACGGCCCTGGGAGAGATCAACCGCATCGCCGGCTTCAGGCTGGCCGATACCATTTCTGCGAGGACCACCGACCAATGATGCAGCGGCTGTTCGGTCTTGATGCCCATGGAACCTCGGTGCGCACCGAAATCCTGGCCGGATTCACCACCTTCATCACCATGGCCTACATCGTCGTGGTCAACCCGCTGGTGCTGGGCGACGCGGGCATGCCCGTCGCCGGCGTCGCGGTCGCCACCTGCGTGGCGGCGGGCTTCGGCAGCATACTGATGGGACTGCTGTCGAACTACCCGCTGGCGCTGGCGCCGGGCATGGGGCTCAACGCCTACTTCACGTACACGGTCGTCAAGGGCATGGGCATTCCCTGGCAAACCGCCCTCGGGTGCGTGTTCCTGTCCGGGTGCGCGTTCGCACTGCTCACGGCCGCAGGGGTCCGCAAGGTCATCATCAATGCGCTGCCGCGCTCGCTGTTTGCCGCGGTGGGCGGCGGCATCGGGCTGTTCATCGCCTTCATCGGGCTGAAGGACGCCGGCATCATCGTCGCCGATCCCGGCACCACCGTGGGCCTGGGCCACCTGACCACCCTCACGGCCGCGGTGTCGCTGCTGGGGTTGCTGATCATCGCAGCGCTGCAGACCCGCGGCGTGCGTGGCTACATGCTCATCGGCATCCTGATCACGGCGGTGGTGGCCTGGAGCGTGGGGCTGGCGCGTTTCACTCCGGGTCACCTGTCCCTGCACGACCTGGGCAGCACCGCCTTCAAGCTCGACGTGGCCGCCGCGCTGAACCTGAAGGGCGGGGTCGGCCTGTCGGTCATCGAGATCGTCTTCGTGTTCCTGTTCGTGGACATGTTCGACAATGTCGGGACTCTGGTCGCGGTGACGCGGCGCGCCGGCCTGGTGGCGCCCGATGGCAGCATTCCGCGGCTCAACCGCATCCTGGCGGCGGACTCGGCCTCGATGTTCGTCGGAGCGCTGGCGGGCACCAGTCCGGTGACCAGCTACATTGAAAGCGCGGCCGGCGTGGCCGCGGGGGGCCGCACCGGTCTCACCAGCGTGGTCGTCGGCGTGCTGTTCCTCGCGACGCTGGTGTTCGCCCCGGTGGTGCAGGCCATTCCAGCCGCCGCCACGGCGCCCGCCCTGATCCTGGTCGGCGCGCTGATGATGGGCGCACTGGCGGAAATCGAATGGTCGGACCCGGGGCAGTGCATTCCGGCATTCCTCACCGTCGTGATCACGCCGCTCAGCTACTCCATCACCAATGGCCTGGCCTTCGGCATCACGAGCTACGCCGTCCTGAAGCTCATCCGCGGCCAGGCGCGGCCGTCCGACTGGCTGGTGTTCCTGCTCGCGGGGCTGTGCGTGGTGAGGTTCGTCTACCTGTCCTGAAGCAGGTCGGCGAGAGTGAGCGCGATCACCTGCGTCGCCTTGCGCAGGTCCTCGAGCACCAGGTTTTCATCGGCGCGGTGGCCATTGGCCTCGAGCATGCTGCGCGGACCGGCGCCGTAGAGCACCGTCGGAATGCCCCGTTCGGTGTACAGCCGCGCATCGGTGTAGATCGGGACGCCGTTGGTCGGGATGTCCTCCCCGAGGACCTCGCGGGCGTGCCGCTGAATGGCGGCCACCAGATGCTCCTGGCCGGGGACCGGAACGAAGGGGCGGGCGAGGAGCACGCGGCGCACGCTGAGGCGAATACCCGGGAGGGCGGCGCCGTGCTGCTGCAGCCACTGCGTCAGGTCACGCTCGACGATCTCGGGCGACTCCTCCGGAATGATGCGCCGATCGATCCGCAGCGTCACCACATCGGGCACGACATTCGTGTTGATGCCGCCCTTGATCAGGCCCACGACCAGGGTCGGGTGATCGATTCCGGGAATCTTCGAATGCACCGAGGCGTAGGTGCGGCGCAGCTCGTACAGCCCCGTGAGGATCCGGGTGGCGGCCTCGAGGGCGTCGACGCCGGTGTCGGGCCGGGCGGCATGGGCCGAACGGCCTTCGACGCGGACCTCCAGGTGCAGGCAGCCGTTATGGGCGACGACCACGCTGTAGCTGAACCCCGCGCTGATGGCGTAGTCGGGCCTGGTGAGGCCCTGTGCGAGCAACCAGCCCGGCCCGATCAGGCCACCGGCTTCCTCATCGTAGGTGACGTGCAGTTCGACCGTGCCCCGCAACGGTGCGCCGCTCGCCTGCAGCGCGCGCAGCGCATACGCATAGGTGGCGATGTCCGACTTGGAGACGGCGACGCCGCGGCCATACATGACGCCATTGCGGATTTCGGCGCCATAGGGATCCGTCGTCCATCCCTCCCCGGGCTGCACCACATCGCCGTGGGCATTCAGGGCGATGGTCGGCCCTTGGCCGAAGCGAATCCTCACCAGGAGATTCGTGGCGCTGATCATGCCCTGGGCGCGCACCTCGGCATCGGGGACCGCCAGTCGCTCGACGCTGAACCCGAGGCCCTCCAGAAGCTCGGCGGTGCGCCGGGCGTGCGGCGCGCAGTCCCCGGGCGGGTTGTCGGAAGGTACCCGCACCAGTTCGGCCAGGAATTTCACCTGTTCGGGGAAGGCGGCGTCGATGAGGCCGATGAGCGCGGCTGACGAAGTCATGACGTCCCGGATTGTATCGATGACGGCGGGGCTTTGGTTACACTGTTTCGTCAGCGGAGGGTGAACCCATTGTCCAGCCAGTATCCCCGTGATCTGATCGGCTACGGCGCCCAGCCCCCGAACCCGCGCTGGCCGCATGGCGCGCGCATCGCCGTGCAGTTCGTCCTCAACTACGAGGAAGGCGGCGAAGCGAGCATTCTCCACGGGGACGCCCATGCCGAGAGCTACCTGCACGAAGTGGTCGGCTCCGCGGCGCTGCCGGCGGCGCGCAACCTGCAGGTGGAGTCGGTCTATGAATACGGCAGCCGTGCGGGGGTCTGGCGGGTGCTGCGACTCGCCCAGGAGTTCGGGGTGCCGCTGACCATTTTCGCGGTGGCGATGGCCCTCGAACGTCATCCGGCGCTCGCCCGCGAGCTGGTAGGACTGGGGCATGAAATCGCGAGCCACGGCTGGCGCTGGATCGACTATCACGACGTGCCGGAGGCGCAGGAGCGCGCCGACATGCGCCGCGCCATCGAAGTGCTGACGAGAGTGACCGGCTCGCGCCCGCTCGGCTGGTATACGGGGCGATTGAGCGCCAACACGCGCCGGCTGGTCGTCGAGGAGGGCGGATTCCTCTACGACGCGGATGCCTACAACGATGACCTGCCGTACTGGGTGCGGGAGTCGGGACGCCCGCACCTGGTGGTGCCCTACACGCTCGACGTCAATGACATGAAGTTCGGCACCGCGCAGGGCTTCAATCAGGGCGAGGACTTCTACCTCTACGCCCGCGACGCCTTCGATTGCCTGTACGCCGAGGGCGCCGTGGCGCCGAAGATGATGTCGATCGGGCTGCACACACGCCTGATCGGCCGCCCCGGCCGCATCGTGGCGCTGCGACGGCTGCTCGCGCACATGCGCTCGCACCGGGATGTGTGGTTCTGCCGTCGCATCGACATCGCCCGGCACTGGATCGATCATCACCCGCCCGCATGAGCGCTCCCCACGCCGCGGCCCGGATCATGCACCGCCTGGAGGCGCTCGCGGCCCTCACCTCGGATCCGCCGCGGCTCACGCGGGTATTCCTGTCCGATGAACATCGGCGCGCCAATGACCTGGTCGCCGGATGGATGGTCGAGGCGGGCATGCGGGCCCGCGTGGATGCCATCGGCAATGTCACCGGCCGGATCGAGGGCCGGTCGCGCGGTCTGCCGGCGCTGATGCTCGGTTCGCACCTGGACACGGTACGCGATGCCGGCCGTTACGATGGCATGCTCGGCGTGGTGACCGCCATCGAGTGCGCGCATCACATCGGCGCCGGTGTCCTGCCGTTCGCCCTCGAAGTGGTGGGGTTCGCGGACGAGGAGGGCGTGCGCTTCGGATCCACGCTCCTCGGCAGCCGGGCGATCGCCGGAACGCTCGATCCGGCCGTCCTCGCCGCCACCGATCGTGACGGCATTTCGATGGCCGCGGCGCTGGGCGCTTTCGGCCTCGATCCGGACCAGGTCGGGGCCGCGGCGCGCCGCCGCGAGGAACTCCTGGCGTACGTCGAGCTGCACATCGAGCAGGGACCGGTGCTCGAGCGCGCCGGCGTGCCCGTCGGTTGCGTCACCTCCATCAACGGCGCGACAAGGCTCGAGCTGCGGTTGCAGGGCGTGGCCGGCCATGCGGGCACGGTGCCGATGTCGGGGCGGCAGGATGCGCTGGTGGCCGCGGCCGAGGTGATCCTGGCGGTGGAGCAGCGCTGTGCGCAGGAACCGCTCCTGGTGGGAACCGTCGGGCGCATCGAGGTCAGCCCCGGCGCCGTGAATGTCATTCCCGGGGAGTGCGTGGTCACGATCGACGTGCGCGCGCCGGAGGATGCCCGGCGCCGCGAGGCCGTCCAGGACCTGCGCTCCGCGGTGGCCGCCATCGGCCAGCGCCGCGGCATCCAGCCGAGCTTCGAGGTGCTGCACGATTCGCCGGCGACACCCTGCGCGCCGTGGCTGATGCAGCAGATCGATGCGGCCATCGCCGCGCAGGGCGTGGCCCCGCTGCGCCTGCCGAGCGGTGCCGGACACGACGCGATGGCCATGGCGGCGATCGCCGATACCGGGATGATCTTCGTGCGTTGTGCCGGCGGCATCAGCCACAATCCGGCCGAGCGCATCACGCTCGAGGATGCGCAGGCCGGATTCGAGACCCTGTGCCGCCTGGTGCGGAACTTCAGCCCTGGTCCTTGACGGCCTCGAACTTCGTCTTGTTGATGCCCTTCTTGTAGGCTTCCTTGCCCGTGATCATGCGCTGGTCGAGCAGCAACTGGATGGCGGTGTCCATGGTGCGCATGCCGAACTGCGCCCCGGACTGCATGCTGTTCTCCAGCTGATCGAGCTTGCCCTGGCGGATGAGGTTCGAGGTCGCCGGCGTGTTGACCAGCACTTCGAGCGCCGCCACCCGCCCCTGCTTGTCGGCCCGCTGTAGCAGCTGCTGCGACACCACGCCGCGCAGGGACGTGGAGAGCATGGTGCGCACATGCGACTGCTTGTCGGAAGGGAACACGTTGATCATGCGGTCCACCGTCTGCGCGGCGCCATTGGTGTGCAGCGTGCCCATGACCAGGATGCCCATTTCGGCGGCGGTCACGGCGATGCTCATGGTCTCGAGATCCCGCAGCTCGCCCACCAGGATCACATCCGGATCCTCGCGCAGGGCCGAGTGCAGGGCCGCCGAGAACGAGGCGGAATGATGGCCCACTTCGCGCTGGCTGATCAGGCAGCTCTTGCGCTGGTGCACGAACTCTATCGGATCCTCGATGGTGAGGATGTGCCCCTGGATCCGGGTATTGATGTCGTCGATCAACGCCGCGAGCGTCGTCGACTTGCCCGAGCCGGTCTTGCCCGTCACCAGGATCAGGCCCTGGGTGTGGCGGCACATCTGCCGGACGGCCTCCGGCAGCTTCAGCTCATCCATCGTCAGCGCCTTGGAGGGGATCGCGCGGAACACGGCGCCCATGCCGTTCAGGTGTCGCAGCACATTGACCCGGAAGCGGCCGCGATCGCCCATGGTGTAGGCGAAATCGGCGCCTTCCTTGGTCTCGAAGCGATCGACGGCGATCTTGGGCATGATCTCGTACAGCGCATCCTTCACCATCGCCGGATCGAGCTTGTCGGGCGCGAGCGGCATCAGATCGCCATATAGCCGGATGCGCGGCGGGTCACCGGCGATGAAATGCAGGTCCGAGCCGCGCTTCTCGAGGATCTCGTTCAGGTAGCTGTCGATGGCCGGCATGGCGGTCTATTCCGAGGGAAGGGTCATCGTGGCGGTGAATTCGGTCTTGGGCAGCACGCTGGTGTCGGTCACGAACTTCTGGAACAGGCGCTTGTCCGCGGCGTAGGCGTAGGCGTCGTCCGGGTCGATCTCGCGCGCGTTGATGGCTGCGAGCAGCGCCTGATCGAGCACCTGCATGCCCATGTCGCGCCCCATCTGCAACTGGGTCTGGATCTGGTGACTCTGGTCGGTCTGGATCAGTTTCGCGATGGCCTTGGTCATGATCATGACTTCGCACACCGCACGGCGACCACGTCCGTCGGTGGTCTTGCACAGGATCTGGGTGATCACCGCGAGCAGGCTCTGCGCGAGGAAGCTCTTGGTCTGCTCGCGCTCCTCGACGGGGAGCGCGTCGATCACGCGGTCGATGGTCTTCACCGCACCGGTGGTGTGGAGGGTGCCGAGCACCAGGTGCCCGGTTTCGGCGGCCGTCATGGCCATGCGGATGGTTTCCGCATCACGCATTTCGCCGACCAGGATGACATCGGGGTCCTCGCGCATGGCCGCGCGCACGCCCTCCGCGAAGGTCGGGATGTGGGTGTGCAGCTCGCGCTGGATGACCTGGCTGTTCTTGCTGCGGTGGACGAACTCGATGGGGTCCTCGAGGCTGATGATGTTCAGCTTGCGGGTGTGATTGAGGTGATCGATCATGGCCGCGAGCGTCGTCGACTTGCCGGTGCCCGTGGAGCCGGTCACGAGCACCATGCCCTGGTGGTAGTCGCACAGCTTCGTGACGATCGGCGGCAGCGCCAGCTTCTCCAGCGTCGGCACCTCGGTGGGAATCGCGCGGAAGGTCGCGCCCACGCCGGTATCCTTGCGGTAGATGTTCACGCGGAAGCGTCCGCCATCGGCCGACACGTAGGAGAAATCCAGGTCACTGCCGCTCGCGAAGTGCTCGGCCTGCGAGCGCGTCAGGATCTCGGTCACGTATCCTTCCAGCTCCACCGCCCGCAGGTCGCGGAACTTGATGGGCAGCAGGTCGCCGTGCATCCGCAGCATCGGGGGAACGCCCACCGCCAGGTGCACGTCCGAACAGCCCTGCTGCATGCCCAGTTTCAGGAACGCGTCGATGCGCGCCACACACCACCCCTCGCGATGAACCTAAAGCGGATTCGCCCCGCCCATGTTTTTGCCAACTTCGGGCGACATAATCAACGACTTGCGCCCGGAAATCTGACGCAACGCACGTAACGGCGGTGTTTTTCCGGGTTTGTGGGTCTCCCGGGCGACCTCGCCGACCCTCGGAGCCGGACCCTCCGGCCGGCATCCTACAGGAAGGCTTCGAGGGCGCTGCGCAGCTCTTCCATGGACTGGTAACGCTTGTTCTTGTCCACGGCCATGGCCTTCATCACGGTTTCGCTCAAGCCCTGGGGCAGGGTCGGGTTGATCTCGGCCGGCGGCCGGGCCCGGCCCTGAACGTGCTGGTACATCACCGACATATGGTCGCCGCGCGCATACGGCGGCACTCCGGTGAGCATTTCATACAGGATGACGCCCTCGGCATAGATGTCGGCGCGCTCGTCGACCTTCTTGCCGAGGATCTGTTCCGGGGCCATGTACTTGGGCGAGCCGATGACGTACCCGGTCTTGGTCAGCTGGGTGTCGCCTTCGCGGTGCGCCGCGGCCACGCCGAAGTCGACGATCTTCAGCAGGCCGTCCTGGTTGATCAGCACGTTGGCGGGCTTCAGGTCGCGATGCACGATGCCGACCTGGTGGGCGACCGTCATGCCGGTGGCGATATCGCAGCCGAAGCGCAGCGCCCGGCGCAGGTCCATGGGTTTCTCGTTGACGATCTCGCCGCCGAGCGTATGGGAGGGGAAGTACTCCATCGAGATCGCGTACAGGCCCTGTATGTACAGGAAATCGTAGATGCGGATGACGTTCTTGTGGGTGATCTTGCGCGAGTAGCGCAGCTCATGCACGAACCGCTTCATCACCTCTTCGTCTTCGGCGACATTGGGGTTCAGGAACTTGAGGATGAGGCGCTCGTCGACGACCGTGTCCTCCATCAGCAGCACGGTGCCGAAGGCGCCCTTGCCGATCCGGTCGATGTACTTGTAGCGCCCCTCGATGATGTCGCCCGTCTTCAGTGTCGTGATGTCCAGCCGCACCTCGGTCTGCTTGAGGGCCTTCGCCAGCGCCGCCTCGGGCAATACCGTGGTTCCGGACGGGGTGGTCGGGGCGGCGGGCTTGCTGGGCGGGGGCGGGGGCGGGGGCGCGATGCTGGGCGCACTGCGTGCCACCTGCGCGGCCACCGAGGTCAGGGTACCGGGCAGGCTCACCGGGCTGCTGCCGGTGCGCACGTCCATCTCGGCCAGGGCGGCCGTCGCGAGCCGCGCCACCGTCTCGTCCGTCGAGTTGATCTGGGTCTGCAGCCCGGCGCGCACCTGCTCGGCCTGGCGATCATCGGCGAGCTTCGCCAGCGCCTGGATGGCCTCGATGCGGATTTCGCGCTCCGGGCGACCGAGCAGCGGCAGGATGGCGTCGATGTGCTGCGCCTCCCCGAGCTTGCCCAGCGCCCGCACCACCACCGGCAGCGCCTTCGCGTTGCCCGCCTGCAGCATTTCGACCAGCCGCGGCAGGGCCCGCTTGCTGCCGATCTCGGCCAGCGCATCGATGGCGCGCTCGCTGACCCACCAGTCATTGTCGCGGGTGGCCTGGATCAGATGATCCACCGCCCGCTCGTCCTTGGTCTGGTTGAGGATCTCGATCGCCGCGCGCCGGATTTCCTCGTCCTTGTCCTGGACCAGCTGCAGCACCGCGTCGATGACCTTCGGGCCCCCGATCTTGCCGAGCGCGTCCGCGGCGCGGCTGCGCACCCACCAGTCGCTGTCCTTCAGGGCCTGCAGCAGGTACTTGACGCTGCCGGCGTTGCCGACCTCGTTGAGAACCTCGACCGCCGAACGGCGCGCGTATTCGTTCTCGTCCTTGAGGACGTCGATCAGGTAGCGGATGGTATCGGGGTGGTTGGCCTTGATGACGACGTCCACCGCCTTGTTCTGCACGTCGATTTCCGGGTCGCGCAGCAGCGCGCACAGCCTCTGCACATCGACAATGTTGTCCATCTTCTGCAGGGCACCGAGGGATGCGCCGCGGATGAGCTTGTGCGGGTCCTTCAGCTGCGCCAGCAGCGCGGTTTGCACCTCCGGCAGGTTGAAGCGCGAGAGGATGTTGATGATGTGAACCCGGGCGATCGCGTCCTTGCCGTGCAGACGGCCGAGCAGCTCCGGCACGGCGTTGACGTCGGCGATCTCCCCGATGACCCGAAACAGTGCAGCCTTCTCGTTCGGCTCCTGCTGGTAGGCGACGCCAAGCAGTTCGCGGACATTGAAGCGCGCTTTTTGCGCTGCAACAATTTCCAGTACCGCCGACTTGGACACCCCGGGCTCGTTTAGCGCGTCCAGCAGCAGGTGCGCTGGAAAGTTGCGCGAAGTGGTCAGGGCCCAGGAAATGCCGGCGATCTCCCGCGGGCTGCCCTCGACGAGGCCGCGCAGGAAGCGCGGGAAGGTCTTGGCGCTGATCAGGGCAGACAGCACATCGACCAGCACCACCGTCATGTTCTTGTCGGCTTCCGGCAACGCCGTCAGGACAGCATCGATCGCGCCGGCTCCGAGGTCCTTCAGCTTGGCTGCGGCCTTCTGGACTGCCGGATCGTTGGGGCCGGTGCCGGACCGGATTTCAGATACCAGCCTGTCGGCGCGTAAGTTCGTGAAAAAGCTCATTCAGCCGACAGCTAGCCGTCTCTCGATCTAAAAGGATTGGCCAACGGTGCAAGCCGACGCCCGCCGGTTGCCGAGGAATTATGCCACAGCCCACCTTCGGGCTGGGTCGAAGCCAGTCACGCATTTGCCTTGTTGTTTGGTTTGCCCGGACGGGCAGGTTTCCCCGGCAACGACTACAATCCGGCGCCCTTCGCCGCCATGATGGTGTCATGAACGACCCGCGCCTTGATCTGATACGCACTGCCCTCGAGGAGCATGTTGACCCATTTCTGGGCGAGACGCTGGGGGCGGCGCAGGCCGTCGACGAGGTCGTGCTGCGCGATGGACGCGTAAACGTCCGGATGCATTTCGGGTTTCCCGTCGGGGGTTACACGCAGGTCCTCACCGAGGCGCTGCGGGCGCAGGTGCATCCCGTCGCGGGCGGCCTGCCGGTGGACTTCCAGATCGAGTCGCGAATCCAGGCGCACGCCGTGCAACGGCCGCTGAAGCCGCTGCCGGGCGTCAAGAACATCATCGCCGTGGCCTCCGGCAAGGGCGGGGTGGGCAAATCGACCGTGGCGGTGAATCTGGCCCTGGCCTGGGCGGTCCAGGGCGCGCGGGTGGGGGTCCTCGATGCCGACATCTACGGCCCCAGCCAGCCCTTGATGCTGGGGCTCACCGGACAGCGCCCGAGCGCCCCCGACGGCAAGCACCTGAAGCCGCTGTCGGCCCATGGCGTGGTGGCGATGTCGATCGGCTTCCTCATCGACCCGGACCAGCCCATGGTATGGCGCGGTCCGATGGTGACCCAGGCGCTCACCCAGCTGCTGTCGGACACCCAGTGGGGCGAGCTCGACTACCTCGTCGTGGACATGCCGCCCGGAACCGGCGATATCCAGCTCACCCTGGCGCAGCGCGTGCCGGTCGCCGGCGCAGTCATCGTGACCACGCCCCAGGACATCGCCCTCGCCGACGCCCGCAAGGGGCTCGCGATGTTCGAGAAGGTCGCCGTTCCGGTGCTGGGCATCATCGAGAACATGAGCATCCACGTGTGCCCCCAGTGCGGCCACGCCGAGCACATCTTCGGTGCCGGCGGCGGCGCGCGCATGGCCGCACAGGCCGGCGTGCAGCTGCTGGGCGAGTTGCCGCTGGATGCGCGCATCCGCGAGGACGCCGATGGCGGCCGGCCGACCGTGGTCGCCGAGCCGCAATCACGGCGCGCGCAGCTGTACCTGGAGGCGGCGCGCCGCACGGCCGCGGCCCTGGCGCGGCGCGCCCGCGACCGCAGCACGGTTTTTCCCAACATCGTCATCGAACCGTCCTGAAGGGGAAGGGATGAGCATCAAGTCCGACAACTGGATCCGCCGCATGGCTGCCGAACACGGCATGATCGAGCCGTTCGAAGCCGGACAGGTCCGCCAGGCCGACGGCCACCGCATCGTGTCCTACGGCACGTCGAGTTACGGCTACGACGTGCGCTGCGCCAGCGAATTCAAGATCTTCACCAACATCAATTCGACCATCGTGGATCCGAAGCACTTCGACGAGAAGAGCTTCGTCGACGTGCGCGCGGATGTGTGCCTGATACCGCCGAACTCCTTCGCGCTGGCGCGCACCGTGGAGTACTTCCGCATTCCGCGCAGCGTGCTCACCGTGTGCCTCGGCAAGAGCACCTACGCGCGCTGCGGCATCATCGTCAACGTGACCCCGCTCGAACCGGAGTGGGAGGGGCATGTCACGCTGGAGTTCTCCAACACGACGCCGCTCCCGGCGCGGATCTATGCCAACGAAGGCGTGGCGCAGATGCTGTTCTTCGAATCCGACGAGGTCTGCTCCACCTCGTACCGCGACCGGGGCGGCAAGTACATGGGGCAGAAGGGCGTCACCCTGCCCAAGACCTGAAGGCTCGCGCGCACCGCGCTCAATGGGCGGCAGCGGGCGCCTGCGCCGGATAGCTCACCGACACGATGCGCATCGACAGGTCCACGCTGCCCTTGCGGCTGCGGGCCGCCTGCAGCGGCAGGTAGTTCATCTTCGGCGCCAGCCACAGCCGCGTCACCCGGTCCGAACCGGGGCGGTCGCTGCGGTAGACCACGGTGTCCACGGCGCCCAAGGGTGTGTCCAGCACTTCCTCGCGCTCGCGGGTGTAGAAGTATTCCTTGGCCTGGTCCTTGTCGAACAGCTTGAACTGCGTCGGCACCAGGCCCGCCTGCAGCTGCCGCATGAGTTCGATCTGCACCGACATCGGATCCTGGATGCCGGCATCCAGCGGCTGGTCCACGGCATGGGTCTGCGCGGTGCCATGCACGCGGCCGCTGCTGCGGTCAAACGCCAGGTCGACGTCGTCGCGGTGGTCGCGGGCCTGGCCGGTTTCCTGATAGTGCAGCGGCACGACATGGCCATCGCTCAACGTGAAGGTGCTGCTCTGGACAAGGGCATCGGGAAACACCAGCCGGAAAATGCCGTGCGCCCTGATATTCGAACTGTAGGTGAAGGTGTCCGGCGCCGCGGCCCTGAGCGCCAGGGTGGAGGCGCCGGCCGTGATGCCGTGCCAGGCCACCTGGTAGGTGGCGACGAAGGGCGGCGGCGGAGGCTGGGGCGGCATGGGCGGGTTCAACACGCCGGTAATTGTACAATAGCGGCATGAACCGACCTCATCGATCGTCCGCGAAGCCGGTCTGCAAGGGCCGCCGGCTGGCGCTCGCCGCCGTGCTTCCCGTCCTGCTCGCGGCGGTGACGGCGTCGGCGTCGCGGCTGGTACAGGTCTACGAGGTGACGGTGCGCGGCGCCTCGGCCGCCACCGTGGTGACCGAGGGCCTGCGCCAGGCGCTGGTGCGCGCGACCGGCCGGCTCGATGCCGCGGCCAATCCCCAGCTCGCCGGCGTGATCCAGAACGCCCCGCAGTACCTGAAGGGCTCCAGGTCGCTGCCGGGCGGCGCCGTGCAGCTGCAGTTCGACGGCACGGCGCTCGCGCAGGCCGTCGTCGGCGCCGGTGCGAGTCTGTGGGACAGCAATCGGCCGTTCACTCTGGTCGCCATCAACCCCGTGCCGAGCGGACCGGCCGGCGAGGCGTTGCGCGTGCAGCTGGAACAGAGCGCCGAGGCGCGCGGACTACCGGTCAGTGTCGTGCCGCTCGCCGTGAGCGATGCGGCGGGGATGCCGCTGCCCGACGCTGCGGTCCTGCAGAGCGCCCAGGCCCTGGGAGGGGATGCCGTGCTGATCGGACGCGCGGATCCGGCCATCCCGGGACAATGGCAGTGGCACCTGGTGAGCAGCTACACCTCCGATGTCTGGAACGGCGCCGCGGATGCCGGCATCAACGGCGCGGCGGACTCCCTGGCGAGCGTGGCGCTCGATGCGGGTTCGAAGCCCCTGATCCAGGTCGCCGTCGAGGTCGCCGGAGTCGCGACCCTGACCGACTACGCCCACGTCGAACAGCTGCTGCGCGGCCTGCCCGGTGTGCAGGTGTCGGGGCTGGTGGCCGCACAGGCGGATCGCGCGAGCTTCACCGTCGGGGTGCGCGGCGGGGGCGAGGCGCTGCTGCGCGGACTGGCCGGCTCGGCGCATCTGGGCGTCACGGCCACCGGCGAGACCCGGATACAGCTCAACTACGTGCCGTGAGTGCGCTGCGCCACCTGCCGAACCTGATCTGCCTGGCGCGCATCGCGCTCATCTGGCCGATCCTCGCGGCGCTCGCCGCCCGGCACTACGGCTTTGCCGCACTGTGCTTCGCGATCGCGGGTGTCTCGGACCTGCTGGACGGCTTTCTGGCCAAGCGTTGCGGCTGGACCAGCGAGCTGGGCAAGTGGCTGGATCCGGTGGCCGACAAATTCCTGCTGGTGACGGTGTTCGTGGCGGCCGCCTGGGCGGGCCTGGTGCCGCGCTGGCTGACCGCCGTGGTGGTGGCGCGCGACGTGATGATCGCACTGGGCGCGCTCACCTACCTCGCGTGGCTCGGGCCGCTCGAGGGCCGCCCGACGCTCGCCAGCAAGCTCAACACGCTGGTGCAGCTGGCCTACCTGCTCGGCATCCTGACCTACAAGGCGAGCGGTTTTCCACCCGTGTCGCTGCTGGCACTCGGGGCCATGGTCACCCTGGTGACGGCGGTGATGTCCGGTGCGGGATACGTGATCGAGTACTCCGGCCGCGCGGCCCGCGCGCCCGCCTGAATGGACCAGCTGCCTCTGGGGCTGCGGCTCGCCGACCGCGCGGTTTTCGCCACCTTCTGGCCGGCGGGCAACGAACAGCTGCTCGCGCACCTGCACCGTGTGGCCGGCGGTGAGGCCTGCGGGGTGACGTGGCTCGCGGGACCCCGGGCCAGCGGCAAGTCCCATCTGCTGCAGGCGACCTGCGCCTTCGCGCCCGCGCCGCGTCGCTGCGGGTTCTTTCCACTGGCGCAGCTCAAGGATCTCGGGCCCGCCGCGCTCGAGGGCCTGCCGCGGCTCGATCTGGTGTGCCTGGACGATGTGCAGCTGGCTTGCGGACACCGGGAGTGGGAACTGGCCCTGTTCGGTCTGTACCGCGGCCTCGAGGAGGGCGGCGGTTCGCTCATCGCCGCGGCGCCCGAGCCGCCGGCGCGGCTGCACTGGGAGCTGGCGGACTTAGGCTCGCGCTTCACGGCCGCGGCCATCCACGTCGTGCGGCCGCTCGATGAGGCCGGGCAGCGCGATGCGCTGATGCTGCGGGCCAGGGTGCGCGGCTGCGAGTTGCCCGAGGACGTGGCTCTTTGGCTGCAGCGGCGCTATCCGCGCGACATGGGCACGCTCTACCAGCTGCTGGACACCCTGGACAGCGCGGCACTGGTGGCGCAGCGGCGCCTCACCGTACCGTTCATCCGCTCAGTCCTGCAGGGGCGCGCCGAGCCTTGAGGCGATCTGCGCCACGCGCCGACCCAGCGCCTGGGCGAGTTCCTTCTCCTCGCCGCTGAGGTTGCCGCCGGCCGCCAGGCTGCTGACATGGGTTGCGCCGTAGGGCGCGCCCCCGGATCGCGTCTGGTGCAGCGCGCCGAGCGTGTAGGGCAGTCCCACCAGGATCATGCCGTGATGCAGCAGGGGCAGCATCATGCTGATGAGAGTCGTTTCCTGCCCGCCGTGCAGGCTCTGGGTGGCGGTGAAGACCGCCGCGGGCTTGCCGGCCAGCGCGCCGCTGGCCCACAACGCGCCGGTGCCGTCCAGGAAGTGCTTCAGCGGTGCCGCCATGTTGCCGAACCGGGTCGGGCTGCCGAGCACCAGGCCGTCCGCGCCGGCCAGATCCTCGGCCGACGCATAGGCGGGCCCGCTGGCCGGCACCGGCTGCGCGGGGCCGTCCACGGCCGTGACCACCGGCGGCACGGTGCGCAGCACGGCGGTTGCGCCCGTCACGGTCTCGATGCCGCGCGCCACCTGCCGTGCCAGTTCGAGCGTGGCGCCATTGCGCGAGTAGTACAGAACCAGGATCCGTGCCATGTGCAGCATCCGCTTGCAGTTCGCGACGCGCCTAGGCTACAGCGTAAAATGCCTTCCGGCATGGTCAGCAAGATCTGTTGGGTGAGCGGACGGGTCCAGGGCGTCTACTACCGGGGCACGACCGCCGGCCGCGCCCGGGATCTGGGGATCCGGGGCTATGCGCGCAATCTGCCCGATGGGCGGGTCGAGGTCCTGGTCCAGGGCGACGCCGCCGCGGTGGAGGCCCTCATCCAGTGGCTGTGGATCGGATCGATCGCCTCGCGCGTGACGGCGGTCGAGGTGCGCGATGCGCCGCTGACTCAATCCCTCGCGGGTTTCACCGCCGAGTGACGCCCGGGCGGGGCGCCCAGATCATCCGCACCGGTCCAGTGGGCCCAGCGGCCGAGCACCAGATCCGAGTAGTTGCGCCGACCGGCGCTGCCGTTATAGCGGGCGAGCGCCCGGGCATAGTCGTTGTGTTCCTGTTGCAGGTAGAAGCGCAGGATGGCGCAGCCCATGCGGATGTTCGGGCTGTCGCGCACCAGCTCGTAGCGGCGCATCCCCAGGCGCTCGGGCCAGAACGGCATGACCTGCATGAGGCCCACGGCTCCGGCACTGGAGACCGCCCAGCGATCGAAGCGGCTTTCGACATCGATGACCGCGAGAACGAGTCCCGGGGGCAGGGGCGTCGTCCCGTCGCGATGGGTCTCGCAGTAGACCGAGGTCAGGATGTTCACGCGCTCGGCATCGTCCTTGACCCGGGAACGCAGGCGCGGCTCCATCAGCTTGAACCAGACCGCCGAGTCGAAGCGGTCGGGAAAGCACTGGGCCTGGGAGATCGCGACTGCCACGACGTCCTGCAGTCCCGGATCCAGCTGCTGGTCCGCGCGCGC
>DATJPN010000225.1:0-22287 GCA_035506335.1 Steroidobacteraceae bacterium | reverse complement strand
CGTCGAACGTCGATGCGCCGGGGACCAGTCGGCCGTTGATCAAGAGGTTGAATTCGGAAGCCGGATAAGTCTGCAGCTGGGCATTCATGGGGCATCTCCTGCGGAATATCGGCGGAAATATACCCCAATTTCCGGTCGGACGACGCCCCGGAATCGGACAGGCGATGCAACCCTTTGATAATCCAATTCCGAACGGGAATGACACCGGGTGTGCGTCACGTCACGTGGCACGGGTCTTCGGCTATCCTAGCGTCGAACTGATCCGCGGAGCACCCTATGGATGAACACCCGGTAACGCCGCGCGAAAAGGCGCTGAAGGTCAACCTCGATCCGGGTTGTTACGGCAGTTTCGCGGAAATCGGCGCAGGCCAGGAAGTCGTGCGCTGGTTCTTCCGCGCCGGCGGGGCGGCCGGCACCATCTCGAAGAGCATCTCGGCCTACGACATGAAGGTGTCGGATGCCATCTACGGACCGTGCGCCCGGTACGTGTGCCGCGAGCGACTGCAGGCCATGCTCGACTACGAGCAGCGCCTGAACATCGAGCGTCTGGTGGCGGCGCGGGGCACGACCACGGCGTTCTTCACCTTCGCGGACACGGTATCCGCGCGCAGCTTCCGCGGCAACAACGAATGCCATGGCTGGCTCGGCATCCAGTTCCAGCCTCGTCCGATGTCCGAGAGCAGCCAGATCGTCATCCACGTGCGCATGCTCGATGTCGAGAACGCCCTGCAGCAGGAGGCCCTCGGGATCGTCGGCCTGAATCTCATCTATGGTTCGCAGTACTTCAGCCAGGATCCCGACCGCCTGGTCGAGTCGCTGCTCGATGGCCTCTCCACCGACCGCCTGGAGATCGATCTCATCGAGTTCACCGGCCCGGAATTCGAGAAGGTCGACAATCGGGTCATGAGCCTGCGTCTGGTGCAGCTGGGCCTGACGGGGGCCGCCATGTTCTCCGCCGACGGCAAGGTCCTGCAGCCATCCGAGGTGCTGTACAAGAAGCCGGTGCTGGTGGAGCGTGGCCGTTTCCGCCCGGTCACCTACGTGAACCTGGACCTGGCGCGCTCCGCGCTGCGCGCCTTCGAGAGCGAAGGCAACGATGTGCGCCCGGGAGAGACGATCTCGCTCATGGAGATCACCATGAGCAGCCTGACGAGCGACGGCAACGTGGATCTGCAGGACTTCCTCAGTCGCGCCGAGGTCCTGGCCGCGACCGGTCACACCGTGATGATCTCCGACTTCGCCGAGTACTACCGCCTGGCGGCCTACCTGTTCCGGTACACCAACCGTCGCATCGGGCTGGCGATGGGCGCCATGAACCTGCAGGCGATATTCGACGAGTCCTACTACACCCGGCTCGATGGCGGCATCCTGGAGAGCTTCGGACGGCTGTTCCGCAACAACCTGCGGCTTTACATCTATCCCTACATGGACCAGCAGACCGGCAAGCTCGTGACCGTCAATGACGTCGATGTCGGGGATTCGTTGCGCCAGCTGTACGGCTACCTGCTCTCGAGGCGCTGCATCGTCCAGCTCGAGGATGCCAACCAGACCTACCTCAGCATCTACTCGCCGGACGTGCTGCGCAAGATCAATTCGGGCAACACCGAATGGGAGAGCATGGTGCCGCCGGAAGTGGCCCAGGCCATCAAGTCCCGGGGCCTGTTCGGCTATCAATAGCGATCCGCCCGAGCCTGCGGTATAACGAAGCGCAACAGCCGGGGAAGCGTTGATGAAGCTACTGCATACCATGGTGCGCGTGGGCGACCTGACCAGGTCCATCGATTTCTACACCAAGGTCCTGGGGATGAAACTGCTGCGCACCACCGATGTGCCCACGCAGAAATACACGCTGGCCTTCGTCGGCTACGGCGCCGGCAATGCCGACGGATCCGCCGAGATCGAGCTGACCTACAATTACGGCGTCCAGGCCTACGAGCCGGGTACCGCGTTCGGCCACTTCGCCATCGGGGTCGCCGATGTCGCCGCCACCTGCGAGCGCATCCGCGCGGCCGGTGGTACGGTCACGCGCGAGCCCGGCCCGGTCAAGGGCGGCACGACGGTCATCGCCTTCGTCCAGGATCCGGACGGCTACAAGATAGAGCTGATCGAACGGCCGTCGCTCGCGAGTTGATTGAAGAGGGGGTCTGTTTCCGATGCACAAGAAGTACCTGCTGGTGACGTTGCTGCTCACCACCGTGACGCTCTGCCCTGCGCTGGTGCGGGCGGAAAACCCGATCAGTTGCAGGACCCGGGGCTGCTACGACAGGCTGGTCGATGATTACCTCGCGGCCCTCGTGGCCCATGACCCCGGCCGCATCGCCTTCGCCCCGGATGCCCGCTTCGTCGAGAACATCAAGGCGACGAAGATCGGCGAGGGTCTGTGGAAGAGCGCGAGTGCAGCGCCCACGACCTTCAGGATCTATGTCCCCGATCCGGTGTCCGGCCAGGTCGGCTTCATGGGCGTCATGCAGGAGGCGGGCAAGCCCATCCTGCTGGGATTGAGGCTGCAGGTGTTCGAGGGGCATGTGATCGAGGCCGAGCATGTCATCGCCCGCGACCTCGACGCGGCGAGCCTGGCGAACCTCAAGGTTCCCCGGCCGGTCTTCGCCCGGGTGACGCCGGAGGGCAAGCGCATGCCGCGCTACCTGATCAAGGGCATCGCCTACGCGTACTACGATGCCCTGGACTTCAACGACGGCGACCTGGCACCGATGGCGCGGGACTGCGAGCGGCACGAGAATGGCCGGGAATCCAGCGGCAGCCGCGCGCCGGTGACGGCCTCGACGCCGAAGCCCAACTACAGCGCGATGGACTGCACCCGCCAGTTCAGCACCGGCATGATGGCCTATATCGACAACATCGATAACATCCGGGTACTGGCCGTGGATCCGTTCACGGGTCTCGCCTTCGGCCTTTCGCATTTCCATCACAGCATGAAGAACCATGTATTCCCCATCCGGGGCGTACCGGGCGTGACGCAGCGTCAGGTGGACAATCCGGCCTTCGATCTGCCGGCCGCGCACATCTTCAAGATCAGTGACGGCAAGATCCACCAGATCGAGGCGATGGGGTTCCTGGCCCCCTACAACTCACCGTCGGGGTGGTAGCAGCGGATGCGCCCGGGTGTGCGGCTGGCGGGCGCGCTGGCCGGCATCGCGGCGACCCTCGCCCGTGCTCGCGGGCCTGCAGCGCAGCCTGAACGGCTATCTGGCCTGCGAGGAGGTCGGACCCCTGGGCGCGCTCGCCGTGGCGGCGGACGAATTGATCCGCCGCTGAAGCTCCCGCCCGGCCATGGCCATCATATGACTGGCAAAATAAGATGGTAGAAGGATGTCCGATGAACCCATTTTCGAGCATTGCGCAGGCGCGTCAGATCCACGAGCGGCTGGTCAGCTGGCTCGTCGATGACGCCTACCCGGTGTGGGCCACGGCCGGATTCGACGCCACCCATCGCACCTTCAACGAGAGGCTGCTGCCGGATGCGGCGGTTCCCGATGAGCCGCGCCGGGCGCGCGTGCAGACCCGGCAGGTCTATGCCTACTCGCGTGCGGCGCACCTCGGATGGCGCGGCGATGCGCGTGCCCTGGTCGAGGCGGGACTGGGTTTCTTCCTCCGGCACTACCGGCGCGACGATGGCCTTTTCCATACCCTCGTCGCGCATGACGGGCACGTGGTCGACTCGCGCGCGGTGCTCTATGACCAGGCATTCGCGCTGCTGGCGCTCGCCAGCTGTCAGGAAGTCCTCGGCCCGTCCCCGGCCGTGGACCTCGGGGTGCAGCTGCGAACCCGGATCCATGAGTTGCTGCACCGTCCCGGCGGTGGATTCGATTCGGCCATTCCGGAGCGGACCCCGCTGCTGTCGAATCCGCACATGCACCTGTTCGAGGCCGCGCTGGCGTGGAAGGCCATCTCCACGGATCCGGCGTGGGGTGCCCTGGCTGACGAGATCTGCGGCATCGCGCTCGAACATTTCATCGATCGGCGCAGCGGCGCCCTGTCGGAGCTCTTCGATGAGCGCTGGCAGCCGCTACCCGAATCCACGCCCGGACAGGCGATCGAGCCCGGTCACCAGTTCGAGTGGGCCTGGCTGCTGCTGTGCCAGGATGCGGGCGTGGGCAGCCCGACCCGCATCGCCGCCGAACGACTGTTCGATATCGGCGAGAACCACGGGGTGAAGGGCGGCATCGCCGTCAACTCCCTGGGTGCGGACCTGCGGGTCAAGGATCCGGCGGCGCGCCTGTGGCCGCAGACCGAGCGGCTGAAGGCCGCGTCGCGCCTCGGGGCTTTGACCGGGGATGAGCATTACTGGAGCGCGGCCCTCGGTGCCGCGCAGGGATTGTGGCGGTTCCTGGATCACGGGGCCCGGGGCCTGTGGTACGACAAGATAGACCGCGAGGGCCGGTTCGTCGTGGAGCCCGCGCCGGCGAGCAGTTTCTATCACATCATCTGCGCCATCGCCGAGTTCGGCGCCGCCTTGCAGCGGGCGCCGTGACCCGTGTCCCAGGCTCAACGCCGGTAGGCGACGCGGTAGATGACGTTGGCGCCGTCGTCGCTCAGCAGCAGCGAACCGTCGCGATTGACCAGCAGCCCGACGGGGCGGCCCCAGGCGTTGCCGTCATCGACGATGAAGCCGACCAGGAAGTCATCGTACTCGCCGGTGGGCACGCCGTTCTTCATGCGCACCCGCACCACCTTGTGCCCGGTGCGGAAGGCGCGGTTCCAGGAGCCGTGAAAAGTGGCGAAGGCATCCCCCACGTACTCCTTCGGAAAGGCGGCGGCTCCCTCGGTGGCCGTGTAGAACGTCAGCCCGAGTGATGCCGAGTGGGCCTGGTAGGGCACATCCGGCGAGGTGACCTTGCCGGCCAGGTCGGGCCGCTCACCCGCGTGGCGCGGATCCTCATGGTTGCCCATGTAGTACCACGGCCAGCCGTACCAGTGGCCTTCCTGCACGCGGGTCGAATAGTCGGGCACGAGGTCATCCCCGAGCATGTCGCGCTCATTGGTCGTGCACCACAGCGCGCCGTTGCCCGGCTGCACCGTGAGACTCACGCAGTTGCGGATGCCGCTGGCGTATACCTTGCCCGGCTTGCCCGAACCCACGTCGAAGACCAGCACGTCGGCGCGGTTTTCCTCGTTCCCCCAGGCCGCTCCGAGGCCATGCGCGGCTTCCCAGGCCTGGACCTCGGCGGGGCTCTTCTTCGGCATGTCTTCGGCGACGTTGGACTGTGAACCCACCGAGACGAACATCTTCCGGCCATCCGGCGAGAAGGCGATGTCGCGGGTGAAGTGACCGCCACCGGCCACCGGGGAGAGCTGCGGCACGACCACCTCGGGCACGGCGCGGGCCCGGGTGTCGCCGGTCTGGTACGCGTACCGCACGACACGGTTGGTTTCGGCCACGTACAGCCACTGCGGATTCCTGGCATTCGGATAGAAAGCCAGACCATAGGGCAGGTTCAGGCCCTGCGCGAAGGTCATGATGTCCTTCGTGTCCACGTGCGTCCCGTCGGCCGAGGGCCGCAGCACCGCGACCTTGCTGTTCTGCGGCTCGGAAATGAGGATGTCGCCGTTGTCCGCCAGCAGCATCTTGCGGGCCGAGGGTACATCGGTGGCGAACAGCGTCAGCGAAAAGCCCGGGGGCAGCTTCACATCGGCATTCGCCGGCCTGGGCACGAAGCGCGGAAACCTGGCCGAGGACGGTGTGTCGTAGGGCGCGGGCAGAGCGGCCAGATCGATGCGATGGACCCGGCCCGGGACGTCGTTCTTCCAGTCGTCAAATCCCTTCACGGGCTTGCCGGCGCCGGGCGCCGGCGGCGGCGGGCCCGGCGGAAAGCCCGCGACGGCAGGTGGCGCCTGTTTGAAAGTACCTTCCTTGACGGCCTGGAAGTAGGCAATGATGTTGGCACGCTCGGTATTGTCCGGCACCGGGATCACCATGGCGGATCCCGGCACGACGCGGGTCGGCGCGGCGAGGAAGCGGTCCAGCGTGGCGGCGTTCCACGTCAGCCCGGAGGCCTTCATCGCCGCGGTGTAGCCGAATTCGGCGTTGCCGGCGGAATGCCGGCCGAATACCCCGTTGAGATTCGGGCCCTGGGCACCGCCGCCGTCATTGGGTTCGGCGCTGTGGCACAGCGCGCACTGGGCGCGGAACGCGGCCTTGCCGGCGCTCGCATCGGCACCGAAAACCGGTGTTGCACACGCCAGCCCGGCACACACGGCTGCCACAGTCATGAATCGCATGGAGGTCCCCCTGTCAGGTGGTTGCGGGCCGATTCTAGCCTTTGGACCGTGCTAGGACATCTCCGGAACATCAACGGCTTCGCGCCGGTCCGGATCATCGTCGGGCAGCTGCCAGAAGATCCATGCCGAGGCGATGGTCATCAGCCCGACGCACGCAAAGGTGGCCTGGAATACGGAGAGCTCCCGATCGCGCCCGAAGCTGTCAGTGAAGGCCGCGAGCAGGCCGGCGGCCGCGGCCACCGCCAGGCTCATGGCCAGCATCTGCACCATCGACAGCATGCTGTTGCCGCTGCTGGCCTCCGGGCCTTCGAGGTCCTTGAGCGTCAGGGTGTTCATGACCGTGAACTGCAGCGAATTGACGATGCCGAGCAGCGCGAGCTGCAGCAGCAGCACCCACAAGGGCGGGGATCGGCCGAGCAGGGCGAAACTCGCCATGGTCAGGCCCACCAGCAGGGTATTGGCGACGAGCACCGTGCGGTAGCCGAAGCGGCGGATGAGGGACGTGACGGCGCGCTTGGTCAGCATCGCCGACAGCGACGTGGGCAGCAGCATCAATCCGGCATGAAACGGCGCGAAGCCCAGTTCCACCTGCAGGAACAGCGGGATCAGGTAAGGCATGCTGCCGTTACCGAGTCTCGCGAACAGGTTGCCGATCAGTCCGATGCTGAAGGTCGGGATGCGGAACAGCGCCGGCGGGAACAGCGGGTGCGCCTGCTGCGTGGCGTGCAGCCAGTAGCCGACCAGGCTCGCGAGGCCGAACACCAGCAGCAACAACACGGTCGCATGGTGCAGGGCCAGCTCCGAGAGGCCGTCGAGCGCGACCGATACCGTGATCATGCCCGACGCCAGCAGGACGTAGCCGGTGACATCGAATGGCGCCACCGCCGTAACCCGGGGCAGGCGCATATGCCGCACCGTGAAGAAGCCGCCGGCGAGGCCGATGGGTACGTTGATCAGGAATATCCAGTGCCAGCTGGCGACCTCGACCAGCCAGCCACCGAGCGCCGGGCCGATGAGCGGGCCGACCAGGCCCGGGATCGCCACGAAGCTCATCGCCGGCAGCAGGCGCTCGCGCGGAAAAGTCTGCAGCACCGCGAGTCGCCCGATGGGCAGCAGCATGGCACCGCCGGCCCCCTGCAGCGCACGGGCTGCCGTCAGCTGCTCGAGCGTGTGCGAGGCCGCGCACAGGACCGAGCCGGCGGTGAACACGATAATGGCGCTGAGGAACGCGCGGCGGATGCCGAAACGGTCCGCGATCCAGCCCGATGCCGGGATCAGCATCGCCATCGTCAGCGAATAGGCGATGACGACGGACTGCATCCGCAGCGCGCCTTCGCCCAGGCTGTGCGCCATGGCCGGCAGCGCCGTGTTGACGATGGTGGCGTCCAGCGTCTGCATGAAGAAGCTGGCCGACACCAGCCACAGCAGCGGCCGCAGCGCGCGTTGCGGATCTTCGAGGTTCACCGGGGCATCAGCCGCCGGAGCGCTTGGCTTCGTAGCCGAGCCGGATGAGCTCCCGGACCAGGCGGTCGCGGTGCTCGCCCTGGATTTCAATCACGCCGTCCCGGACGGCGCCGCCGGCGCCGCACAGCTTCTTCAGCCGCGTGCCGAGTGCCTCGAGTTCCGCCGCCGGCAGCGGCAGCCCGGTGATGACCGAGACGCCCTTGCCGCCGCGGCCGGAGGTCTCCCGCCCGACCCGCACCCGGGCCGGGCCCGCACCCGGGGCATTGTGTGTGGGTTTCATCGGGGCGCAAGCGTGCACTCAAGTGCCGTGCGGCGACAAGGGGTGTTGGCGCGGCCGGCGCTGGCGCTGCGTCGCCGGGGGCCACTTCAGGTAGAACGCATGCTGCCGGCGGCAATCGCGCAGGAACAGCAGCGGGCCATAGCCCGCCGCGGCCAGCACCCGCCGGTGCGTCGCCCAGACCGCGAGGCAAGCGCCGGTCAGCAGGCATTGCTCCCAGGCTGCGGCGAGCCGCTTCGTGAGGCCCCCCGTCCCGCCCTGCATGGCCCGCAGCAGCTGCGACTCGAAGGCCACGTGGGCGAGTTGATCGGCGACCAGGGTCCGGCACAGGATCTGCAGACGCCGGCAATCGGTCACCACCTCCAGCGCCCGGTAATACACGATGCCGATGATCTCCGCCGTGACCAGCACCCGCAGCCGCGCGGCCAGGCCACCGTGATGACGCAGGCCGCGAAACGCCCGCTCGGTCAGCGCGCTCTCGCGCCAGGGGATCTCATGGTCCTGCATGAACTCCCCGAGCAGTTCGGCGTGGCGCCGTTCCTCGGCGATGAACAGATCGAAGATTTCCACGAGGCTCGAATCCTGCGGCGCCCGACAGTGGCGGCGCACGGCGCGGCGCAGCTGCGCGCCGTCCGAGCTCTCGCCGAGCTGGAAGGTGGCGATGGAGTCCGCGATCAGGCGCCGCTCGCGGGCCGTCAGCGTGTCATCGAGCGTCGATGGAACCTGGCGTGGGTGGGCCGCCTGTGCGCGGAAGTGTGCGAGCCAGACGGGAAGATCCTGAAGCATGGGATTCACCTGCGGCGGTTTCGGGGTGAGTCCAAGGTTCGCCGCGCTTTCGGCCAGCGGGGTGGGGCAATTCGGGCGGATTGTGGCAGGATGACTGCCCCGGATTGAGCGCGGGAGTTCTCGAGTGCCCGGATTGAAGAAGGCGGCCGGCCTGTCGGTGGTGCTCGCGGCCGCGCTTGCGGCCGGCAGCGTGAGCGCGGCCCCGGCGCTCCCGCACGCCGAGCCCGACGCCGAGGCGCGCTTCGCGTCGCTCGAGCACGCCTACGTGACTTACTGCATGAGCCGCTTCCCGGTGATGGCCACGTACCTGGGCGGGTCGGCCTTCGATCCGGCCCTGGCCGATGTCGATGGCATGCTGCGCGATTACTCCGCGGCCGGGATCGCGGCCGAAGACCAGCGGCTGCGCGAACTGCGCGCGCAGTTCGCGCAGGCACAGCCGCGTCGCCTCTCGGCGCGGCGGCGCATCGACCGCGCCGTGGCGCTCGCGCAGATCGATTTCCTGCTGCATCAGCACGAGGTCCTGCGGCATCAGCAGAACGCGCTCGACTCCTACGTGGATGAACCACTGCGCGGCGTCGACTGGGGGATCCAGGGCATGAAGCCCACGGGCGCCGTCACCTATGGAACCGAGGCGCAGTGGCAGCACCTGATCGCGCGGACCCGTGCCGTGCCGGCGTACCTCGCCACCGCCCGCGCCCAGCTGGCCTCCGGCGTGCGCGCGGGTCATCCACCCGACAGGCGGGTGCTGAAGGATTTCGGCCTGGACGGCACCGGCGCGGATGCCGAGTACTTCGCGAGGACGCTGCCGGGCATCGCGCAGCAGATGATCACCGGCGCCAACCGCGAGCCGCTGCTGCGGCAGTTGCAGCAGGCGGGGAAGGACGCCGCCGCGGCCTACCAGCAGCTGCACGACTACGTGGCGGACACCTTCTTCCTGGATGCCGGAGGCCAGGACGCGAAGGCCCTGAAGCCGCAGTTCCGGGCCGATCGCTTCGCGGCCGGCGAAGCCGAATACGACTGGGCGCTGCACAACAACCTGCACCTGGACACGACGGCGGCCGCGTTGTATTCGCAGTCCTGGCCGGTGGTGCAGGCCACTCGCGCGCAGCTGGTCGCGCTGGCGCGCGGCATAGCGCAGGCGCACCAGTGGGCGTCCCCGGCCACGGGCGATGCCCTCGTACGCATGGTGTTTTCGCACCTCGAGCAGGTGGCGCCGGCGAATGACGCCGCGATGATCGCCGCGTATGCCCGGACGGGCGAGCGGCTGGTGAACTACGCCCGTGCCACACACCTGTTCGACGTGCCGGCCCGGTACCGCCTGGACGTGAGCGTCACGCCGCCGCCGCTGCGCGCCGCGATCGAAAGCGCGGCGTACTATCCGCCGCCGGTATTCACGCCCGATGGCGTGGGCCGCTTTTACGTCACTCCGACCGGGGATGACCCGGCATTGCTGCGCCAGCTGCACAACTTCGCCGCGCAGGCGGACCTGGCGGCGCACGAGGGCTTCCCGGGACATGACTGGAACGACAAGGTCATGGCCGACAATCGGGCCTCGATCTCGCCGCTGCGCTGGCTGACGCCCGGGGCGGTCGAGGACTCCTCATCGATGTGGGAGGATTCGATCTCCTCCGAGGGTTGGGCTCTGTACGCGGAGAGCCTGATGGCCGAACCGCAGCCCGGTGCACCGCACGGCTTCTACACCCCGGAGGAGCACCTCTACCAGTTGCACGGCCAGCTGTTGCGCGACCTGCGCGTGCGCATCGACACCGGAGTGCATACCGGACGCCTGGCGTTCGAGGATGCGGTCACGCTGGTCTCCGAGACCGTCGATTTCATGCCGGGTTCGTGCCGCGATCCGGCGGCGCTGGCCGATGCGGCCAAGGCCGCCAGTTGCCGCAACGCGCGCAGCGCCGTGACGCGCTATGCGCGCTGGCCCACCCAGGCCATCACCTACAGGCTCGGCAAGGAGCAGATCCTGTCGCTGCGGCACCGGGCGCAGCGGCTGTTCGGGCCGGAGTTCTCCGAACAGCGCTTCCACCTGGAATTCATGAAGCAGGGCAGCATTCCGACCGGCTACTTCGCCGAGGAGCTGCTGCGCGAGCTCGGCCGGCCGGTGCCCTGAACCGCAGGGAGCACCCGGGTCAGCCACTCACTGATCGCGACGACCTCCTGCGCGCAAAGCTGGTGCTGCATGGGGTATTCGCGCCACTGCGGGGCGTAGCCCTGCGCCTGCAGGGCTGTGCAGGAATCGCGGGCGAGCGCGAGCGGCACGATCGGATCGTAGAGGCCGTGGCACATCAGGATGGGGATGGCCTGGTTCGCGGCGCAGGCCTCCGCCGCCAGCGTCCCCGCCAGCGGCAGATAGGTGGACAGTGCCAGGACGCCCGCCAGAGCGTGTGGATATCGCAGGGCGGCCTGCAGGGCGATGGCGCCGCCTTGCGAGAATCCCGCCAGCACGATGCGTTCGGCGCCGATACCGGCGGAGCGCTCGCGGTCAATCAGCCCGTGCACGAGCGCCGCCGACGCCCGGATGCCCGCGGCGTCTTCGCGCTCGCGAACGCCGAGGCTGTAGATGTCGTACCAGGCGCGCATGGGCATGCCGCCGTTCACGGTGACCGGGCGCACCGGCGCGTGGGGAAAGACGAAGCGCGGCGCCACCTCCTCGGGCAGGCGCAGTTCGGGAACCAGCGGCACGAAATCCCCGCCATCGGCCCCCAGGCCATGCATCCAGATGACGCTGGCGGTCGGGGGCGTGGCCGGGGTCATCACGATGCCGTCGGCTGAGGCGTGGGTTGCGTATCTCATCTGCCTACGATACCTGAGGCGCGGCCTGTTACGATGCGCGCAGTCCTCAATCCAACCGCGGAAGACACCCCTTGTCCGAGGCGCCCCTTGATTACCATAGCGCTGGGGTCGACTACCAGCGCATCGACGCGTTGAAGGTCCGTGCCCAGCAGGCCGCCCGGGGAACCGCCCGGCACCTGGCCGGCCACGGCGCCCGCGAAATCGCGAACTCCCGCGGCGAATCGGCCTACGTGGTGGACACTCACGGCGTGCTGCTGGCCTCCATCGTCGAGTGCCTCGGCACGAAGTCGCTGGTGGCCGATGCCATGCGCCCGATCAGCGGGCGCAGCCACTACGACACCATCGCGCAGGACACCATCGCGATGGCCGTCAATGACCTGGTCACCGTGGGCGCCGCACCGCTGAGCATTCATGCCTACTGGGCCGCCGGCGACAGTGACTGGTTTTCCGATGTGCCGCGCATGGAGGATCTGGTGCGTGGCTGGCAGGCCGCCTGCGACGTGTGCGAGGTGTCCTGGGGCGGCGGCGAGACACCGGCCCTGGCGGGGGTCGTCGCGCCGGGCAGCATCGATCTGGCCGCCTCCTGCGTCGGCATCGTGCCCTCGCGCGCGCACCTGACCGTCGGGGAGGCGCTGCGACCCGGGGATGCCATCGTGCTGCTGGCCGCGAGTGGCATTCATGCCAACGGCGTGAGCCTGGCGCGCAAGCTCGCGGCATCGCTGCCGCAAGGCTATGCCACGCCGCTGCCTGACGGACGCCGCTTCGGCGAGGCCGTGCTGGACCCTACCGTGCTGTATCCGCCGGCGCTCAAGGCGCTGCGTGCCGCCGGGATCGTGCCGCACTACAGCGTCAACATCACCGGCCACGGCTGGCGCAAGCTGATGCGCCATGCCGGCGGGTTCACCTATCGCATGCATGCCGTGCCGGAGGTCCCGCAGGTGCTGGCCTTCATGCAGCGCGAGGGGCGCATGGCGGCGCGCGAGGCCTACGGCACGCTCAACATGGGCGCCGGTTTTGCGCTCTTCGTGGCTGCGTCCGATGTCGAGCGGACCCTCGCCGCCGTGCGCTCGACGGGTGTGTCCGCCTGGAGCTGCGGTGTCGTCGAACCCGGCCCGCGCCGCGTGCTGATCGAGCCGCTCGGCATCGAGTTCGCCGCGGACGAACTGGCCCTGCGCGGTTAGATGTACGCCCTGGCGCGACCGCTGCTGTTCGCACTGGAGGCCGAAGCCGCGCATCAGTTGACGATGACGGCCCTGCGCCTCGGCCAGCGCCTGCGGCTGCCCGGTCCGGCCGGCGTGCAGCCGCCCGCGCAGCCCCTGGAGCTGATGGGACTCACCTTCGCCAACCGCATCGGACTCGCGGCAGGATTCGACAAGAACGCCACCTGCGTGGATGCCATGGGCGCGCTCGGCTTCGGCTTCGTCGAAGTGGGCACGCTGACTCCCGTGGCCCAGGCCGGAAATCCCAGGCCGCGGGTATTCCGGCTGCGATCCGCACGCGCCGTGATCAACCGCATGGGCTTTCCGAATGATGGAGTGGCCGCCGCGGCCGCACGCCTGCGGCGACGCCGCTACGCCGGGGTGTGCGGCGTGAACATCGGCAAGAACGCGGCAACGCCGCTCGCGCAGGCCACGTCCGACTACGTGACCGGCCTGCAGGCGGTCTACGAATGCGCCGACTACGTGACCATCAACATCAGCAGTCCCAACACCCAGGGGCTGCGCCAGCTGCAGCAGGGCGATCAGCTGCGGCCGCTGCTGCAGGCGCTGCTCGAGACGCGGGCGCAGCTCGCCGAACGCGTGGGCTGGCGGGTGCCGCTGCTGGTGAAGCTGTCGCCGGATCTGTCGGCCGATGATCTGGCGGCGACGGCGCAGGTGATACGGGAACTGCATCTGGATGGGGTGATCGCGACCAACACCACCCTGGAGCGCTCCGGCGTGGCAGGCCTGCGGCACGCGCAGCAGACCGGCGGACTGAGCGGCGAGCCGCTGCGCGAGCGCTCGCGTGCCGTGGTCGGGAAACTTCGGCAGCTGCTCGGTCCGGACATGCCGTTGATCGGCGTGGGCGGCATCGGCAGCGTCGCGGATGCCGCGGCCATGTTTGCCGCGGGCGCCGACCTGATCCAGCTGTATACCGCGCTGGTCTACCGCGGTCCGGGCCTGGTACGGGAGCTGGTATCAGCCGACCTCGAGGCGCGCCGGACGAACCGGGCGGGCTCGCGCCACAATCCGCCATAAGTCTTCGCAAGCCGCGCATTTTTGCGGCATTCGCCGGTCCGATTGCGGGCCTGAACTGTACCCATGGCGGCGGTGCGCCGCGACTGACAGGAGGTACGGGTCATGAATACGAATGCACGCACGGTTCACAGGTTGGCGGGTTTCGGCGCGGCCTGCGCCATCGCGGCGGCGCTGCCTTGCATGGCGGGCCCCGCGCCGCAGAAGGTCGAGCACAAGACGGCTCCGGCCGAGGAGAACATCGGTCTGGTCAGCGGGCTCGCCGTCGGCGCGGCGGCCGGTGGGCCGGTCGGGGCGGTGGCGGGCGCCATCACCGGGGCGCTGCTCGGCGAGCACTACCACAAGCAGAAGGTCGCGAACGGCAAGCTCGCGGCCGATCTGTCCGGCAGCAACGCCGACAAGGCGCAGCTGGCGGCAGCCCTGGAGCACGCGCGCGAACTCACCGTGACCATCGGCTTCCGGACCGGCGATGCCAACCTCGGCGCCGAGGACATCGATCGGCTGACCACGCTCGGGCAGCTCGCCGGCGCCATGGCCGGCGTGACGATGCAGGTCAGCGGTTACGCGGACCCGCGCGGTTCCCCGCAGTACAACCTGGCGCTCTCGAAGGATCGCGCCGAGTCGGTGGCCGCGGTGCTGATGAATGCCGGTGTGGACAAGGACCACATCGTGATCGAGGCGCTCGGCGCGCAGGGGGCGACGCCGAGCGGCAACCTCGATGACTACGCCTTCGAGCGTCGGGTCAGCGTCAAACTGGTCGGCGCCCCGGCGGTGGCGGCCGAGGTGATCGCACCGGCCGCGACGCGGGTCGCGCAGGCCGAATGAGAGGCGGCCCAGGCCATGCGGCGCGCGAGCGCCGCATGGCCTGAACCTCACAGGGCCTTGATCACCGAGCGCAGGGTCTCGAAGATCTGGTCGATGTGCCGGGACTCGACGATCAGGGGCGGCGAGAGGGCCAGGATGTCGGCCGTCTGGCGCGTCAGCAGGCCGCGCTCGAAGCACTTCAGGTACACCTCGAAGGCACGGGCCCCGGGCTTGCCCGCGATCGGATCGAACTCCAGTCCGAGGATCAGCCCGTAGTTGCGCACGTCGATGACGTGCGGCAGGCCGCGCAGCGAGTGGGAGGCCTCCTCCCATTCGGCGGCCATGCTCTTCGCGCGGGTCAGCAGTTTCTCCCGTTCGTAGATGTCGAGGGTGGCGAGACCCGCGGCGCAGGCCGTCGGATGGCCTGAGTAGGTGTAGCCGTGGAAGATCTCGATGCCATCGGGTCCCTGCATGAAGGCGTCGTAGATGGCCTTGCTCACGATCGCGGCGCCCATCGGCACGCAGCCATTCGTGAGTCCCTTGGCGCAGGTGATGATGTCCGGGGTGATGCCGAATTCCTGGGCGGCGAAGGGTGCACCGGTGCGGCCGAAGCCGGTGATGACTTCGTCGAAAATGAGCAGGATGCCGTGCCGCGTGCAGATGTCGCGCAGCCGCTGCAGATAGCCCACCGGGGGCAGCAGCACGCCGGTGGAACCGGCGATGGGCTCCACGATGACGGCGGCGATGGTCGAGGCATCCTGCAGGGCGACGATGCGCTCCAGTTCATTGGCCAGCTCGGCGCCGTGCTGCGGCAGGCCCCGGGAGAAGGCATTGCGTGCCAGGTCATGCGTGTGGGGCAGGTGGTCCACGTTCGGCAGCAGCGAGCCGGACCACATCTTGCGGTTCGCCGCGATGCCGCCCACCGTGAGGCCGGCGAAGCTCACGCCGTTGTAGCCGCGCGCGCGGCCCACGATGCGGGTCCGGCGTGCCTCGCCGCGCACGGCGTGGTAACCGATGGCGATCTTCAGCGCCGTGTCCACCGCCTCGGAACCGGAGTTGCCGAAGAACACATGATCGAGTCCCGGCGGCGCGAGGGCCGCCACGCGGTTCGCGAGTTCATAGGCGCCGGGATGCCCCATGTTGAACGGGGGGGCGTAGTCCATGGTTTCCAGCTGGCGCGCGACGGCCTCGGTGATTTCGCGCCGGCCGTGACCGGCGTTGACGCACCACAGGCCGGCGACGGCATCCAGGATCTGCCGGCCGTCGGCGCTCCAGTAATGCATGCCCGAGGCCTTCGCGAGAATGCGCGGCCTGGCCTTGAATTGCCGGTTCGGGGTGAAGGGCATCCACAGGGATTCGAGCGAGGGCATCGACATGATCGTGAGCGCTCCGGAACGCGAGTACGGTGAACGAGGGGCGCGATGATAAAGAAAGTTGACAATTTGGGCTACAAGAGTGGAAATTCCGCTCCCTTCGTTGAGTATCCTCAACATCTTAATATATTACATAATATGAGCATCGACGTTGGCGCGAAGCTGCGCAGCGTGCGGGTGGCCTTCGGACTCTCGCAACGGGCCCTGGCGCGCCGCGCCGGGGTCACCAATGGCCTGATTTCCCTGATCGAGCAGAACCGTGTCAGTCCCTCGGTCAGCTCCCTGAAGAAAGTGCTCGACGGCGTGCCGATGAGCCTCGCGGAATTCTTCACCCTGGATGAGGGCAGCGCGCCGCAGATGTTCTTCACGGCCGAGGAACTGGTGGAGGTGGGCAACGAGACCGTCTCGCAGCGCCTCGTGGCCGCCGAGCGCAGCGGCCGGCAGCTGTCGATCCTGCACCAGCGTTACGCCGCGGGCGCGGTCACCGGGGATGAAATGCTGGCGCACCGGGGCGAGGAAGGCGGCATCGTGATGCGCGGACGCATCGAGCTCACCATCGGCGGCTCGACCCGGGTGCTCGGTCCCGGCGATGCCTATTATTTCGCCAGCCAGCTGCCGCATCGCTTTCGCAATGCCGGCCGCGAAGTGTGCGAAATTATCAGCTGTGTCACACCGCCAAGAAAATAAGGGATGAGCGCGACCGGGCCGGGCGGCGCGGCGCTGTCATTGATCGCGAGCTGCCCCCGCGGCCTGTCCGATCTGCTGGTGCAGGAGTTGAACGCCTGCGGCGCGACCGGCATCCGCGAGCGCGGTACCGGGGTCGCCTTCGAAGGCTCGCTCGAATGCGCCTACCGCGTGTGCCTGCAATCGCGCACCGCGAACCGGCTGTTCCTGCAGATCGCCGCCTTCGATGCGGCCACCGCGGATGAGTTCTACGCCGAGCTGCGCCGGATCGACTGGACGGCGCATCTGGGGCGCGAGGCCACCCTGGCCTGCGACTTCACCGGCGTACATCCGCAGATCACGCACACTCACTTCGGCGCACTGAAGCTGAAGGATGCCATCTGCGATGGCCTGCGCGCCTGGGGCGGCTACCGGCCGGACGTGCAGCGCGAGCGCCCCGGCGTTCGCGTTCACGCCCATGCGAACGGCGAGCAGGTGACGGTGTCCATCGATCTGTCCGGGGAGAGTCTGCACCGGCGCGGCTATCGGGGCGCGGCGGGCGAGGCGCCGCTGAAGGAGAACGTGGCCGCCGGCATCCTGCTGCGGGCCGGGTGGCCGCAGCTCGCCGCCGAGGGGTGCGGCTTCCTCGATCCGATGTGCGGCTCGGGAACGCTCGTGATCGAGGCGGCGCTGATCGCCTCCGGTCGCGCGCCGGGACTCGCGCGCAGCTATTTCGGATTCCTCGGCTGGCACGGCCATGACCCGGCACTGTGGGAGCGGGTCCGGGCGCAGGCACTGTCGCAGGTGCGCGAGGTCCCACCGGGACATCAGCCGCTGCGGGGCATCGATCGGGACGCCGCCGCCATTCGCTCTGCCGTGGACAATGCGCAGCGCGCCGGGATCGCACCGTGGGTCGATTTCTCCGTGGGCCTGCTGGCGCAGTGCCGGCCGCTCGCCGGTCAAAGCACCGGGTTGCTCGCCACCAACCCGCCCTATGGCGTGCGCCTCGAGGACCTCGCCAGCGCCCGCGTCGCGCATCGCGAGCTCGGCATCGTGCTGCGCGAGCAGTTCCAGGGCTGGCACGCCGCGGTCTTCACGGGCACGCCCGAACTGGGCCTGGAACTGGGCATACGGGCACGTCGCACCCACACGATGTGGAACGGCGCGATCGAGTGCCGCCTGCTGCGTCTGACGGTGGAGGAGGCGAGCTTCCGCGAAGTGGGACAGAAGCGCTCGGGCCTGAGCGCCGATGAACGCTCCGCCGCCGCGCCCGGGGCGCGCATGTTCGCCAACCGGCTCGCCAAGAACCTGAAGCGCCTGGACGCCTGGGCGCGCGAGCAGGGCGTCTTCAACCTGCGCCTCTATGACGCGGACATGCCCGAATATGCGCTGGCCATCGACCGCTACGGCGTCCTCGGCGAGGCCGGTCCCGAGGACTGGCTCTATGTCCAGGAATACGAGGCGCCGGCGACGATCGATCCGGAGGCGGTTCGCCGCCGCCGCAGCGAGGCGCTGTCGGTGCTGACCGAAGTCACCGGCGTGCCGGGGGAGCGCATCCGGGTGCGCCTGCGCCGCAAGCAGTCCGGCGGCGGGCAGTACCGCAAACTCGAGAGCCAGGCGGTCTTTCACATGGTACGCGAGGCCTCCCTGCGCTTCTGGGTCAATTTCGACGACTACCTGGATACCGGGCTGTTCCTGGACCACCGCATCACCCGCGAGCGGCTCGGCCGAGAGGCCCGCGGCAAGCGCTTCCTGAACCTGTTCTGCTACACGGCGACGGCCACGGCGCATGCCGCCGCAGGCGGTGCCCGAGCGAGCACCTCGGTGGATCTGTCGCGCACCTACCTGCAATGGGCCCGCCGCAACCTCGACCTGAACGGCATCGCGCGCGATGCGCATGAACTGATCCAGGCGGACTGCCGGCAGTGGCTGGAGGAGGCGCTGGCCGCGGGCGAGCGCTACGACCTCGTGTTCCTCGACCCGCCGACCTTCTCGAACTCCAAGCGCATGCAGGGCGTGCTCGACGTCAGCCGCGATCACGGCGCTCTCATCGAGCTGTGCACGCAGCTGCTCGATCGCGACGGCCTGCTCGTGTTCTCAAGCAACGCGCAGCGCTTCCGGCTCGATGAGGCGATCAGCACCCGGTACGAGGTGACGGACGTCTCGCGCGCCACCATTGCCATGGATTTCGAGCGCAATCCGCGCATCCATCGCTGCTTCGAGATCCGTCCGCGCTAGAGCAGGTCCCGGATCCGGTAGTAGAGCATCGCGAGCACCAGGGCCGGGCGCCGCAGCGCCCGGCCGCCGGGAAAGCCGCGATGCGGAATGCGGCTGAAGACATCGAAGCGTTGCGCCTGCCCGGCGATGGCCTCGCTCACCAGCAGGCCCGCGATGCCGGTGAGGGCGATGCCGTGGCCGCTGAATCCCTGCAGGTAGTACACATCGGGGTTCAGCCGCCCGAAATCCGGTGCCCGGTTGCGGGTGATGTCCACGTAACCGCCCCAGGCGAATTCCACCCGCACATCCTCGAGCTGGGGGAACACCCGCACCATGCGCGCCCGCGTCGCCGCGGCGATGCGGTCGGGATCGAATCCCGCATAGGTGACCCGGCCGCCGAACAGCAACCGGTGGTCGGCCGAGCGGCGGAAGTAGTCCAGCACCCAGTTCGTGTCGGCGACGGCCGCGTTGTTCGTGATGAGCGACTGCGCTCGCTTGAGTCCGAGGGGCTCGGTGGCCACGATGCAGGTGCCCACCGCCATGATCCGCGATCGCAGCGGCGGGGCGGTCGGCCCGAGGTACACGTTGCCGCACAGGACCAGCTGCCGGCAGCGCACCTCGCCGGCCGGTGTCGAGACGCGCACGGGTGAGCGCCCCTCGAAGCGCTGTGCCCGCGTGCCTTCGAAGATGCGCACGCCGCGCCGCTCGGCGGCTGCGGCGAGCCCCAAGGTGTAGTTCAGGGGATGGATGTGCCCGGCGTTGGCATCGTACAGCGCGCCCCGGTAGCGTCCGCTCGCCACGGTGCCGCGCACTTCCTCCTCGGGCATGTAGCGCACCCCCTCGTAGCCGTAGCGCTGCCGCAGTTCCTCGGCATCGGCTCGCAGCTGCGCGTCGTGGCGCGGCTTGACGGCGCACAGCATGTGACCGGCGACGAAATCGCCGGCGATGCCGTGGCGGGCGATGAGCTCGCGTACCAGGCGCACGCCGGCGACGGAGACATCCCAGACCTTACGGGCCTCGCCGACGCCGATCAGCTTTTCCAGCTTGTGCTGGCTCGCGGCGACTCCGGGCAGCACCTGTGCGCCGCTGCGGCCGGAGGCGCCCCAGCCGACCTGCTCGGCTTCCAGCAGGATGACGTCAAACCCGCGTTCGGCCAGGTGCAGCGCGGCGGAGCAGCCCGCGATCCCGCCGCCCACGACGCAGACATCGCAATCCTGCGCGCCGGCCAGCGCCGGGCGCGCCGGTGTCGGGCTGCGGGAGGCAGAATAATAGGTCCGTGCGAGCGGCTGGCCGGCCATGGCGGCAACCCCAAGTGTTTAAGATAATTAAAGCACCGAAGGCGGCGCTTCGCGCACCGGCGGTGGTCGGCCGGATACGCGCAAGACGCACCCGCAAATGACTGTTATCCGGGCGCAAAGGCAGTTTACCATTGATCCGGCCGCGACCAAAATGTGCGGCGTCAGGCAGCCTGCGGCGCCGTCATGTGGTCTAATGATTGTCAGCAAATAACGATCTGAAGGCAGGGCTTGTTTAATATTTTAAACGGCCCTGGAAGCAAGCCATGAAATCGCGACGCCCGGTCATCGGCATCTCCGCCGATCGGCGCATGTTCGGTCGCCACCCCTTTCACGTGGTCGGCGAGAAGTATATGAAGGCCGTCGCCGAGGCCGCCGGCGCGATTCCGCTGCTGGTTCCGGCCCTCGGCGACCGCCAGGACATCGACGAGGTGCTGCGGCACCTCGACGGCATCCTGCTGCCGGGCAGCCCGTCGAATGTCGAACCGCACCACTATGCCGGCGGCCCGAGTGCTCCGGGGACCCTGCATGATCCGGACCGGGACGCGACCACGCTGACACTCATTCCGCGCGCCGTGGCGTTGGGCGTGCCGCTGCTCGGCATCTGCCGCGGTTTCCAGGAGATGAACGTGGCCTTCGGCGGCACCCTGCTGCAGCGGGTCCACGAGGTGCCCGGGCATCTGGACCACCGGGACGATGAGAGCGCCGAGCTCGAAGTCCAGTATGGTCCGGCGCACGAGGTGCGCCTGGAGCCCGGGGGGCTGCTGCGCAGGCTCGCGGGCGCGGATCAGATCCGCGTCAACTCGCTGCACTGGCAGGGCGTCGAGAAACTGGGCAGGGACCTGGTCATCGAGGCGCGCGCGCCGGACGGCCTGATCGAGGGCTTCCACGTGCGCAACGCGCCACGCTTCGCGGTGGCCGTGCAATGGCACCCCGAATGGCAGGCGATGCGCAATCCGTTTTCACGTGCCCTGTTCGCGGCCTTCGGCGAGGCCAGCCGCGAACGGGCGCAGGCCAGGTGATTCATGGGCACTGATATCCGACAGTTCTTCCGCGACCACGGCATTTCCGAGGTCGAGGCCATCATCCCGGACATGGCGGGCATCGCCCGCGGCAAGATCATGCCGGCCGAGAAGTTCGCCGAAGACGAGGGCATGCGGCTGCCGGAGAGCGTGTTCCTGCAGACCGTGACCGGCGATTACCCGACGAGCACCGGGGAGGCGATGAACCCGGCGGAGATCGACATCATCCTCAAGGCGGACGCGAAGACCGTGCGCCGGGTGCCCTGGGCGGCCGAGCCCACCGCACAGGTCATCCACGACTGCTTCTACGGCGACGGCCGGCGGGTCACGATGGCCCCGCGCAACGTGCTGCGGCACGTGCTCGAGCTGTACGCCCAGCGCGGCTGGGATCCGGTGGTGGCGCCGGAGCTGGAGTTCTACCTGGTCGAGCCGAACCTCGACGCCGACTACCCCTTAAAGCCGCCCGTCGGGCGCTCCGGCCGCGCCGAGCCCGGCCGGCAGTCCTACAGCATCGCCGCCGTCAACGAGTTCGACCCGCTGTTCGACGACATCTACCAGTTCTGCGAAGACCAGGAAATAGAGATCGACACGCTGATCCACGAGGACGGTCCGGCGCAGATGGAGATCAACCTGATCCATGGCAACGCGCTCGACCTCGCCGACCAGGCCTTCCTGTTCAAGCGCACGGCGCGCGAGGCGGCGCTGCGTCACAAGATGTACGCGACCTTCATGGCCAAGCCGCATGCGAAGGAACCCGGCAGCGCCATGCATATCCACCAGAGCGTCATCGACCGCAAGAGCGGCAAGAACATCTTCAGCAATGCCGACGGCACGCCCTCGCAGCTGTTCTTCTCCCACATCGCGGGCCTGCAGCGCTACCTGCCGGCGGCCATGGCGCTGTTCTGCCCGAACGTGAATTCCTACCGGCGGCTGACCCGCTACCTGTCGGCGCCGATCAATACCCACTGGGGCTATGACAACCGTACCGCGGGCCTGCGCGTCCCCAATGCCGGCGCCGCGGACCGGCGCGTCGAGAACCGCTGCGGCGGCGCGGATGCGAACCCCTACATCGCGCTCGCGGCCTCGCTCGCCTGCGGCTACCTGGGC
>DATJPN010000224.1:0-35604 GCA_035506335.1 Steroidobacteraceae bacterium | reverse complement strand
AGGCTGTAGAGGTCGCTGCGCGCATCGATCGGTTCGCCGTGCCCCTGCTCGGGGCTCATGTAGTGCGGGGTGCCGATGATCTGGCCGGCATCGGTGATTTCGGCCTCCAGGGCCGCATCCTTGGCGAGGCCGAAGTCGATGAGCGCCACGCCGCCGCCCCGCCGCAGCATGACGTTGCCGGGCTTCAGGTCCCGGTGCAGCACGCCCGTGGCGTGCACCGCGGCGAGCCCGAGCGCGATCGACTGCGCCGTCTGCAGCGCCTCCCCGACGCCCAGCGGCGCGCGCAGTCGCCGGCGCAGATCGCCGGCGTCGAAGTATTCCATGACCATGTAGGCATGCTCGTCGCTGATGCCCAGGTCGTGCACCTTCACGACGAATCGCGGATCCACGCGCAGCGCCATGTCGTGCTCCTGCAGCAGCCGGCGGAAGGCGTGGTCCAGTTGCGAGTCGCTCGTGACGTCACGCGCCACCTTGATCGCCACCAGCTCGCCGCGCGCATCGCTTTCGGCGACGTGCAGTTCGGCGAAGTGGCCGGTGGCCAGGGTGCGGATGCGTCGATAGCCCGGAATGCGCGCGCCGCTGAAGCGCTGCTCCGCGGCGAGCTGCCCCGAGCGATGGCGCTGCGCCCGCGCATCCGACTGCAGCGCGGCGGCGCCGGCGATCGCCGCCAGCAGCGCTTCGGGCGCCGCATCGTCGCGCCCGAGCGCGGCGCAGGCCCCGGCATTCAGGGCCGCCTCGCACAGGGCATCACCGGAGCGCCCGGCCAGGAAGATCACCGGCGCGAATCCGGCCCGCGCCGTCAGGCGCGCGAGTTCCTGGATGCTGCGCGCGCCGTCGGGGGCCCGATCGCACCAGGCATGGTCGAGGACGACGGCATCGAATCCCTGAGCGCGCAGGTCCGGTGACAGCGCTCCGGATGCAACGGGGTCGTATTCGACCACCTGCGAATTGAGCCAACGGACCTCGACGCTGCCGCGCAGCCGCGCGTGCAACGTCGGGTCATCGCCAATCGCCAAGAGCCGCATGATTTACCGCCACCGCCGACCCCACCGCAGGTAGGTCGGCAAGTTTACCGCACGGGCGGCGGGGTGCCGGCGCTGCGCGCGAGCCAGGCGCGTGCCTGTGCGCTCGAGAGCTTCAGGCCCAACGCCAGATCCCCCACATTGGTGCCGGTCGGTCCGGTGTGGACCAGGTCGCCCGCCGCGGCCAGCGCGGCGTGCGAATCCGCGCCCGCCAGAGCGCGCTCCACGTCGAGCCCCGCGATCGCGACCCGGCCACAGGTCTCACCGTCCACCAGCGCGCCGGCATCATCGGTGGGGCCATCGGTGCCGTCGGTCCCGGCCGCCAGGAACAGCAGGTCGTCCTGCCCGGCGATGAGTCTCGCGGCGGCGAGCGCCAGGTGCTGGTTGCGGCCACCCCGCCCGGGCGCCGGAGGCAACCGCACCACGGATTCTCCGCCCCAGACACACACCTGCGCGTCGGCCAGGCACAGCTCGTGGGTGAGCCTCACGGCCAGCCGGTCGGCATCTTCCGCAAATCTCGTGTCGCTGATCGAGGTGCGCAGGTCGGCGGCGCGCCTGCCCACCGCCTGCATGGCGTCCTCGATGCGCGCAATGATGCAGCGTGTCACTTGGTCGGGTTGCCCCGCGACGGGCCCGAGGATGCCGCTGCCGATGACCGCCGGATCATCTCCGGGAACGTCCGATACGAACAGCGCCAGGGCCGCACGGCCGGCGAGCCGCGCCGTCAGCCCGCCGCCCTTCAGGCGCGAGATCGTGCGCCGGCGGGCGTTCAGGGCGGCGATATCCTCACCGCTCGCGAGCCCCGAGGCATTGAGCTGCCGCAGTTGCTGCAGGGTCGCGCCCGGCGCGAGCACCTCCGCGAGGCTCGAGGCGCCCCCGGATACCAGGAACACCGGCAGCGCATCGGCGGGGAGGCTCGCGACGAAGTCGCACAGCCGCTGCCCGGCGAGCAGTGATCGCTCATCGGGAACCGGGTGAGCGCTCTCGATGATCTCGACCCCGGGAAGGTCGGCCGCGGCCGTCTCGAGGTGACCATCCTTGGCGATGATCAGCATGCGCCGGATGCGCGCTCCCAGCGCATCGTGGGCGCCGAGCGCCATGGCGCAGGCCGCCTTGCCCACGGCGGCCACGTGGAAGCCGCCGGGTGCGGCGGCCGTCGCCGGCAGGGATTTCAGGGTATCCGCGGTGCGACGCCTCCCGTCCACGGCGGCGAGGCCGGCCTGCAGCAGTTCCAGTAACAGCGTGCGGCGCGGATCGGTTCCGGTCACGTGCGGCGGACAACCCGCAGCGCACCGCGGCGCTGGGCCTTGGCGGCGTCGGAGCGCTCGTGCTGCAGACGCTGCAGGTACTCCGGCGTCACGTCCCCGGTGACGTATTCGCCCGAGAAGCACGACGTGTCGAATTCCGTGATCTTCGCGTTGTCGTGCTGGCAGGCCGCGACCAGGTCCGGCAGGTCCTGGTAGATCAGCCAGTCGGCGCCGATCACGTCCTGGATCTGTTCGTCGGTGCGGCCGCTGGCGACCAGTTCGCTGGCGGCCGGCATGTCGATGCCGTAGACGTTCGGGAAGCGCACCGGCGGCGCCGCCGAGGCGAAATACACCTTGCGCGCTCCGGCCTCGCGCGCGAGCTCGACGATCTGCGCCGAGGTCGTGCCCCGCACGATCGAATCATCCACCAGCAGCACGGTCTTGCCGCGAAACTCCATTTCCACGGCATTCAACTTGCGGCGCACCGACTTCTCGCGCATCTCCTGCCCGGGCATGATGAAGGTGCGGCCGATGTAGCGGTTCTTGGTGAAGCCTTCGCGGTACTTGAGCCCGAGCCGTTGGGCCAGCTGCAGCGCCGCCGTGCGGCTCGTGTCCGGGATCGGAATGACCACGTCGATGTCGTGCTCGGGCCGCGCCCGCAGGATCTTCTCCGCGAGCCGGTCGCCCATGCGCATGCGGGCGCGGTACACGGAGATGTTGTCCAGGATCGAGTCCGGGCGCGCGAAGTACACGAACTCGAAGATGCACGGGGTGTGCTGGACGCTCGCCACGAGCTGCTGGGAGTGCAGCCGTCCCTGCTCGTCGATGAACACTGCCTCGCCCGGGCCGATGTCGCGAACCCGCTGGAACGACAGCATGTCGAGCGCCACGCTCTCGGAGGCGAGCATCCACTCCGGCCCCTTGGCCGTCTCGCGCCGGCCGAGCACCAGCGGCCGGATGCCATGGGGGTCGCGAAATCCGAGGATGCCGTGGCCGATCACCATGGCGACGACCGCATAGCCGCCGCGACAGCGCCGGTAGACCGCGTTCAGCGCCGCGAAGATGTCCCCCGCGGTGACGCGGGGCGTTCCGACCCGCTGCAGCTCCGAGGCGAACACGTTCAGCAGCACTTCGGAATCCGAGGTCGTGTTCAGGTGGCGGCGGTCCTCGCGGATCAGCACATCCGCCAGTTCCAGCGCATTGGTGAGATTGCCGTTGTGCGCCAGGCAGATGCCGTACGGCGCGTTCACGTAGAAGGGTTGCGCCTCGGTGGTGCCATCGGTGCCCGCGGTCGGGTAGCGCACGTGCCCGACGCCCATGTCGCCGCGCAGTTCGAGCATGTCGTGCTGCTGGAACGCATCGCGCACCAGGCCGCCGCCCTTGCGGATCGAGAGCGCGCCGCCGCTGGCGGTGGCGATGCCCGCGGCATCCTGACCGCGGTGCTGCAGCACCGTGAGTGCATCGTACAGACGCTGATTGACGGGACTGGTTCCGACGATCCCGACGATTCCGCACATGCCGACCTCCCTCAGTATCCCGGAGTGGACCGGAAGTTCGCCGCGGTCACCGCGTGGTGCCTGAAACGGCTGCCGCCCAGCGACCACAGCACCGCCGCGGCGTCTTCGCCATAGGGCAGCAACGCCGACTCGTGCCACCAGGGCTCCTCGTCGAGGCGCACGGTTTCGCACACGATGACGGCGGCGCCGACGATCAGCACACCGCGCACCAGTCCGAACAGCAGCCCCAGGAAACGGTCGACGCCGCTCATCAGGGACAGGCGCACGAAGTGCCCGACCAGCGCGCCGACCGCGTGCCCCAGCAGCAGTACCGCGGCGAACAGGATCACCCGGGCGGCCCAGGGACGCACGGCCTCCTGCGCGAGCAGCCCGCCCAGATGCGGTTCGAGGCTCCCGGTGAAATGCCAGGCCACGAAGGCGGCGATGATCCAGGTGGCCACCGCGATGACTTCCCGTAGCAGGCCCCGCAACAAGCCCATGGTGCCGGATATGACTACGGTCGCGATGATCAGGTAGTCGGCGGTATGGAGCTGGAATGAAGAGTGCATCAAGCCCTGCAGCGATCCGGGACGGCACCCGCCATTGTACTAGAGGTGCGTTGCAATGGTGCGGACGACCTCACGAATTTCATCGCGGCACGATTTCCCCGTCCGCCGCACCCGCAGCCTTGAGCCGCCCCAGCAGCTTCTGGGCCGCCGCGCGGTCGCGCTCGGCGCCCACGCGCACGCGAAACAGGCGGTGACCGTCTTTCGTGGCCTCGGACATGACCGCATTGAAACCATGCGACTTGAGCCTGCCGACCAGGCGTGCGGCGTTTTCGCGACTGCTGAAGGTGCCGAGCTGCACGGTCCACGATGCCGCGCGCACACTCACGTGCGTGGGCACGGCAGGTCGCGGCGCCGGTGCCGGTGCCGGTGCCGGCGCGGGTGCCGAACTCACGCTGGCCGTGGCGGCCGGCGCGGCTGGCGCGGCTGGCGCGGCTGGCGCAGCCTGCACGGACGCCGGCGCGCTGGCGGGGGGTGCCGCCGGTTCGCTGGCCCGCGGCGCGGCGGTCGACGGCGCCACGGGTGCGCGATTCGCATGCGCCGATTCGCCGAGGTCCATGGTGTAGGCGCGCATCGGCGCCTGGTCGGGCTGCGCCGGGGCCGGTGGCGGCGCGGGTCGCGGACCGGTGAGCAGTTCCGGCACGAGCAGCACCAGCAGCACGACCAGTATGACGCCGCCGGTGAGTCGCTCCTTGGCTTGCTGTTCCAATCCGCCCTCAGGTTCGCGTCATTGTAGCTGAAGCCATTCCAGCGCCGCGGTCACGGTGCCGAAGCTGCCGAACACCAGCACCCGATCGCCGGGCCGCGCCAGCGCACGCGCCCGCGCGCAGCCCTCCGCGACCGAGGCCGCCTGTTCGGTCGCGTGCACGGCCGGCGCCAGCCGCGCCGCCAGTTGCGCCGCCGTGCCACCGCGCGGACCGGCGAGCGCGCAGGCGATCCAGATATCGGCCGCCCCGTGCAGGACGCGCGCGATCGCCCCGGCATCCTTGTCCTGCAGTATCGCGCACACCGCGAGCGTGCGCCCGCTGACGGGCCGCGCAGCGAGATTCGCTTGCAGGACCTGCGCCGCCGGCTCGTTGTGCGAGACATCCAGTATCCACTCGACCGGACCCGGGATGACCTGGAAACGGCCCGCCAACGCGACACCTTCCAGCCCCGCGGCGATCACCTCGCGGGTGAGCGGCGCCGGACGCATCGCGGTGCCGGCGGCGCGCCCGAGCGCTTCGACCGCGGCCAGCGCGGTCGCGGCATTGCGGTACTGGATGGCGCCGGCGAGGCGCGGCGCGGGCAGCGCCGCGATTTCCCCCTGCAGGCCCCGATAGCTCCAGCTGCGGGGAGCATGATCCTCGTCGATCCGCCAGCTGAAGTGCCGGCCCGCGATGACGGGCTGCGCGCCGAGTTCCTCGATGGCGGCATACACGCTGGCCGGCATTTCGGACGTGCCGAGCACGGCGGGCCGATGCGCGCGGAAGATCCCGGCCTTCTCGCGGCCGATGGCATCGAGGGTATCGCCCAGCCAGTCGCGATGGTCGAATCCGACCGAACACAGCACCGCGACATCCGCATCCACCAGATTGACGGCATCGAGCCGCCCGCCGAGCCCCACCTCGAGCACGGCCACGTCGACCTTCTCGTCGGCGAACAGCAGCAGCGCCGCGAGGGTGTTGTACTCGAAGAACGTCAGCGTCGTGGCGCCGCGTGCCGCCTCGATGCGATCGAACACGCCGACCAGCTGCGCATCCGTGGCCTCGCGGCCAGCGACGTGGATACGCTCGTTGTAGCGCAGCAGATGCGGGGAGGTGAGCGTGCCGGTACGCCGCCCTTGCGCCTGCAGCACGGCCTCGAGGGTCGCGACGGTGGAACCCTTGCCGTTCGTGCCGCCGACGGTGATGACCCGGTAGGCCGGGCGATCAACGCCCAGGGTGCGCGCCACCGCGCCGACCCGGCCCAGCCCCAGGTCGATGGCGCGCGTGTGCACCTGCTCCTGCACCGCTAGCCATTCGGCCAAGGTGCGCGGTGGCGGCTTCATCTAGGCGCTGCGCGCCGGCTGCTTCATCAGCATGGCCAGCATGCCGCCGATGCGCTCGCGCATGTCGCGCCGATCGACGATCATGTCCACCGCGCCGTGCTCCAGCTGGAATTCACTGCGCTGGAAACCCTCCGGCAGGGTCTCGCGCATGGTCTGCTGGATGATACGCGGACCGGTGAAGCCGATGAGCGCCCGCGGCTCGGCCAGGTTCAGATCGCCCAGCATCGCGAGGCTGGCGGACACGCCGCCCATGGTCGGGTCGGTCATCACGGCGACGTAGGGCAGCCGGGCCTGGGCGAGGCGGGCCAGCGCCGCGCTGGTCTTCGCCATCTGCTGCAGCGAGAACAGGGCCTCCTGCATGCGCGCGCCGCCGCTCGACGTGAAGCACACGAACGGCATGCGCTCGGCGATGCAGAACGCGACGCCGCGGCTGAAGCGCTCGCCGACCACCGAGCCCATCGAACCGCCCAGGAACTCGAACTCGAAGGCGCTGGCAACCACCGGGTTGCCGAGCAGTCGGCCGGCCAGCACCACCAGGGCGTCCTTCTCTCCGGTCGCCTTCTGCGCCTGCGCCAGCCGGTCCTTGTACCGCTTGCTGTCCTTGAACTTCAGCACGTCCTCGGGCTCGACCCCGGCGCCGATCTCGACGTGCCCGCCCTCGTCCAGGAACCACAGCAGACGCTGACGGGCCCCGATGCGCATGTGGTGGCTGCACTTCGGACACACGTAAAGGTTCCGCTCCAGCTCCGCCCGGTACAGCACCGCGTCACAGGCCGGACACTTGATCCACAGCCCTTCGGGCACCGAACGCGTACGGCGTTCGGTCTTGATGCGCGAAGGCATGATCTTCTCGAACCACGACATGGCTGTTCCACTTGACCTATGCGGCGGGCAGGTCCGGGATGATAGCCGATACCGGACCTTCCGCCTCCTCGGGCAGAGCGAAGGCCCGGGGGTAGCGCACTTTCCACAGATACAGCCCTGCGGCCGGCGCCGTGGGCGCGCTGCGGGTGCGGTCCCGCGAGGCGAGAACGTCGGCGGCCCACTGGGCGGGCGCCTTGCCCAGGCCCACCGCAAGCAGCAGGCCCACGAGGTTGCGGACCATGTGATGCAGAAATGCATTCGCGGTGGCATCGATCACCACCCAGTCGCCGGAGCGGGTGACATCGAGGCCGTACAGCCGCCGGATCGGCGAGCGTGCCTGACATTCGGCGGCCCGGAAGGCGCTGAAATCGTGCTCTCCCACCAGCACCTGGCTGGCCTCGGCCATGCGCTGCACGTCGAGCGGCCGATGCACCAGCGCCGCGCGCTGCGCGGCGAGGGCCGAACGGCTGAGGCGATTGAGGATGAAGTACCGGTAGGTGCGCGCCTCGGCGCTGTAGCGCGCGTGAAAATGGGCGGGCACCGCACGGGCCCAGCGCACGCTGATGCTGTCGGGCAGGTTCGCGTTGGCGCCGAGCACCCAGCTGCGTTCCCCACGCACGGCCCGGGTGTCGAAATGGGCGATCTGGCCCAGGGCGTGCACGCCGGCATCGGTGCGCCCGGCGCACACCAGGTTCACGGGCTCTGCGGCGATCCGGCTGAAGGCGACCTCGGCGCTGAGCTGGATGCTGCTCACGCCGGCCTGCTGGGTCTGCCAGCCGGCGAACTGCGCGCCGTCGTACTCGAGCGCGACGGCGATCCGCGGCACGGCGTTCCGGGCTCAGCCGGGCAGCGACTCGATGAGGCGCTGGGCTTCCTGCTTCTGTGCCACCGACCCCTCGGTGACCACTTCCTCCAGGATGTTGCGCGCGCCCTCGGGATCGCCCATGTCCATGTAGGCCCGCGCCAGATCGAGCTTCGTGCCCACTTCGCTCATGGTCACCGGTTCGAGATCCGGCAGCGCCAGGTCCTCGGTGCCCAGCCGCTGGGTCTGCGCGAAAGCCGCATCCGGGATGGTTGCCGTGCCGACATCCAGATCCAGGCCCTGGTGCCCGTTGGCTGCATCGGCCGCATGCGGCGTGGCCTCGGGCAGCCCCAGGTTGAAGTCCAGGTCGCTGGACAGTGCGGCGAGGCTGGCGGTCGCCCCCACGCCGTGCTCGACGCCCTCGATGCTCATCGGCGCATCGGTGGCGGTGCCGTCGAACTGCCACGATCCGGTCGGCGTCTCCGAGGAGTCGAGACCGAAGCCCGGCGTGCGTTGCTCGGCGGTTTCGAGCAGGCGCCGCGAGTGTTCATCCAGTCCCGCGACCATCGTCGGGGAATCCGCGCCGGCCCCCAGCGCCGGCTGATCGACCGTGTCCAGGGAGGACAGATCAAGACCGAGGTCATCGATGGCGAGTTCAGCGGTCTGTTCGCCATGTGCGCCCTGCTGCAGCGCCTGCTCGACCTTCTGCCGCACGGTCGCGGTGGCGCCGGTATCGGGCAGCGGCTGCTCGATGGTGGGCGACTCCGACGTGAGCCCTTCATTCAGGCCGCCGAAGCGCGCTGCATCCATGCGGGTGGCGGTCATTTCCTGGGTCGAGCCGGTGCCGGTGTCACCGATGCCATCGGCGCTGTGCAGGGCCAGGTTCTTGTCGGTGGCCAGCGCCGCGGCGGACTCGGCGCGTGCATCGCGCTCGCCGATGGCCGTGCCGATGTCCAGATCGATGTCGCCGGCCGCCTTCTGTATCGCCGACGGGGAACCGATCACGTCGAAATCGATACCGCCGCTCTGGCCACCTTCGAGGTTCAGGTCGACCCCGGCGGCGGCGGCACCGCTGACGGCGGTTCCGGCGGCGAACAGCGGATCCTCGGGCGCCAGCTGCTTGCCCATGATGAGGATCTTCTCCCACTCACCCGGTGCCGCTTCGGCGCGCGTGTCGGCCAGTTCATGGGCACTGTGCAGGAACTGCTCCTTGTTGCCCCAGACGAAGAAGACCTCGAGCAGCTTCAGTTTCAGGTCGCGCCGCGTCGGATCACGCTGGATCGCGATGCGCACCAGATCCGCGGCCTGGTCATACAGACCGTAGGCCATGTGGAAATCGGCCTCGGCCAGCGGGTCGCCCTGGTCCAGGTTGACCGCGGCTTCCGCGTTGATGGGCTGGTCCGCGGCGACGTGAGGCGCGCGTGCGCCCGCGCCCTCTTCGAAGCGCGGCTTCGCATGCGAGCCGGACTCCTCGACCAGGATGGACTGGTCGCGCAACGGCATCAGCGGCTGGGTGTCGAAGCCGGTGTGGCGCTCGCCCGTGATCGCGGTGTCGGTGGAATTCAGGCGCCCCAGGGAATCATCGAAGCTCGTCTGCCGGCGTTCGCGCCACGCGCGCAGGCCGAAGAAGGCGAGTACGGCCACCACCACCGCGGCGAGCGCCCACCAGTACTGCAGCAGCAGGCCGACGATGGAGGGGCCCTGCTCGACCGGAACGGTGACGACATGCGGGTGGCGCTTGATCGGCGGCGAGGAGGCCGCCGCCGTTTCCTCGGGAGCCGAGGCCTGCGCCTGGGTGGCAGCCGAGCTTTGCGCCTCGGCGGCGGGAGCCGTGGTGGTCCCGGGCGCGGAGGCGGCGGCGGCGGCCGCGACCGGCGCGGTGGCCGGGGGCGGCGCGGTCGTTACCGGGGCGGCGGCGGACTTGGCCGCAAGCTGGGCCGCGGCCAGCTGCGCCTGCAGTTTCGCCAGATCCGCGTTGCGCAGCTGGAGCAGGCGCTGCGATTCATCCAGCTGCGACTGCAGCTGCTGGATCTTGCCCTGCAGGGCGCGCGATTCGGCGGCGCCGGCGGCGCCGGATGCGGCCGTGGTGCCCGGCGTGACCAGGTGCAGATGACCCGTATCGGTATCGGACGCCTTGGTGGCCGCATTCGTGGAGGCCGGGCCCCCGGTGTGCCAGGCCGCGTACTGTCGGCGCACTTCGGCCGATGCCTCGCTGGCACTGACCGCGCCGAGCGCGGCCGCGTCCGGCAGGCGCAGCACGGCGCCGGCACGCAGCACATTCATGTTCTTTTCGAACGAATCAGGATTGGCCTGGTAGGTGGCCACCATCCAGCGGCGTACCTCGGCCGGGGCGGCCCCCGAGGACTCGCGGGCCGCGATGCGCGAAAGGGTATCGCCGCGCTGCACGCGGTAGGTCTGCTCGCCGGAGGCCGGTGTCACGGCCGCAGCCGGTGGCGCCGGCTGCGGCGCCGGGGCCACGGGCGCCGGTGCGGCGGGCTCGCGCTGGATGGCGCCGCCGCGTGTGGCGGTGCCGACCGCGGGAGCCGCGACGGGAGCCGCGGCCTGGCCCTGGTCAGGCGTGAAGACCGGCGGGTCGAGCAGTACGGTGTATTCGTGGGCGACGTGGCCGCGTGACCAGTTGATTTCCACCAGCAGCGTGACGAAGGGCTCGGTGATCGACACCCCGGAGTGCACCTTGATGACGTCGCGCCCATCGCTGGTGTGCATGGGCTTCAAGGTCACGCTGGACAGGAAGGCGGGCCAGTCGAGGCCATTCTTCTGGAACGTCTCCCGCGAGGCAATCTGGGCCTTCAGGTTCGCGAGGTCATCGGAGGTGGCGCCGATCAGGTCGATATCGGCGTCCAGGGGCGCGTTGAGGGAAGAGTGCAGATGGATGTCACCCAAGCCAAGCGCCATCGCGGCTGGCGAGCCAACGATCAACGCCGCCAGCGTCCACCTAAGGGATTTGGCAGTCATTCACGATACTCCGCGCCACAGCGGCCGAGAGAAATGTCCAAAAAAACAAAAGCATGGACAGGATTGCGCAAATCCACCCAACGGACGGCAATATAACTTATAAATAGTCGCGAGCCAAAATCTCGGCAATTTGAACACTGTTCGTAGCCGCTCCCTTGCGAACATTGTCTGCGACGATCCATAGGTCAAGCCCATGCTCTGACGACATATCATCCCTAATGCGCCCGACATAAACTGTGTCGCGGTTCGCTGCCTCGACCGCTGCCGTGGGATACCCGCCGGGTCGCCGCTCATCCATGACGGTCACCCCGGGCGCTTGGGCCAGGATTTTCCGCGCTGCAGCAGCGGTCAGCTCGCGGTGCGTGGTCAGGTGCACCGCCTCCGAATGCCCGAAGAACACCGGCACCCGCACCGCGGTCGGATTCACCCCGATGTCGGGGCTTTCGAGAATCTTGCGTGTTTCCCACACCATCTTCATCTCTTCGCGGGTATAGCCGTTGTCCTCGAAACGGTCGATCTGCGGCACGCAGTTGAAGGCGATCGGCGCCGGGATCACCCCGGCCTTGACCGGGCCCCGACCGCTGAGCAACGCCGCCGATTGCGTCGCGAGTTCGCTGATGGCCTCGCGTCCGGCGCCGGATACCGACTGGTAGGTCGCCACGTTGATGTGCCGAATACCCGCCGCATCGTGCAGGGGCTTGAGCACCACCAGCATCTGGATGGTGGAGCAGTTCGGGTTCGCGATGATGCCGCGGTTGCCGTATTGCGCGATCCGGTGGGGGTTCACCTCCGGGACGACGAGCGGCACATCCTCGAGGTAGCGGAACTCGGAGGTGTTGTCGATGACCACGCAGCCGGCTGCCGCCGCCCGCGGCGCGTACTCGCGCGAAACCTCAGCGCCCGGGGAGAACAGTCCGATGTCGGCCTGACTGAAGTCGAAATCCGCCAGATTGCCGACGTCGTGGCTCTTGCCGCGAAACGTGACCGACTTGCCGAGCGAGCGCTCGCTGGCGAGCGCGAACAGCTGCCTGACCGGAAAATCACGCTCCTCGAGCACGGTGATCATGGTCTCCCCGACGAGGCCGGTGGCGCCCACCACCGCGACGTTGAACCCTTCGCCCCCTGCCCTGCCGCCCATATGCGCCCCTGTTCGACCTAGATGACCGGCGTGGTCGAGGCCACATCCATGTTCTGCGCGCGATGGCGCAGGTAATGGTCCATCAGCACGAGGGCCAGCATGCCTTCGGCGATCGGCACCGCGCGCAGGCCCACGCACGGGTCGTGCCGGCCCGTCGTGACCACCTCGACCGGCGCGCCGGTGAGATCGATGGTCCGGCCCGGAATCTGGATGCTGGAGGTGGGCTTGAAGGTCACGTGCGCGACGATCTGCTGGCCGGAGGAAATCCCGCCGAGAATCCCGCCCGCATGATTGCTGAGGAACCCCTGCGGAGTCAGTTCGTCCCGGTGCTCGCTGCCTTTCTGGGCGGCCGCGCGCGTTCCGGCGCCGATTTCCACGGCCTTCGCCGCATTGATGCCCATCATGGCGCTGGCGATATCCGCATCGAGCCGTTCGAACACCGGCTCACCGAGACCCGGCGGAATACCCTCGGCGATGACCGTGACCTTCGCACCCACCGAATCCCCGGCGCCCCGCACTTCCCACAACAGCGCCTCGAGCTCGGCGATCCGCGCCGGGTCGGGGCAGAAGAAAGGGTTCTCGTAGGCAAAGGATGGATTCACCGGCTCAAGCTGCAGCGGGCCGACCTGGCTCACGTAGCCGTGGATCCGCGCCCCGAGGCGCTTGCCCAGGTACTTGCGGGCGATGGCGCCGGCCGCCACCCGCATGACGGTCTCGCGCGCCGAGGAGCGCCCGCCACCGCGATAGTCGCGCAGACCGTACTTCTGCTGGTAGGTGTAATCGGCGTGCCCGGGACGGAACCGGTCCTTGATCTTCTCGTAATCGCGCGAGCGCGCGTCCGTGTTTTCGACCAGCAGGCCGATGGGCGCGCCGGTGGTGCGGCCCTCGAACACGCCCGAGAGGATGCGTACCGCGTCGGCTTCGCGACGCTGGCTGACGAAATGCGAGGTGCCGGTGCGCCGCCGATTCACATCGCTTTGCAGGTCCGACTCGCTCAGTTCGAGTCCCGGCGGACAGCCATCGACGATGCAGCCCAGGGCCGGGCCGTGGCTCTCGCCGAAGCTGGTGACCGTGAAGAGCCTGCCAAAGGTATTTCCGGACATGATCCTACCTGCCTCGCGCCGCCAGCTGTTCGGCGGTGAGCATGAAAACCCCGCCCCCCCCGCGCTCGAATGTCAGCCAGGTGAACGGCAGGTGAGTAAACGCGCGGCGCACCGCGACCTCGGTATTGCCCACCTCCACGATGAGGATGCCCCCGGGCTGCAAGTGCCGGCGCGCACCCTCCAGGATCACCCGCACCGCATCCAGGCCGTCCCGGCCCGCCGCCAGCGCCAGGCGCGGCTCGTGGCGGTATTCCGCCGGCAGTGAACGCATTTCGCGCGCCCCGACGTAGGGCGGATTGCTGACAATGATATCGTAGCGCTCGGCCCCCAGTGCGCTGAAGTAATCCGATTCCAGCAACCGCACGCGCCGACCCAGGCGGTGGCGGCGCACGTTTTCCGCGGCCAGCGCCAGTGCCTGCGTGGAAATGTCGACCGCGTCGACCCTGGCCCGCGGCAGCATCCGGGCGGTGGCGATGGCGATGCAGCCGCTCCCCGTGCCGATGTCCAGGACGCGCCGGATCCGGCGCGGGTCGATCCAGGGCGCGAAGCCCCGCTCGATCAGTTCGGCGATCGGCGAGCGTGGAATCAGCGCCCGCGGATCGGTCTTGAACCTGAGTCCCGCGAACCAGGTCTCTCCGGTGAGATACACCGCGGGCACGCGCTCGCGGATGCGGCGGGTGATCAGCTCCCGCGCCCGGCGCTGCTGCGCCGGACTCGTCATCCGGGCATGGACACGGGCCGTGGGCGCCGGCAGCGCGAGGGCGTGCCAGACGAGCGCCGCGGATTCATCCCGCGCATTGTCGGTGCCGTGGCCGAAGAACACGCGCGCGCGCTGCAGCCGCCGCGCACCGCGCTCGATCAGCTGCCGGACACTCACACGGCCTGCTCGCGACCCCGGCGCCCGGAGGCGGCGGTGCTTGTGGGATACTTTGTTCATGAAACTGCGATCGACCCGCCTGCTCCTGGTCCTGGTGGTGGCGCTTGCCTCCGCGGCGGGCTTCTGGCTGGCACACCGGCTCGAGCATCGCAATCCGACGCTGGTGAGCGGCACCTGGCTGCCGCAGCCGCGCGACCCCGGCGAATTCTCGCTGATTGACCAGAACAACGGTCAGTTTTCCGCCGCCCGGCTCCGGGGCGCCCCGACGCTGGTGTACTTCGGCTACACGCACTGTCCGGACGTGTGCCCGGTGACGCTCCTGCAGCTGGCGCAGGTGGTGAAATCCGGCGCCGTTCCGGGCCTGCGGGTGGCGTTCATCAGCGTGGATCCCGCACGGGACACCCCGGCGCAGCTGGCGCAATACATGCGTGCGTTCGATCCGGACTTCATCGGCCTGACCGGAACGCCGGACATGGTGCAGCTCATGGCGCACCGGTTCGGCGTGGCCATCCTCAAGGTGGACCTGCCCGGCGGCGACTACAGCATGGATCATTCCTCGACGGTGTTCCTGATGGATTCGCGGGGTCGCAATGTCGCCGTATTCACGCCACCCTTTGACGTGAAGTCGCTCAGCGCCGACCTGCGGCGCGCCGCCGGCGATCTCTAGCGGCGGCCGGCAGCCACCATGGCCATGATTCCCGGCAGCTTCGCCGCTCGCGGTTTCGTCCTGATGCAGCACCTGCTGCCCCAGCACGCGCTGTCGCGCCTCATTCACGCGCTGGCCCGCGTGCGCCGGCCCGGCATCAAGAACGCATTGATCGGCGGCTTCGTCCGCCGCTTCAGGCCCGTCATGTCAGACGCCCGCGAGCCCGATCCGCTGGCCTATGAAAGCTTCAACGCCTTCTTCACCCGCGAGCTCGCCGACGGTGCCCGGCCGCCACCCCCCGACCCGCGCAGCGTGGCCTCACCGGTCGACGGCACGATCAGCCAGATCGGCTACCTCGATGGTGAGTCCATCCTGCAGGCCAAGGGCCGGCGCTACAGCCTCGGCGCGCTGCTGGCCGGCCCGGATGCGCAAACCCGCGAATTCTCGGGCGGGGCCTTCGCCACCCTGTACCTTGCGCCGTACAACTACCACCGCATCCACATGCCCCTGGCCGGAAGGTTGCGCTCCACCCGCCACGTGCCGGGGCGGCTCTTCAGCGTCAACGCCGTGACGGCCGCGGCCGTGGACCGGCTTTTCGCGCGCAACGAGCGGGTCGTGTGTGTCTGGGACCAGGACCGACTGCCATTTTCGATGATCCTGGTCGGCGCGCTGTTCGTCGGCAGCATCAGCACCGTGTGGCATGGGGAAATCACGCCGCCGACAAGAGGGCGCACCCGCGACCTCGCGCCCATCGCGGGACCCGCCGCGCAGCTGCCGCGCGGCGCGCAGATGGGATGGTTCAACATGGGCTCGACCGTGATCCTGCTGTTCCCGAGGGGGCGCGTGCGGTGGCTTACGCACCTGGCGCCCGGCCTGAGCGTCCGGGTCGGGCAGGAACTGGGGCGGCTCCAGGACCTGGATTGAGGGCCGCAGGTCAACATGCCCCCCACAGCCGATGACTGGCGACCCACGGCCACGCGCGAGCGACTGGCCCTGCGCGCGACCCTGCTGGCACGCACGCGCGCCTTCTTCGCCGCCCGGGCGGTGCTGGAGGTGGATACGCCGGTGCTCGTGAATGCCGCGGTCACCGACCCGCACATCCATGCGGTGTCCGTGGACATGAGCGGGGGTGTGCGGCCATCCGGCGGTGGGCCGGCCGGCCTGTTCGTGCACACCTCCCCCGAATACGCCATGAAGCGGCTGCTGGCCGCAGGCGTCGGGGACATCTACCAGATCTGCCATGTCGCGCGCGGTTTCGAGCAAAGCCGCATCCACAACAGCGAATTCACCCTCGTGGAGTGGTACCGGCTGGGCTTCGACCTCGGCCGCCTGATGGATGAAGTGGAAGAGCTGGTGCGGGAGCTGTGCGGCGCGCATCCGGCGCTGCGGCGGCCCGCCGAGCGGCTTTCGTACCGCGAGGTGTTCCAGCGTCACGCCGGACTGGATCCGCTCATTGCCGCGATTCCCGAGCTGCGCGCCGTGGTCGGGCACCTGGGATTGCACGGTGCCGCGCGGCGCGATGAACTCCTGGACCTGATCATGGGCGCCGTGATCGGGCCGCGGCTCGGGCATGAGCATCCGGTGTTCGTGCACGGCTACCCGGCCTCACAGGCCGCACTCGCCCGCCTGGATCCGGCGGATCCGCGCACCGCACGGCGCTTCGAGCTGTATGCGGGTGGAGTGGAACTCGCCAACGGCTTTCAGGAACTCGCGGCGCCGGAGGAGCAGCGTGCGCGCTTCGCCGAGGATCTCAAGGAGCGGCGGCGCCGTGGCCTGCCGCTGCACCCGATGGATGAGCGGCTGCTGGCCGCGCTCGCGCAGGGCCTGCCCGAGTGCGCAGGCGTCGCGGTGGGTTTCGACCGGGTCGTGATGCTCGCGGCCGGTGCCGCGCACATCCAGGAGGTGTTGCCGTTTCCGACGGCAACGGCCTGACCGGCTACTGCTTGGCGCGCGAAATGTACTCGCCGGTGCGCGTGTCGACGCGGATGACTTCACCCTCGTTGATGAAGAGCGGCACCCGAACCACGGCGCCGGTCTCCAGCTTCGCGGGCTTCTGGCCACCGGTCGCGGTGTCCCCGCGCAGGCCCGGATCGGTCTCGAGGATCTTCAGTTCGATATGCGCCGGCGGCGTGACCTGCAGCGGCTCGTTGTTCCACAGGGTCACGATGCACACCGTGCCCTCCTTGAGCCACACCGCGTTGTCGCCGACCGCGGCCTTGCCCGCGGTGTATTGCTCGAAGTTCTCCGGCACCATGAAGATCCAGAAGTCGCCGTCCTGGTACAGGAACTGCATGTCCATGTCGACCACGTCGGCCGCGTCGACCGAGTCACCGGACTTGAAGGTGCGCTCGATGGTCCGCCCGGTCTTCAGGTTGCGGACCTTGACGCGGTTGAAGGCCTGACCCTTGCCGGGCTTGACCATCTCGTTCTCGACAATCGAGTAGGGTTCGCCGTCCAGCAGGATCTTCATGCCGGATTTAAATTCGCTGGTGTTGTAGCTGGCCATTTCCTTCTCGCAGTGCCGGCCCCAAAATGGGCCGCGAATGATACCGGCAACCACCCTGGGCCGCCACCCGGCCCGCGCACCCGCCTGGCAGCAGGAACTCGCCAGCGCCATCACCGATCCTGAGGTCCTGGCGCGCGCGCTCAAACTGGACCCGGGCCTGTTTCCGGCTGCCGCCCAGGCCGGGGAGCGGTTCCGGCTGCGGGTGCCGTTGAGCTTCGTGCGCCGGATGCGCCCCGGCGACCCGGCCGATCCGCTGCTGCGACAGGTCATGCCCCTGGCGGCCGAGCTCGCCGAGAGCGAAGGCTTCGGGTCCGATCCGCTTGCCGAAGCCGGGGCCTTCAAGGCTCCGGGACTGCTGCAGAAATACCAGGGCCGGGCGTTGCTCATCGCCACCGGCTCCTGCGCCGTCAATTGCCGCTACTGCTTCAGGCGTGAATTCCCCTATGCCGGGCAGATCGGCAGCGCTCCCCTGCAGCAGGCGCTCACGAGCATCGCGGCCGATCCGGGCATTTCCGAGGTCATCTTGAGTGGCGGCGACCCCCTGAGCCTGAGCGACGCGCGGCTGCGCGCACTCACCGGTCAGCTCTCGGATATCCCCCACATCCGGCGCCTGCGGCTGCACACCCGAGTGCCGGTGGTGCTGCCCTCGCGGGTCGATGCCGGATTGCTGCAATGGCTGCGCGAGCTGCCCTGGCCGGTGGCCGTGGTCCTGCACAGCAACCATGGCAACGAAATCGACGACGAGGTCCGCGACGCCTGCGCCCGGTTACGCGCCGCGGGCGCCACGCTGCTGAACCAGACGGTGCTGCTGCGCGGGGTCAACGACTCCGTCGCCGCCCTGGCGGATCTGTCGCAGCGCCTGTTCGCCTCCGGCGTGGTGCCCTACTACCTGCACCTGCTCGATCGGGTGCGCGGCGCGGCGCACTTCGACGTCCCGGAAGCAACGGCCCGGCAGCTGCTCGGGGAGCTCGCCGCGACCCTCTCCGGGTACCTGGTGCCGCGACTGGTGCGTGAAGTGCCCGGCGCCCCGGCAAAACTCGCCCTGCTGCCACAGTTTCGAGCCTGAAAAATGTGAGACTCGTCGCACGTGGGTCCGGGGTTCCGCAGTGCTAGACTAAATGGCGAAATTCACTATGCCGGTCGGCGCCGCAATTCCAGGATCACCCTTTGTCCGAGCAGAGCGCAGTTCCATTGATCGTACTGTCGGTCACCCGCGATCCCGTCGAGGTGATCAACGGCGTGCTGCGACAGGCCGGGCATGCCGCCCACTGCACCTGGATCCCCGCACTGCGTGACCTCGGTGATGCCCTCACCCAGCTCAATCCGGAGCTGATCCTGCAGTACGAGCCCAGCGGCGAGGACCTGCAGGCGGCGGTTGCGATCCGCGACCAGCTGGCGCCCACCGTGCCGATCATCGTGGTGGATGATTCGGTGACCGAGGCGCGCATCGCCGAGGCCATGGGCAAGGGCGCACGCGATGCCGTGTCCTCGGGCAGCGTCGAGCGGCTGCAGGCGGTGATGTCGCGCGAGCTGCACTCCTACCGCATGCAGCGCGCCCTGGAAGGCACGCTGCGCACGGCACGCGATGCGCGGCGCCAGCTGGCCTCGGTGCTGCAGCATTCCAACGACGCGATCGCACAGGTGCAGGAAGGCATCCTGGTCGATGCGAATACCGCATGGCTGTCACTGTTCGGCTACCCGCTCGCGGCCGTTGCCGGCCAACCCATCATGGATCTGTTCGAGCAGAGCACCCATGCGCCGCTGAAGGGCGCGCTGGCCGCCTGCCTGCAGGGCCGCTGGAACAACCATCCGCTGAATGCGGAGATCCGTTTCGCCGACGGCGCCCATGGTCAATTCGACCTGCTGCTGGCGCTCGGCGAACACGACGGGGACCCCTGCGTGCAGTTGATCATCGCCTCGCGCAAGGACGAGGCGCGCAAGCTCGAGGAGGACCTCGCGGACGCCGTGCGCCGCGACCCCGCCACCGGCTTGCTCTACCGCATGCCGCTGCTCGAGGCGGTCGCCGAGCGCCTGGGCACTGCGGTGCGCGCCGGCGTGCGCTATTTCGCCGTGGTCAAACCCGACCGGTTTGCCACGGTGGAGCGCGACATCGGCGTATTCGCCAGCGAGGAGGTGCTGTCGGCCTTCACCGCGCAGCTGTGCGACGGCCTGCACCCGTCCGAAATCGTCGGCCGGCTCGGCGGCACCAGCGTGCTCGTATTGCTGGAACGCGGCAACGATCATGACGTCGAGGCCTGGGGAGCGCAGCTGGTGTCGCGGGTCGCGCGACACAGCGTGACGGTCGGGGACAAGAGCGTGTCCATCACCTGTTCGGTGGGCCTGAGCGTCGCACCCGGCGTCGCGGCCGAGCCTGGCAGATCGCGCGAGGCCAATGCCGACGCCGCCATCGCCGATGCGCTGGATGCGTGCGCGAAGGCGCAGCAGCGCGGCGGCAACCAGGTCGTTCTGTCCGACAAGGCCGACAACGACTCCCGCGTGAAGGCCTACGACCAGGTCTGGGTCAAGCACATCAAGGCGGCCCTGATGGAAAACCGCTTCCGGCTGGTGCAGCAGCCCATCGCGAGCCTGCAGGGCGGTGACCACGCCATGTTCGACGTGCTGCTGCGCATGCTGGACACGAACGGCAAGGAGGTACTGCCGGGCGAATTCATGCCGGCCGCCGAGCGCAATGACCTGCTGAAGAACATCGATCGCTGGGTGGTCGGAGCGTCCCTGTCCTTCGCCGCCCAGCGCAAGCCGGGCTGCCTGTTCGTGCGCCTGTCGCAGGATACGCTCAAGGACGGTTCCTTCCTCGGCTGGGTCGACAACCAGATGCGGGCCACGCGGTCGGACCCGCAACGGCTGTGCTTCCAGGCCCATGAAGACATCGTGGCCACGCAGCTGGACCGGGTGCGGGATCTGGGCACGCAGCTGCGCGGCCGCGGCTTCCGCTTCGCGGTGGAGCGCTTCGGCTCGGGCCGCGACCCGCAGGGCCTGCTGGGATCGCTGCCCATCGACTTCGTCAAGATCGACGGTGCCCTGGTGCAGGGACTCACGAGCAACCAGGACCTGCAGCAACGGGTACGCCTGCTGGTCGAACAGGCCAAGTCGCTCAACATCGAGACCATCGCCGAGCGCGTGGAGGACGCGAACACCATGGCAGTGCTGTGGCAACTGGGCGTGCAGTACATCCAGGGCTATCTGGTGCACGCGCCCGAAGAGATCGTGCTGCGCGGCTGAACCTACAAGGACGGCCGCGCGGCCTTCAGGCCGCGAGTCCCGGGGCGACCTCGAAGGCGAACAGCCGTGCGGAGTGCTGGGCGAATTCCAGCGGCATGTCGCCGAACATCATCTGGCAGAGGAAGAAATTCCCGCCGACCGCTTCGTTCTGCGCACGGACGTATTCCATGACCCGCTGCGGCGTCCCGGCAATCGCGCCACCGCCGGCCTCGAGGTCCTCCCAGCGCGTGGGCATGTCGAGCGGAAAGGCGATGCCGCGCTGGTCCCACAGCGCCGACAGCGATGCGCGCCAGCGCGGATAGGCGGCGCGGGCCGCCGTCTGCGCCTCGGCGTCCGTTTCGGCAACCACCACCGGCCGGCATAGGCCCGTGAAGGGCAGATCCTGCGGCGCCCGGCCGAGCGCCGCCCATTCCTCGCGATAGCGCTGCAGCGCCTCGCGCGCCACGGCCGCCGACCGCAGCGAGATCACGTTGGCGGCGACCCCCGCCGCCCACACCGCGCCCTCGGGGCTGCCCAGTCCGTACCACAACGGCGGATGCGGCTGCTGCAGGCACCGCAGCACCATCGGGAAGTCGCGCACCTGGAAGTACTGCCCGGAAAAATCGACCCGCGCCGAGGTGAGCGCCTTGAGCACCAGGTCCCGGGCTTCCGCGTAGCGCGCGGGGGTCGTCGCCGGATCCACGCCGTACATTTCCTGTTCGATGGCCACCGCACCGCGGCCCATGCCGACCTGCAGCCGCCCGCCGCTCATCTGGTCGAGCATGCAGATCTCCTCTGCGAGTCGCATCGGGTGGTAGAGCGCGGCGACGTAGACCATCGGTCCGAAGCGCAGCCGGCGGGTGCGTTGCGCCACCGCGGACAGGTACACGTTCGGTGACGGCGCGAAACCGAGCGGCGTGCCGTGGTGTTCGGCGACGTGATAGGAGTGGAAGCCGAGCTCGTCAAGCGTCTCGACGAAGCGCAGGCGAGCCGCGAAATGCTCCTGCGGCGGCAGGCCGCCGTCGTCGACGTGGTCCATGACCCCGAACTTCATGGGCTTTTCAGGACTGACGCTTCAACAGCCATTCGGCCAGCAGCCGCAGCGGCTCGGCATCGGCCCCGAACGGCGCGAGCGCCTGCAGCGCCTCGGCGTGCAGCTGCTGCATGCGCAGCTGCGAGGCCGCGACGCCGATGACCGCCGGATAGGTCGGCTTGGCGCGCGCGCTGTCGGCGCCGGTCGCCTTGCCCAGGGTGGACACATCCCCCAGAACGTCCAGCAGATCATCCTGGATCTGGAATGCCAGGCCGATGGCGCCCGCGAATCGCGCCAGGGCGACCGCCAGCGGCGCGCTCAAGCCGGGCACGCAGGCGGCAGCCATCATGACGCTGACCTTGATCAGGGCGCCGGTCTTGCGGGCGTGCATCTGCTCGACCTCGGCGATGCCGAGGGCTTGGCCCTGAACCGCCAGATCGATGGCCTGGCCGCCGGCCATGCCGAAGGTGCCGCTGGCTTCGGCGAGCAGGTCGATGAGCTTCAGGCGGATCGCCGGATCCGCCGGCAGGCCCGGATCACGCGCCAGCAGCTGGAAGGCGAGCGGCTGCAGCGCATCGCCCACGAGTACCGCGGTGGCCTCGTCGAAGGCCTTGTGGCAGGTCGGACGGCCGCGCCGCAGATCATCGTCATCCATGGCCGGCAGGTCGTCGTGGACCAGCGAATACACATGAACGAGTTCGATGGCGCACGCCGCCGCTTCGACCTGGGCCTCGGTGAGGCCCAGCGTGCGGCCGGTGGCGAACACCAGCGCCGGGCGGATGCGCTTGCCGCCGCCGAGCACGCTGTAGCGCATGGCCTCGTGCAGGCGCTTCGGAACCTCATCGGCGCCTGGCAGGCGGCGCTCCAGTGCCTGCTCCATGCGCGTCTGCCACTGGGCCAACTGCGCACCGAAGGCGGCGAGGTCGCCGCGCACCTGCGTCGTCAAAGCAGGTCGCCCTCGATCTTGCGATCGGGACGTTTGATGGCGTCGGCTGAAATCAGGACTTCCGCGGGAGCCGGGGCGCTCGCTGAATCGAGATTGAGCGCCAGGTCCGGCGCCATCGGTCCGGAAACCTTCGGTCCGCGAAGCGAGGTGAGCAGCGCCTTCAGCGGATGACGGAAGGCGTCGTTCACCGCCGTGCCCTCGAAGCCGCAATGCGCCATGCAGTTGTTGCACTTCGCATTGTTGCCGATGCCGTACTTGTCCCACTCGGTGTCCTCGATCAGGGACTTGTAGGTGGGCGCGTAGCCCTCGTCCGAGAGCAGGTAGCAGGGACGCTGCCAGCCGAACACGTTGTAGGTGGGATTGCTCCACGGGGTGCAGGCATAGGTCTGGTTGCCCGCCAGGAAATCCAGGAACAGCGAGGAATGATTGAACGTCCACTTGCGCCGGCCGCCGGACCCCGCGGCCTGCCCGCCGCGCTTGAAGACTTCGCGGAACAGGCGCTTGCTGGCGCTGCGGCCCAGGAACACATCCTGACGCGGGGCGTGCTCATAGCTGAAGCCCGGCGAGACGGTGATGCCCTCGATGCCGAGCCCCATGGCCGTATCGAAGAACTCCGCGACTTCATCCGGATTCTCGCCGCTGAACAGAGTGCAGTTGATGGTGACGCGAAAGCCCTTGGAGCGCGCGAGGCGGATCGCCGCGACGGCCTTCTCGTACACGCCCTCCAGGCACACCGACTCGTCGTGCCGTTCCCGGTTGCCGTCGAGGTGGACGGAGAAGGTCAGGTACTTCGAGGGTGTGTACTCATCGATGTGCTTGGCCAACAGGATCGCATTCGTGCACAGGTAGACGAACTTCCGGCGCGCGACGATGCCGGCGACGATCTGCGGCATGTCCTTGTGAATGAGCGGCTCGCCCCCCGGAATCGAGACCATCGGCGCTCCGCACTCATCGACCGCGCGCAGCGCATCCTCGAGGCTGACCCGCTTTTGCAGAATCTCCTTCGGATAGTCGATCTTGCCGCAGCCGGCGCAGGCCAGGTTGCACTGGAACAGGGGCTCCAGCATCAGCACCAGGGGATAGCGACGGTCACGACGCAGCTTGCGCCCGGCGATGTAGCTGGCGACCTTCAACTGCTGAATCAACGGTATGCCCATGCGGACTCCAAAAGACCCGGTGGCCCCATTATGAACGGGTTGCGAGCACCGCGGGGCGATGATCGCTCCAGATGCGTTCCCATTCCATGACGAACCAGGGCGTGAACTGCCCCGGCCGGCGCCGGACCATCTCCTCCTGCAACTGCTCCGGGCTCACCCAGCGCAGCCCGGCGACCTCGTCCCGGTCGGGCTCGATCGGGCCCCGGGTCCGGCCGATATACACCGAACACAACTCGTTTTCCGCGGCGTTCGCGTCCCACTGGGCCTGATACTGGAACTTGAACAGGAACTGCAGCGGGCAGCGCACCCCCAGTTCCTCATGCAGGCGCCGGTGTATGGCCGTATCCATGCTCTCGGCGCGGCGCGGATGACTGCAGCAGCTGTTGGACCAGTACAGCGGCCACAGCCGCTTGGCCGCCGAGCGCTGCTGCAACAAAAGTTCACCCGCGGCGTTGAAAACGAGCAGCGAGAAAGCCCTGTGTAAGATGCCTCGGCCATCATGGCACCGCGCCTTGCTCATGTGCCCGATCTCGCGGTCGGCCTCATCGACGAGGATGAGGGTATCGGCATCGGCCAACGAATCTGCGCCCTCGGCACCCATGTCCACTCGACCCTCGTCCATCAACAGGCACCTCCGATTCCGAGCACCAGTTCGAGACCATGATAACCGCCCCCGAAACAGCCACGCCAGCCTTCATCCGGGGACTCGACAGCCTCGCCTGGACGGGCCTCGTGCTCGTGCTGCTCGCGACCCTTTACGCTGTGATTTCCCTGCTCGGCGCGCTGCTGCGCCCGCGCCGCGCGCAACGCTGGCCCGGCACCGTGGCACGCCCCGCCGTCACGATATTGAAGCCGCTGTGCGGGGCCGAGCCACGGCTCTACGAATGCCTGCGCAGCTTCTGCGAACAGGCCTGGCCGCAGCTGCAGATCATCTGCGGGGTGCGCGACCCTTCCGACCCGGCTGTCGCCACGGTGCGACGGTTGCAGCAGGAGTTCCCGTCACTGGACCTCGTCCTGGTGATCGACGCCACCCACCACGGCAGCAACGCCAAGGTGAGCAATCTCACCAATATCATGGCCGTCGCCCGCCACGACTTTCTGGTCATCGCCGACAGCGACATCCGTGTCGAGCCCGGGTATGTCGAGCAGGTGGTGGCGCCGCTGCTGGACCCGACCGTCGGCATCGTCACCTGCCCCTACCGGGGCCGGCCGCTGCCGGACCGCTGGTCACGGCTGGGTGCGCAATTCATCAATGACTGGTTCATGCCCTCGGTGTTCGTGGCGGCGCTGTTCGGATCCCGGGCCTTTGCCTTCGGCGCGACGATCGCGCTGCGGCGTGGCGTTCTTGCGGCCATCGGCGGCCTGCCCGCCATCGCCAATCAGCTCGCCGATGACTACCGCCTGGGAGAGCTGACGCGCGCGCGCGGTCTGCGCACGGTACTCTCGCCGGTCATCCTCGAGACGGTGGTGCAGGAGCGCACTCTGCAGGACCTGCTGTGTCATGAACTGCGCTGGCTGCGTACAATCCGGGCGGTGCGCCCCTGGGGTTACAGTCTGGCTTTCATGACCTTTGCCGTGCCCGTGGCGTTGCTCGGCACCGCGCTCGCGGGCGGTGCTTCCATCACCCTGCCGGCGCTCGGCGTCACGGTGCTGCTGCGCCTGCTCATGCATGTGTACCGCAGCCCGCCGGGCGATCCTTCGACCTGGAGCAGTCTGTGGACCGTGCCGCTGCACGAGTGCGCCGTGTTCGCGCTGTGGTGCTGGGGCTTCCTCGGACAGGACGTCAACTGGAAACAGGCCCGCCTGCAGCTTGCGCCGGACGGCTCGGTCGCGCCGCTGCGAACCGCATCCCTGCGAGACGGACCGATGCGCCCGGGCCTGGGCAAGCATCTGGCGACCCCGCTCGAGAACGAATGAAGTGCCGCGGCCCCGCTCGCGCCTGACCGACTCGCGGCGCCTGTGCATCATCACCGCTGACGACTTCGGGTTGCATCCGGCCGTCAATGAGGCGGTGGAGTCGGCGCACCGGGAAGGCGTGCTCACCAGCGCCAGCCTCATGGTGGGCGCCCCGGCGGCGCCGGACGCGGCACGCCGGGCGCGCGGCCTGCCCGGCCTGCGGGTCGGGCTGCACCTGACGTTGAGCGACGGCCGCGCGGTGCTGCCACGGCGACTCATTCCCGACCTGGTCGGCGACGACAATCGCTTCCATGACGACATGGTGGGCGCCGGATGGCGCTTCTTCGCACGCCCGCGCGTTCGCGCCCAGCTCGCCGCCGAGATCCGCGCCCAGTTCGCCGCCTTCGCGGACCTCGGACTGACCCTGGATCACCTGGACGGGCACCAGCATTTTCATCTGCACCCCACCGTGTTGTCGCTGGCGCTGCGCATCGGTCGTGACTTCGGCCTGCGCGCGGTGCGCGTTCCGGCCGAGCCGTCGAGCACCACGTCCCGGCTGCTGTTCCCCTGGCTCACCCTGATGCGGATGCGGCTGCGCCGCGCCGGCCTTGCCTGCAACGACCGGGTATTCGGACTCACCCACAGCGGCGCGATGGACGAGGCACGGCTGCTGGCGATCCTGTCCGCATTGCCCGCGGGCGTGACCGAGATCTACCTGCATCCGGCGACCCTCTCCGGCGCCGTGATCGCCCCCTCCATGGGCGGCTATCGCCACCGCGCGGAACTCGACGCGCTGCGCAGTCCCGCCGTGCGTACGGCGCTCTCGCGAGCGGGCGTGACCCTCGGCGGTTACGGGGACATTGGCAGATAACCGTTTTCGCGAAACCAGCGCACGGCGTCCTCGAAGGCGAGGGCCGGATCACGCCAGGTATAGCCGAGCTCGCGCATGGCCTTGGCGCTGGAGAAGTACATGCGCTTGCGGGCCATGCGTACGCCTTCGACCGTGATGCGGGTGTCCCCCGAGGTCAGCCGGGCCCAGGCCTCGGCGAGGTAGGCGATGGGCAGCACCACGCCATGCGGCAGCCGGATCCGCGGCGGACGGCGCCCCGCGATCCGGGTCACCTGCGTGAGGATCTCCCGCAGGGTCAGATCCGCACCGCCCAGGATGTAGCGCTCGGCGTGCCGCCCGCGTTCCAGCGCCAGCAGGTGACCGCGGGCGATGTCATCCACGTGCGCGACGTTCAACCCGGTGTCCACATAGGCCGGCGTGCGGCCGGCGGCCGCATCCAGCACGATCTGCCCGGTGGGCGTGGGCTTCACGTCGCGGGGTCCCACCGGGGTCGAGGGATTCACGATGACGACCCGGCGCTGCGGCGCGCTCGCCGCGGCCCATTCCTGCACGACCTGCTCGGCCAGGAATTTGGATCGCTTGTAATGGCCGATCATGTCCGCCAGCGTCGCGATGCTGTTCTCATCGGCCACCGTGCCATCCCCGGCCAGGCGCAGCGTGGCCACGCTGCTGGTGTAGACGACGCACGGCACGCCGGCCCGCCCGGCGGCCTCGAGCAGGGCGCGCGTGCCTTCGACGTTGACGGCGTACAGGTCCGCCGGATGCGGCGCCCAGAGGCGATAGTCGGCGGCCACGTGAAACAGCGCCTCGCAGTCGGGGAGTGCCGCCGCGTAGGAAGCCGGATCACGCAGATCGCCGCTGATCACCTCAAGCGGCAGGCCTGCGAGGTTGCGCCGGTCCGAGGCCGGACGCGCCAGGGCCCGCACCTGCCACCCGGCGCTCACCAGGGCCCGGGCCACCGCCGCGCCGACGAAGCCGGTGGCGCCAGTCACGAATGCCCGCCTCATGCCGCCACTCCGCGCCGCGCGAGGTAGCGCAGCGAGTCCAGGGCCGCCCGCGAGCGCCGCGCGAGCTGCAGCATGCCGCCGAGTTGCGACGGCGCACGCATCAGGCCGAGCAGCAGGCGCGGGACATCGATCTCGCCGTGCGGGCCGGTGGCGAGCATCACGCTGCCCGGCACGGTATCGGATGCCGTATCGACCACGGCGCGCGCGACCAGGAAATTCACGGCGTGCCGCGCCGCCACGGCCGCGACGGCGAAGCTCTCCATGTCGACGGCACACGCCGCCGTTCGGATCCGGGCCTCGGACTTCGACTCAGGCGTCGTCAGCGGCCGCGCGACGCTCAGCAATGTTCCGCCGACAACGACCCTGGAGCCCAGGCGTGCGGCCAGTCGCTCGCGCCAGGGGCTGAAGGTCATGTGCACGGTGCCCGCATCGTCCGTGACGGCTTGCGGCAGCAGAATCGCCCCGGCGGCGAGCGCCGGATCGAGCCCCCCCGCGAGCCCGAAGCTGAGCAGATTGCGCGCGCCCGCCGCGAGCAACGCCAGCGCCGCCGCGGCGGCGGCCTCGGAGCCCATGCCGCTGATGACGAGCAGGCTGCCGTCGTCCAGCGAATCGATGGCGGGGGCTGCGGATGCGCCCCCGAGCCGGGCCGGCCGGCGGGACCGAAGGGTGCGCGCCTCGACCGCGAGGGCCGCGACGATGCCCGTGACGCTCACTTCGCGCGGCTGGCGAGCGCGCGATTGCGATAGGCGGCCAGCGCCCACAGTGGAAAGTACGCGCAGTAGCCGTGGTACTTCAGGTAGAAAACACGGGGAAAGCCCGGGGCCGTGAAACGCGGGTCGCTCCACAGGCCGCTCTTCTGCTGGACCCGCTGCAGGTACCGCACGCCACTGCGCACCACCGGGCTGTCGACCTCACCGGCCGCCAGCAGGCCCAGCAGCGCCCAGGCGGTCTGGAACGGGGCGCTCGCCGCGGGACCACCGGCCTGCCGGCGATCATGATAGCTGTCGTTCAGTTCACCCCAGCCACCGTCCGCGTTCTGGCGCGACGCCAGCCAGTTCACGGCGCGGCGCACGGCCGGGTCATCCGGGGGCACGCCTGCCTGCTCCAGGGCCATGAGCACCGACCAGGTGCCGTAGATATAGTTGGTGCCCCAGCGGCCGAACCAGGCACCATCCGGCTCCTGCTCGGCGCGCAGATAGGCCACGGCGCGCTGCAGCGCCACGACGTCCTGGGGGCGCCCGACTTTCGCCAGCACGGTCACGACGCGCGCCGTCACGTCGCTGGTGGGTGGATCGAGCAAGGCGCCATGATCCGCGAACGGAATCTCATTCAGGATGTAGTGGGTATTGTCGGCGTCGAAGGCGGCAAACCCGCCATTGCGGCTCTGCAGGCCGACCAGCCAGTCGAGCGCCCGGGTGATCGCGCTCGAATACCGCTGCGGCTCGCGGGCCTGGTGCATCGACCAGGCGACCACGGCGGTATCGTCCAGGTCGGGGTAATGCGTGTTCTTGAACTGAAACGCCCAGCCGCCGCCGCGCACCCCGGGCTTGCCGCGCTGCCAGTCCTGCGGGTTGTCCAGCAACTGCTCCGGAACGAGCCAGTCGAGGGCGCGCTCGGCCGCCGCGTGCGCCTGGGCGTCGCCGGCCTCCTGCATCGCGAGCGCGGTCAGTGCCGAGTCCCACACCGGTGAGACGCAGGGCTGGCAGTAGGCCTCCTCCGGCCCCACCACCAGCAGTTTCTCGAGCGCGCGCTTGGCGGTGGCGCGGCGCGGATCCTCGGGCGGCAGGCCCATGAGCACCAGCATTTCCAGCGCATTCACCATCGCCGGGAAGATCGCCCCCAGACCGCCCTCGCCGTTCAGGCGCTCGAGCACCCAGTCCTGGGCCGCGCGCATGGCACGGCGGCGCATCGCGCCCGGAATCAGCGGATCGATGGCCCGCCCCATCCGGTCCAGCACCATGAAGAACCGGTTCGCGAATCCGCCGCGCGCGAAATAGTGGCGCTCATCAGCGGGCGGGGTCACGAACAGTTCCAGGATGTCCACGCCGTGCGGATTGCGGGCCAGCGGCTTCTCGGTACACAGTACGAACAGCGGCACCATCACGGTCCGCGACCAGTACGAGACCTTGTCGAGGTGAAAGGCAAACCACTTCGGCAGCAGCATGATCTCGACCGGAATATAGGGCACGGCGCGCCACGGCACCTGGCCGAACAGCGCCAGGGCGATGCGCGTGAAGACATTGGCGCGGGCGGCGCCGCCGCGCGCCAGGATGGCCTCGCGCGCACGCGCCATGTGCGGCGCATCGGCGTGGTCACCGGCGAGCTTCAGCGCGAAATACACCTTCACCGTGCAACTCAGGTCCAGCTCCCCGCCCGGGAACAGCGGCCAGCCGCCGTGCTCGGCCTGGTGGCGGCGCAGGTAGACGGCGAGCTTCTCCTGCAGCACCACGTCGATCTCGTCCAGGAAGTGCATCATCATGATGTACTCCGCCGGAATCGTGCAGTCGGCCTCGAGCTCGAACAGCCAGAATCCCTGCGCGCTCTGCAGCCCGATCAGCGCGTCACGTGCGGCCGCAATGGAACGCTCCAGCGCCTCGGCGCTGTCGGGGTCCGGCAGGCGGCTGACGCTGGGCGCCGTGGCCGCGCGCCCCGGACGCGCATCACGCAGCGTGTGGGGTCCGGCGTTCATTGCACGGTCCCGCGGTCGGGCTCGCGCAGCAACCCGATCTCATCGTGCGAATCGCGCGGGTTCACGCGCCGCGTACGGTGAAAGGCGCTGGCCGCGTGCTCGCCGGCCGCGCCGGGCAGCGGCAGCTTGCGCGGCACCCAGTCCCGCGCCAGGGGTGCCAGCGGCACGCCGGCGGCGGCGCGGTTGAACAGGAAACGCAGCAACGCGTTGCGGCGCGTCGCCGCATTGGCGAGCGCGAGCGTCACCGCGAGCATGCGCCGGGAGACCTTGACCTGTGAGCCCGCGGTGAAGCCCGGATTGGCGGCGATGCGTCGCAGCGTCAGCACGGCAAGACCGATCGCCCACAGGCAGAAGCGCCGTATCCCGACCTCGCGCGCCGGGATCAGCAGCGTGAACTCCAGGGCGTTGCGCAGGTGAGCATGCGCGAGCCCGACGAGCTCGTTCATGCCGGCCGCGAAGCCGTCCCCGCCAGGCGCGCCGAGGCGCGACAGGTCGACGCCGTGCCGGGCGAACACCGTCCGTGGCAGCCAGCAGGCGCCGCGGCTGCGGTCTTCCCAGACGTCCTTGAGAATGTTGGTCATCTGCAGGCCCTGCGCGAAGGAGGGCGCGAGACGCGAGAGCTCGGCGCGCTGCCGTTCGATGTCCGGTGCATGGCTGCAGAACAGCTCGGTGAGCATTTCACCGACCACCCCGGCGACGTAGTAGCAGTAGCTGTCCAGCTCCTCGACGCTCTCCAGGCCGCTCACGCTCGCGGTGCGCTGGAACTGGTGCATGCCCTGGCACATCGTATCCACGCAGCGGCGGATGGCGGCCTGCTGCCGCAAGGGCAGCTGCCGGGTGACCCGGATGACGCGCGCCAGGTTCACGATCAGTTCGCGCTCGGCCGGAATGGTCCACTGCGACAGCCGGCCGGCCAGCTCCGCGCCCAGCGCCTGGGCGTCGGCTACGCCGGCCACGGCGTCCGAGAAACGCTCCATGTACAGCAGCGTGTCGGGCGGGGCGATCTGCGGCTCATCCTCGATGGTGTCGGCCACGCGGCACAGCAGATAGGCGTTGGTGACCGAGCGGCTCAGGTCCGGCGGCAGTTGCGGGATGGTCAGCGCGAAGGTGCGCGAGACGGCGGGGAGGATCTTGTCCTGGTAGGTTTCATCGGAATCGCCCGGATCTATGGGTTGAATCTGTCGGGCCATCGTTGAAACCGTGCAAGTTCCGCGAGTTGCGGTCGCCTTCGGGCTGCGGTGTGGGGTACCTGCCCGCTAGGCTACTGGTTTTCTGGAAGCTTTGCCAAACCACCGCCCCGGAACGGGGCGGGTCGACGGCCCCCTCTAAGGCGGTGCGGGGGGCGGGCGCGCCTCGAGGCGATCGATCTTGCGCGGCCAGCCGCGACGCAGGACGCTGCCGCGCTGCGCGCGCTGGCCCCGGTAATCCTTGAGCTCGGCCCATTCGAGGGTCTTGAACTGGTCGCCGGTCCACAGCAGCAGGGCCCCGCCCTTGGGCACGACGGTGATGCCGGCCAGGAACTCCTCGCGCGACGCCAGCTTCCTGCCGCTTATGTCGTACAGCTTGTTGCCCTTGCCGCGCGGCATTTCCGGGACGTCAGCCACCGGAAAGACCAGCAGCTTGCCTTCATTGCTCACGGCGGCCACCACCGAATCCGCCCCAGGCACCAGCGCCGGCGGCAGGACCAGCGCCCCGGGCGGGACATTCAGCACCGTCTTGCCGGCGCGGCGGTCCGTGACCAGGTCCTTGAAGCGGGCCGTGAAACCGTAGCCCGCGTCGCTGGCGAGCAGCCACAGGTCCTCCGCCTCCCCGAGCATGACGCCGGCGAACCGTGCGCCGTCCGGCGGATTGAGGCGGCCCGAGAGAGGTTCGCCCTGGCCACGCGCGGAGGGCAGCGAATGCGCCGGCAGCGTGTAGGTACGCCCGGTGCTGTCTATGAACACCGCGTTCTGCAGGCTGCGGCCACGTGCCGCGCACTGCAGGGCATCGCCCTCCTTGTATGACAGCGACAGCGGATCGATGTCGTGACCCTTCGCCGAGCGCGCGAAACCGCCGGTGGACAGCACCACCGTCACCGGTTCATTGGCGATCAGCGTGGTCTCGTCGATGGCCTGCGCCGCTTCGCGCTCGACGATCCGCGTGCGCCGGGCGTCGCCGTGCCGGTCCGCGTCGGCGCCGATCTCACTGGCCACGAGCCGCCGCAGCTTCGCCTTGCTGGCCAGCAGCGCCTCGATTCCGGCACGCTCCTCCGACAGCGACTTCTGTTCCTCGCGGATCTTCATCTCCTCGAGCTTCGCGAGGTGGCGCAGGCGGGTGTTGAGGATCTCCTCGGTCTGCTCCTCCGAGAGCCGGAAACGCTTCATCAGCACCGGCTTCGGCTCGTCCTCGCGGCGGATGATGCGGATCACCTCGTCCAGGTTGAGGAAGGCGATCAGCAACCCGTCGAGGATGTGCAGCCGCCGGTTGACCTTGTCGAGGCGGAACTGCAGGCGCCGGGTTACCGTCGCCGTGCGGAACTGCAGCCAGCCGGTGAGCACGTCGCGCAGACCCATGACGCGCGGGCGGCCATCGAGCCCGATGACGTTCAGGTTGACCCGATAATTGCGCTCCAGGTCCGTGGTGGCGAACAGGTGCTGCATCAGCTCCTCGAGATCGACGCGGTTGGAGCGCGGCACGATCACCACGCGGGTCGCGTTCTCGTGGTCGGACTCATCGCGCAGGTCCTCGACCATCGGCAGCTTCTTCGCCCGCATCTGCTCGGCGATCTGCTCGATGATCTTGCTCGGCGAGACCTGCCAGGGAAAGGCGTTCACCACGACGTTGCCGTCCTCGACCGTGTAGGTGGCGCGCGCCTTGAAGCTGCCGACACCCTTGTCGTAGAACTCCTTCAGGTCCGCCCGCGGGGAGATGATCTCGGCGCCGGTCGGCAGGTCCGGCCCCTTGATGAACTTCATCAGCTGCGCGGTGGTCGCCTCGGGCTCCTCCAGCAGGTGGATGCAGGCGTTGGCGACCTCCCGCAGGTTGTGGGGCGGGATGTCGGTCGCCATGCCGACGGCGATGCCGGTGGTGCCGTTCAGGAGCAGGTTCGGCAGTCGCGACGGCAGGATCGCCGGCTCCTCGCGCGTGCCGTCGTAGTTGGGCACCCAGTCGACCGTGCCATCGGACAACTCCCCGAGGAGCACCTCGGCGTAGCGGGTGAGTTTCGCCTCGGTATAGCGCATGGCCGCGAAGGACTTCGGATCATCCTGCGAGCCCCAGTTGCCCTGCCCGTCGATGAGCGGGTAGCGATACGAGAAGGGCTGCGCCATCAGCACCATCGCCTCGTAGCAGGCCGCGTCCCCGTGCGGATGAAACTTGCCGAGCACGTCGCCGATGGTGAGCGCCGCCTTCTTGTGCTTGTTCGCCGCCGCAAGCCCCAGCTCGCTCATGGCATAGACGATCCGTCGCTGCACGGGCTTCAACCCGTCGCCGAGTGCCGGCAGCGCCCGATCGAGAATCACGTACATCGAATAGTCGAGGTAGGCCTTCTCGGTGAACGCGCGCAGCGGCTGCCGCTCGACGCCCTCGAAGTTCAGCTCCTGTTCCTGCATGGCCTATACCTGCACCTCGGCCAGATTGCCCTTGGTCTCGAGCCACTCGCGCCGGTCGCCGGCGCGCTTCTTGGCGAGCAGCATGTCCATGAGCTGGTCGGTGTTGTCGCCGGCATCCACGGTCAGCTGGACGAGGCGGCGCGTGCGCGGATCGATGGTGGTCTCGCGCAACTGCGCGGGGTTCATCTCCCCCAAGCCCTTGAAGCGGGTCACGGTCGGACGGGTGCGGGCATTCTCCTTGGCGATGCGCGCGAGCACCTGATCGCGCTCGGCATCATCCAGCGCATAGTAGACCTGCCGGCCGGCATCGATGCGGTACAGCGGCGGCATGGCCACGTAGACGTGGCCGGCCGTGACCAGGGGCCGGAAGTGGCGCAGGAACAGCGCGCACAGCAGCGTCGCGATGTGCAGGCCGTCCGAATCGGCGTCCGCCAGGATACAGACCTTGTGATAGCGCAGCTGCGACACATCCGCGGAGCCCGGCTCGACCCCGAGGGCGATGCTGATGTTGTGCACCTCCTCGGACGAGGCGATCGCACCGGACTCCAGTTCCCAGGTGTTCAGGATCTTGCCGCGCAGCGGCATGATGGCCTGGAACTCGCGTTCGCGGGCCTGCTTGGCGCTGCCGCCCGCGGAGTCGCCTTCCACCAGGAACAGCTCCGAGCGCCGCGGCTCCTGGCTGGTGCAGTCGGCGAGTTTTCCCGGCAGTGCCGGGCCGCCGGCGACGCGCTTGCGCACCACGCGCTGCGCCGCGCGCGCGCGCTCCTGGGCATTGGCGATGGCGAACTGCGCGATGCGCTCGCCGGCGTCGGCGTGGCCGTTCAGCCACAGCGCCATGGAGTCGCGCACGAAGCCCTCCACGACGGCCGCGGCGTCGCGCGAAGCGAGCCGCTCCTTCATCTGACCGGCGAACTGCGGCTCGCGGATCTTCACGGACAGCACATAGCAGCACTTGTCCCACACATCCTCGGGCGTGAGCTTGATGCCCCGCGGCACCAGGTTGCGGAACTCGCAGAACTCGCGGACCGCCTGCGCGAGGCCGGAGCGCAGGCCGTTGACATGCGTGCCCCCTTCGGACGTCGGGATCAGGTTCACGTAGCTCTCGCCGAAGACGGTGGCGATGTCCGGCGCCCACAGCAGCGCATAGCCCACCTCGTCGGCCTCGCCCTCGCGCGAGGCGGCGATCGGCTGCGCCGGCAGCCGATCGGCGGCTTCGAGCTCCTCGAGCAGGTAGGCGCCCAGATCGCCGCTGTAGAACCATTCGTCCTTCTCGCCGGTGGCCTCGTTGCTGAAGGTGATGCGCAGGCCCGCGCACAGCACCGCCTTCGCTTTGAGCGTGTGCCGCAGCTGCGGCACCGAGAATTTCTCGGAGTCGAAGAACTTCGGGTCCGGCCAGAACCGTACCGTGGTCCCGGTGTTGCGCTGGCCCACGGTGCCGGTCACCGCGAGCTTGGAATGCAGCTTGCCGTCCTTGAAGGAGATCCGGTATTCCTTGCCGCCGCGGCGGATGCTGCAGTCCAGGCGGCTCGAGAGGGCATTGACCACCGAGACACCCACGCCGTGCAGGCCACCGGAGTACTTGTAGGCGGCCTTCTCGGAGAACTTCCCGCCGGCATGCAGCCGGGTGAGGATCAGCTCCACGCCGCTGACTTTCTCCTGCGGGTGGATGTCCACCGGCATGCCGCGGCCATTGTCCGTGACTTCCAGCGAATTATCCTTGAAGAGCGTGACGTCGATCTGGGTGCAGAACCCCGAAGTGGCCTCATCGACGCTGTTGTCGATGACCTCGTGGGCGAGATGATTGGGCCGGGTGGTGTCGGCATACATGCCTGGTCGCCGGCGTACCGGCTCCAGGCCGCTCAGAACTTCGATGTCGGAAGCGGTATAGGACTCGGGCATTAGAATCGATAGCACGCATCGTGAAAAAACGCACCAACAGCGCGGC